>NZ_VJZP01000069.1 GCF_007097265.1 Flavobacterium gawalongense | reverse complement strand
AGCAGAAAAACTAAGATTTCTACTCCTTAAATTATTGTATTTATTCCTTAAAGGACTTTTTCAGTACCCTCACATTATGTTGGTGTTTTTTTATGCAACAGCAAAAGCTTGATTTTTTATTCTGGAATTTGTTGGCTCAGACAATGTAACGTTCCAAAACCCCAAATGAAATCGGTAGCGCTAATTCCGATGATTTCTCTATCAGGAAAACATTCTGAAAGTATATTTAAAGCGATTCTGTCATTACTGTCGTTAAAAGTAGGAACCAAAACACAATTGTTCAAAATCAGGAAATTAGCATAACTGGCTGGCAATCTCAATCCATCAAATTCCAAACGTTTAGGCATTGGTAAAACCACAATTACAGGTGATTTACCATTTTCTAATTTGGCATTTTGCAAACGTTTTAAATTGTCCTGCAACGGTTTGTAGTTATTGTCTTTAGGATCTGTTTCTACAATAGTCACAATAGTATCTTCGTTTACAAATCGGCATAAATCATCAATATGTCCGTGAGTATCATCGCCTTCAATTCCGTCGCCTAACCAAATTACATTGGTAATTCCAAGATATTCCTTGAAAATTGCTTCGTAATCCGCTTTAGTGAAATTTGGATTCCGAACCTGAATATCAGGATGTATTAAGCATTCTTCCGAAGTCAACAAAGTACCTCTTCCATTCGTATCAATAGCTCCGCCTTCAACAATAACCGGTTTTCCGTTGTATACAACTTGGGTAACAGGAATATTTAGAAATTCTCCCACTTTAGCAGGAACAAATTTGTCTAATTGAATGTTTTTATACTTTGCCCAACCATTAAAATTAAAGTTTAATGCTTCTCTTTGGTCTCCGTTTTTAACAATTATTGGACCCGAATCACGCATCCAACTTCTATTGGTTTTATGAATGATATAAGAAATATTTGATAGATCAACATGAGCTGTTTCCAACATTTCGGATACTTTTCTTTTCAGGTTTTCATCGGCAACCACTAAAAATACTTGCTCGAAAGTAGCCACTTTTTTTATGAATTCGACAAAAGCCCATTGTACGGCTTCGTATTTTCCTGGCCAATCCTTGCCATTGTGCGGAAAACAAAGCAAAATGCCTTGTTGTTTTTCCCATTCGGCAGGAAATCTTCTATTATTTGTAGTCATAATTAGTCGATTGCTCTTTTTGTTATATCACCAAAAGCATCTATTCTTCTATCTCTGAAGAATGGCCAGTTCTGACGTACATTTTCTTGTAAATCCAAGTCTACTTCAGCAATTAAAATCTCTTCTTTGTCGTGTGAGGCTTGTGCCAAAATTTCGCCTTGTGGTCCCGCAATAAACGAAGATCCCCAAAACTGAATTCCCGCCGTATTAGGCAAGTATTGTTCTAATCCAATTCTGTTTGCTGCTGCAACATAAACGCCATTGGCCACCGCATGTCCTTTCATTACACTCATCCAGGCACCATGTTGATTTTCACCATATTGCTCTTTTTCTTGTGGATGCCAACCAATTGCTGTTGGGTAAAATAAGACTTCAGCACCTTTTAAAGCCGTCAAGCGAGCTGCTTCAGGATACCATTGATCCCAACAAATAAGCGTTCCAATTTTTCCTTTTTGAGTCGGAATAGTTTTGAAACCCAAATCACCAGGCGTGAAATAGAATTTTTCATAAAAATGGGGATCATCCGGAATGTGCATTTTGCGATACAATCCCGCTTCCGATCCATCCGTATCAATAATATAAGCGCTGTTATGGTAAATGCCCGCCATTCTTTTTTCGAAGAAAGGAACAATAATAACGACTCCCAATTCTTTTGCCAAAGCGCTAAAAGCAATAAACGAAGTGCTGTATAATGGTTCTGCCAAAGCAAAATTATCTACATCTTCGCTTTGACAAAAATAATGACTGCTGTATAATTCCGGCAACGAAATGACTTCGGCACCAAGGTTGGCGGCATCACGAACCCAACTTAAGCATTTTTTCAAGTTGTTTTCGGCAATATCGTTAAGATTCAATTGAATGACCGCTATTTTGTATTTCTTGTTTGGCATGACTAAAAAATTAGACTGCAAAAATAGGGATTTTTATAAAGAGTATAAAATAGGGGTAATGTGTTTTTTTAGGTTTTAAATAGTTTTTAGGTATATCTTATTGGATTTTTAAGAACTATTTAGAAGTAGTGAGACTTCGGAGAGCGGATAAAACTTAAATTCGGCACTCAGCCAACTGGCAAATTCAAAGGCGATGTCTTTATGTGCAAAGGTACCGCCGTATCTTCCAGTTTTAGACACAATACCTATGGCTTTAGTGGCCTCTATCCATCTTTTTGGAGTAAGTGAAAAACTATTAGAACCCGACATGTTTTTAATTCCATCGAATTCGATGGAATTAAAAAGGGGATTATTAAAACGCTCCCAAAGACCGATGAATTCAATAGTACTTCTATTCCGCAACCAGTTTTGCAAAATATAATCACTCCTTTCATTATCACGATAACGCGCAATATCCGTTAAGGAAATGAAATCTTCCTTGTTTTCTTTGTAAAATACAACATCAATACCGTTTACAATAATTTTCTTGTTTTTCGTCATAACGTGACTATTGTTTTGTTAACCGTTCTCACTATCTTACAATCTCCCTATCCTCACTTAACCCCGCTTCATTTTTAATTCTCCCGAATTCGAGGGAATTAAAAAGAGGATTATTTAACTCTTCCCAAACACCAATAAACGCTATGGTATTCTTATTGCGTAACCACTTTTCAATCAATACAACCCATTTTATCTTTTGCTTTATTACTCCGAAGTTTGGAGACTTCGGGGACTTCGGGGAGCTGGGGCGGGAGGAAAAGAGAAATGGAAAAGTTTAATCGAATTTATATTATTTAAGTCTGCTTTCTTTTATCCATTTTAAGCGTTCTCTTACCGTTTCAGAAAACGGATTTATGTCTTCCTCACTAACTAGACCTTTGCAATACATATTCAGGACGGTATCAAAGTAGTGAATCCCTGAAATCCCATCATAATTTAGAGCAATGTATTTATTGTTTTTTAAAACGGTTTCATATACTTGACCGTAAGTGTCACTTCCGTCTTTCTTTTTGTTTTTCCAATCTGTTAAAATGTCTAAAACCGAAGCATTACAAATGTCAAGTTCTTTTTGAATTCCTTTGTCCATAAGAATTCGAGCTGTTTTTTTATCCGTTTTTGAGAGTTCCATTTTTATTGCATTTACTGTTTTTAATGAGCTAACAGATTTATAAAATTATTAAAAAAAATAGAATTTTAGAAATTGAAAAGTAAAATTTATTGATTAAAAAGGAACTTCGTTTACAGGTTTGATAGCGTATTTAGCAGGTAATGTGTTTTTTAGGTTTTAAATAGTCTCTTGGTATATCGTATTAGATTTTTTAAGAACTACCCAAGGCTCTGCAAACGTCTCTGAGTGTGCTGTGAAAGAATAACGACTGCGAGTGTTATTCAATGCTGTATAAAAGATGGTAGTAGG
>NZ_VJZP01000068.1 GCF_007097265.1 Flavobacterium gawalongense | reverse complement strand
CAACCCATCACTTTGCGAACCGCCGTATACGAGACCCGTACGTACGGTGGTGTGAGAGGCGCACTCCGTTAGTTTCTAGCGGAGCCGTCTACTCGAGTGTGTGCTGAGCTAATTATCCACTCCGCTTTTCCAAATTTCAATAATTTGCTCTTTAGTTTTGATTTTATATTCAGTTTTGTAAACTTTCAAAATTTCGTTATTTGGAAAGTCACGATAAACGTTTTCTAATTCTTGTTCAGCTTTTTTAATATCGCCTTTAGTTTCTAACGCTGAAACATATTCCATTCTTAAATTGAAATCATTCTTTTGTTCGGTCTTAAGTAAGTCCTCATATTCTTTGATTCCAATAGCATAATTCTTTTCAGCCTCAATTTTATTTCCGTCAATATCAAAAAAAAGTCCACGTTGGATTTTCCATAAAGGCTGGAAAGGTCTCAACTGCATCATTTTTTCGTTATTCTTAATTGATTCCTTAATGTCCTTTTTCCAAGTTAAAAATTTGCTTTTGGCATAATATGCATTAAAATATTTTCCATCAATTTTTATTGCATTGTCAATCAAAGCTATGCAACTATCTAATTTTGTTTGCTCCTCAAGATTAGATTTCATAAACAATTCGTTAGCTTGTTTAACTAAAGATTTTGCTTTGATTCTATTTTCATCATTTTCTTGTCCTTCACAAGAAATAATTGAAAGAAATAATGTTACAATAATTAGTTTTTTCATTCGTCGTTTTTTGGAAGCTTTGCACACCGTTCCCTTGCTACAAGAGGTTTGGGGTTAAATTAAGCCTTATCTTCGGATTTGCCAAATCATCCCAAATCCAAACCCATTTTCCCATCAAGCCAAATGCCCAAATCTCTTGTGAGCAAGTGTGTGTGCCCTGCATGAGCAGGACACACTCTGTAAGTTCGAAGAAAAATTCGAAAATACAAATTTCGGATTATAAATCAAACTTACGGAGTGTTATTTTTCCAGAGGGTGTAAGTCCCTTATGAGCGGATTGAAACCCCGAATCATTAGTACGTCGCAAGGTGGTTTACCGTGAGGTATGCACTGAAGGAAGCGAACCGACAAAGTCCGGTACTGACGAACAGAAACGGCATAAGAGGCTGTTATACGAGGATAAGCAAGCACACCATTGCAACGTCCAAAGATTACCAAAATCGTATTTCAGTAGATGCCGCAGGGATTGGACGAAGGAAAAAGCTCTTACCAGGGGAGGTCTCTTAAACCACGAGTGGTTATAAAGAGAAGTCAGCAGAAGTCATAGTACTTGTGGCAACGAGTTGCGAATAGATACCGCATAGGTCTCACAATCAAGGAAGGAGAGAACGCAAAATGGTTCTTAATTTTCAACGGGATCCGCCACGGCAGATAGCCTTGAAAAACGAGAACAGGTTTAAACGATTTAAACAACAAGTATGATTGCACAAGTAACACATCCTTACAATCTGCAAAAAGCTTTAGAGCAAATGATTTCCAACAAGGGAAACGCAGGAGTTGATGGTATAAAAACCACACAACTCAAAACGCTATTTCCCGAAAGGAAAGAACAATTGCTCGAAGCTATCAGACAAGGAAACTACTTGCCACAACCCATTTTAGGCGTGGAAATTCCCAAAGGGAACGGCAAAACCCGACTTTTGGGAGTTCCCACCACCACCGACCGTGTGTTGCAACAAGCCGTATCGCAGGTTATTGCGCCATTATTTGAACCCGAATTTAGTAGCAACAGTTTTGGATTTAGACCCAATAAAAACGCCCGACAAGCAATTGGACAAGCGAGGGGCTACATCCACCAAGGACTGAACCACATTGTGGATATCGACCTGAAAAACTTCTTTGATGAAGTGGATCATTGTCTGTTATTGAATTTAGTGTATCAAAAAGTAAAATGCAAAACTACGATGCGCTTGATACGTAAATGGTTGCGAGTGCCGATACTGATTAACGGCAAACTGCAAAAACGAAGAAAGGGCGTTCCGCAGGGAAGCCCTTTGAGTCCGTTATTGTCTAACATCCTGCTCCACGAATTGGATAAGGAAATGACCAGACGTAAACTGAAATTCGTTCGCTATGCCGATGATTTTAGTATCTACTGCAAATCGCAGAATCAGGCGAAAGCCACGGCACAGGTTATTGCCAAATTCTTGAAAACGAAGCTCAAATTGACCGTCAACACGGAGAAAAGCGGGATTAGACGTCCCGTAAACTTCACTTTGTTGGGATTTGGGTTTGTGCCCACGTATCAAAAAGGGAGCAAAAACCAATACCAGTTGGTAGTGGCAGAAAAAGCTTGGAAGAAACTCAAAGAACGACTCAAAAGCATTAGTAGAAAAACCGCACCAGTCAAGCTGGAAGAACGTATTGCCAAGATAAAAGAAGTGCAACGAGGATGGTTAAACTATTTTCGGGGAACGAGTATTATGGGTAAATTACGTGATTTAGACGGCTGGCTTAGAAACCGACTGCGCTATTGCATTTGGCACGACTGGAAGAAACCCGAAAGAAAGAGAAAGAGAAAGAATCTCATACGATTGGGGGTTGACCAAGACCACGCCTATGCTTGGAGTAGAACGAGGAAAGGCGGTTGGGCAATTGCACAAAGTCCTATTTTGAACACCACCATTACTTTGAAACGCCTAAAACAAAGAGGTTATCAATCCTTGACAGAGGTTTATATCGAACTCAACCCATCACTTTGCGAACCGCCGTATACGAGACCCGTACGTACGGTGGTGTGAGAGGCGCACTCCGTTAGTTTCTGGCGGAGCCGTCTACTCGATTGGCGGGTAGTGCCTTTATTCGGTTAAACTTAACTTTAAGTGTCCACCTAAGCCTAGTCTAATTATTCTCATTAATGTTGAAAGCCTTATGTCACTTGTGTTGTTTTCAATTTTAGATATATACGATTTTGTTGTTCCACATTTTAATGCCAGTTGTTCTTGTGTCATTCCACGTTCTTTTCGCATTTCTTGCAACATAACACCAAGTTCAAAGGTCTCGTATTCTTCTTCGTATTTTTCACGGGTTTCGGTTCCTGTTTTTCCGTATTGAGCATCTAAATGTTCAGCAAATGATGTGATTTTTTTATTTTCAGTTTTCATAATCGTTACTTTTTATATTTATCTTCTAAATATTCTGCTTTTAGTTTTTCAGCCATTTTGATTTCTGATTTAGGGGTTTTTTGTGTTTTCTTCTGAAATCCATTTACTAAAACAACAATTTTTCCTTTGTCAAAAAAACTAAAAACTCTAAAAATGTCTGAACCAACTTCAACACGAACTTCAAATATTCCGTCTGAACCAGTCAAATGTTTGAAAAACTTTTCGGGGATTCTTTGTTGAGTTGAAATTAACTGTAAAGTCCAGTTGAATTTTTTCTTAACGTCTTCTTTTTGAGCGTTAAAAAAATCAAGATAATAATCTTCGTAATAAACAACTTCTCTTATAAATTTCTGATTCATTTGGCAAAGTTAGTCAATTGGATAACTTTAGCAAAGTTTTTGAGTGGTAATTTTCAATTTTGCAGTTCTTTGGTATTCCCGCCAACGTTCCGCCGCTTTGAGATGGTGTGTGGTTCGTAACCTTTCAATTTTCGGCTTCGCAGAAAATATGATGCGAAACGGTAATTCCACTAAAACCCCACTATATCAAAACGCCTGTGTGTGCCTTGCATGCACTTCCAATTCC
>NZ_VJZP01000067.1 GCF_007097265.1 Flavobacterium gawalongense | reverse complement strand
ATAATTGTCCATAACGCTTTCTCTCCAAACGGTGATGGTATTAATGAAGTATTCATAATAGAAAACATAACAGACACTTGTTATATTGACAATACGGTTGAAATATACAACCGTTGGGGAGTCTTGGTTTTTGATACTAGAAACTACGACAATGAAAGCAACTATTTTGACGGAATCTCAAGAGGTAGAACAACTATTAGCCAGTCCTCTGGATTACCTACCGGAACCTATTATTATATCCTGAATTACACTTCTATTGATGGTAATGGTGGTGTTCAAACCAATAAAAAAGACGGGTATTTATACCTTACCAGATAAATCTAACTCAAATCTAACTCCTGGGGGCTATCAACCCTCAGGTTTAAAACAATAAACTAAATGAAGACAAGAGTACTATTATTCGCTTTGCTGTTTACTGGAATTGTAAGTTATGCCCAACAAGATGCACAATTTACACAATACATGTATAACACAATAAATGTCAATCCCGCTTATGCAGGATCGAGAGGAGCTTTGAGTATATTTGCTTTGCATCGTACGCAATGGGTTGGACTCGATGGAGCACCTGTTACAAATGCAGTGTCAGTGAATACACCTTTTAACGAGAGTCGTTTAGGATTGGGGGTGTCTATTATAAATGATAAAATTGGACCTACCCATGAGAACACGATCTCGGCTGATTTGTCCTATACCATTCCTACTTCGGAGACTGTTAAACTTTCGTTTGGGATTAAAGCAACCGCCAATCTATTCGATTTAGACGTTACTCGATTAAATCCTGTGGATGACGACCCTAGTTTGCATGATTTTAATAATAAATTCTCACCAAATATAGGTGCCGGTATCTATTTACATTCCCATAAAGGCTATGTGGGTTTATCAGTTCCTAATTTTATCGAAACCAACCGTTATGATGATAATGAGGTAGCTATTTTCAAAGAAAAAATAAATTACTACCTAATTGCCGGATATGTGTTTGATCTAAGTAATTTTGCAAAATTCAAACCTGCCCTGCTCACCAAAATGGTTGAAGGTGCTCCGCTTCAGGTAGATATATCCGGAAATTTTATGATTAACGATAAATTTGTTGTTGGAGTCGCTTACCGATGGAGTGCTGCCCTAAGTGCAAATGTTGGCTTTCAAATCTCTGATGCTTTATATATTGGGTACGGCTATGATCTTGAAACGACCAATTTAGACAATTATAATTCCGGTTCGCATGAAATATTCCTGCGCTATGAATTATTCAACAAAAACAAAAAAATGACAACCCCTAGATTCTTCTAAAAAACAATCATCATGAAATGAGCATAACGAAAATCCGATGCAAACACCGATAGCGATATGCGAATTACATATGACCGATAAAAAACAATAAAAATATAACATATGAAAACTACCAGGCTCCTTTTTATAACAATAGTAATTGTATTTTCATTTAACGGTTATGCCCAAAAAGTAAAAGTTTCTACAGCCGAAAAAAAATATGGAAACTTTGCCAATATAGATGCCATAAAAACCTATGAAAGGGTTGCCGAAAAAGGATACAAATCGACAGATATGTTTAAAAAACTTGGGAATTCCTATTACTATAATGCCGAGCTCGACCAAGCCGCTAAATGGTATGGCGAATTATTTACCATGACTCAAGATGTCGAACCTGAATATTATTACCGATATGCCCAGTCTTTGAGGGCTATAGGTCAAAATGACAAAGCCGATGAGATGCTGGAAAAATTCAATCAATTATCTGAAATTAAGACTAGGTAATAAATTTAAATAACAACAATAAAATTACGTCTCCCAGATTTTTCTAAAACAATTATCATGAAAAATAACATCCCCCTTTACATAACGATAATAAGTGTTTTTTCATTTAACTGTTTTGCACAAAAAACCAAGGTTTCTCTAGCCGACAAGAAAATGGAAAGTACACAAATAACGCGTCACATACTGTCAAAAAAGATTCCTAATCCTGTAAGAACTGTAAAAGTATACCATGTGAAAGAAAACATCAACATGAAATTTGGAGGGTACACCACTACCTATAATGTGTCTGACTCAAGCCTAGTTAACACATACGATTTAGGGCCAAACAACACCAGAGTTGTAACTCCGCGCTTTGAAAAAGAAACACAACTACCTGATTATCATGTAGAAACAATCACAGACTCGATAAAGTCTACCTTAAAACCTTATAATTTAGGCGTAACAGACTCTTCGAATAAACATGGCGACTATGCCTACATATTTATGATAAAAACCTATGAAAGAGTGGCAGAGAAAGGATACAAATCCGTAGAGATATTTCAGAAATTGGGAAACGCCTATTACTATAATTCAGAGATGGACAAGGCCGTGAAATGGTATGGCAAATTATTTGCCATGACTTCTGATTTAGAACCCGAATATTATTACCGCTATGCACATTCTTTGAAAGCCATAGGTCAAAATGACAAAGCCAATGAAATGTTGGGGAAATTCAATCAATTATCCGGGAACAATACCAGATAATATATTTCAAAAACTGCAATAAATTGATAAAACTAAGATTCTTCTAAAAAACAATCATTATGAAAAATAGTATACTCCTTTTTATAACAATAGTAAGTGTTTTTTCATTTAACTGTTTTGCCCAAAAAGCAAGAGTTTCTGCAGCCGAAAAAAAATATGGCAACTATGCTTATATAGATGCCATAAAAACCTACAAAAGGCTTGCAGAAAAAGGATACAAATCGGCAGATATGTATCAAAAATTGGGAAATTCCTATTACTATAATGCCGAGCTCGACCAAGCCGCTAAATGGTATGGCGAATTATTTGCCATGACTTCTGATGTGGAACCTGAATATTATTACCGATATGCCCAATCCTTGAGATCCATCGGTGAAAATGACAAAGCCAACGAGATGCTGGAAAAATTCAATCAGATGTCAGGAAACGATACCAGAGGGAAACTTTTCAAAAACAACAGGAGTTATTTGGATAAGATCAAAGAAAATTCAGGTAGATTCCAAGTGGAAAATGCGGGTATAAACTCTAAATATTCTGATTACGGAAGCTCCATTTATTTGAATAAAATTGTCTTTGCCTCGGCTAGGGATACCGGTAGTTTAGGACAGAGAAAACATGCATGGACCAATCAATATTTCACCAACTTGTATGTTGCCGACTTAGGAGATGCCATGACTCCTGGTGGGGTTAATAAATTTGATAAAAACGTGAAATCAAGATTCCATGAGTCTACTCCCGCATTTACCAAAGACGGAAAAACAATGTATTTCACAAGAAACAACTTTCTTGAAGACAAAAAAGGAAAAGATGCCAGTGGTATTACTTTAGTAAAAATATACAAGGCCAGTTTCGAAAACAACCAATGGACAAATATAACCGAACTGCCTTTTGACAACAACAACTACAGTACGGCGCACCCCGCATTAAGTCCTGACGAAAAAACACTGTATTTTGCTTCTGATATGCCTGGAACATTAGGACAATCTGATTTATTTAAAGTAAAGATAAATGATGACGGGAGTTTTGGAACCCCTGAAAATTTAGGAAACACAATTAATACCGAAGGAAGAGAAACCTTCCCGTTCGTGACTGACGAAAACGAGATTTATTTTGCCTCAGACGGGCATCCCGGTCTTGGTGGTCTGGACATATTTGTGTCTAAAATAAATGCAGACGGTACTTTCTATGAGGTTCAAAATGTAGGGGCGGATGCCAATTCCCCTAAAGATGATTTTGCCTATTTAATTGACACTAAATCCAGAAGAGGCTTTTTTTCCTCCAATAGAGATGGGGGGCAAGGTTATGATGATATTTATAAATTCCTGGAAACCAGAAGACTTACTTGTGAACAATTATTGTATGGAGAAA
>NZ_VJZP01000066.1 GCF_007097265.1 Flavobacterium gawalongense | reverse complement strand
ATTGAAGAATTTAACAATCAAATTAATTACAAAAATGTAGCTTAACTTAATGTGCAGTTTTCATTTGCATATCCAGTTTTGGGAATGAAAGTTTTATAGGAGTCGAACAAATCCGAATTATTTCTGCTGAAAAGGAAATGTCTTTCAAACTTTCTAATTCTTATGAGGAAGAAAATGTCAGTTATTTACAAATAGGATTCAATGCCAAAATTCAAGATTTCGAAAGCAATTTCAAACAGTTTGATTTTGGTTTAACCGATAAGAACCAATTAATTCCATTATTCGAAATTTCAAATGCATTGGGTTTTATAGGAATGTATGACGGAAGAAAAGAAGGGGTTTATTCGCTAAAAAATAGTTCAAACGGCGTTTTTGTTTTTGTAATTAATGGAGCTTTTGAAGTAGAAAATCGTTTGTTAGAATCAAAAGACGGATTAAGTTTGTCAGGAATTGACTCCTTAGAATGGGAAGCGTTATCCGAAAATGCGCTCCTTATCGTTTTAGAAATTCCATAAAGGAAAGATTTCAGAGACGAATGTTTTTCGAAATTAATTCCAAAAAACAAATAATTTGCGACTATTACAACGTTTTCGTTAGTGGATTTCCCTAATTTTCAAACTATTCTTATTTTTTAGTTCCTGAAAAGTTCTATATTTGTTATTCTTTCAAAAAAAACAAACTAAAAATATACTTAATGAAAACTTTAAACGATTTTAATTTTAAAAATAAGAAAGCAATAATACGCGTTGATTTTAATGTGCCTTTGGATGAAAATTTCAATGTAACAGATGCAACTCGTATCGAAGCGGCAAAGCCTACAATTGAAGCAATTCTTGCTCAAGGCGGAAGCGTAATTTTGATGTCACATTTAGGCAGACCAAAAGGTGTTGAAGAAAAATATTCATTGAAACACATTCTAAAAACAACTTCAGAAGTGCTTGGAGTACCAGTTCAGTTTGCTTCAAACTGTGTTGGCGTGGAAGCTGCAACTGCTTCGGAAAAATTACAAGCGGGAGAAGTTCTATTGTTAGAAAATTTGCGTTTTCATACCGAAGAAGAAGCTGGAGATGTTGCTTTCGCAAAAGAATTAGCGTCACTTGGTGATATTTATGTAAACGACGCTTTTGGAACGGCACACAGAGCACACGCTTCGACTACAATTATCGCTCAGTTCTTCCCAACTGAAAAATGTTTCGGATTATTGTTGGCTAAAGAAATCGAAAGCTTGAACAAAGTTTTGAAAAACAGTGAAAAACCAGTAACAGCAGTTCTTGGTGGATCTAAAGTTTCTTCTAAAATTACGGTTATCGAGAATATTCTGGATAAAGTCGACCACATGATTATTGGTGGTGGAATGACATTTACTTTTGTAAAAGCATTAGGAGGTAAAATTGGTAATTCTATCTGTGAAGATGACAAACAAGAATTGGCATTGGAAATATTGAGATTAGCTAAAGAAAAAGGAGTTCAAATTCATATTCCGGTTGATGTTGTGGCAGCAAATGCTTTTTCAAATACTGCCGATACTCAAATTGTTGATGTAGAAACAATTCCTGACGGATGGCAAGGACTTGATGCTGGACCAAAATCATTGGAAAACTTCAAAAAAGTAATTATGGATTCTAAAACTATTCTTTGGAATGGTCCATTAGGAGTTTTTGAAATGGAAAGTTTTGCTAATGGAACAATCGCTCTTGGTAACTTCATAGCTGAATCAACTGCAAACGGAGCTTTCTCACTTGTAGGTGGAGGAGATTCAGTAGCTGCTGTAAAACAATTTGGACTAGAAGACAAAATGAGTTATGTTTCAACTGGTGGAGGAGCCATGTTAGAAATGCTGGAAGGAAGAGTATTGCCAGGAATTGCTGCGATACTTGACTAATACAATGATTTAAAAAGGTTTCATTTTAAGCTGTAATCCAGATTTAAAAATACCTTATCTATAATAATAAGAAACCTTAGCGATGAACTATTTGTCGCTAAGGTTTTTTTTAGTTTTAAAATTTGATGAATTGTGTTTTAAAAGGAATTTTCACAATGAAATCACGGAAAATTCTTCATAATTGAACTGAAAGTTGCATTTTTAACAATATTTAAAGAAATTTTCAGTTTTAACCTATTATGTTTGTAAAAAATACCAATGTAATCATTTGAAATATAGGACTTTGATCATTAAAATATGAATGTAAAAAATACCACCCTATCGTTATTTCTATTGTTATCAGTGCATTTATTTTCGCAAGAAGTTGTTGAAAATAAAAATTTTGTAAAAGTAGAACCAAAATTATCTTATTTAGATTCTATCAAGAAAACCTTCGTAAAAGATGAAATGGCATCTTGTGTTGATAGTTTGTGGATGAAAGAATTGACAAACTTAGATTTATACAACAATATAACGGATGATATAAAAAACATAAATATCGATGAAAAAGTGGATTATGAATTGCCTACTGAACTTTTGAAAGAAAGACTGGCGGCAATGGATGCAAAATCACCTTTCAATATTGAATACAATCAAGGTCTGGAAAACATCATCAAGTCATTCCTAAAAAACAGAAAGAGATCCTTTGAACGGTTAATGGCTATTTCGGAGTATTACTTCCCGCTTTTTGAAGAAGCACTAGCGAAACAAAATGTTCCTTTGGAAATAAAATATTTAGCAGTTGTAGAATCCGCTTTAAACCCAAAAGCAGTTTCCAAAATGGGCGCTACAGGACTATGGCAGTTTATGTATCAAACGGGAAAACAATATGGTTTGAAAATTGATTCCTATGTTGATGAACGAAGCGATCCTTTGAAGGCCAGTGAAGCGGCAACCCAATACATGACGAATATGTACAAAATATTCGGTGATTGGGATTTGGTTTTAGCTTCTTATAATTCAGGTCCAGGGAATGTTTCTAAGGCAATTAGGCGTTCTGGTGGTCAACAAAATTATTGGAACATTAGAAAAAATCTTCCAAAAGAAACGCAAGGTTATGTACCTGCTTTCCTGGCGACAATGTACATTTATGAATACCACAAGGAACACGGAATTATTCCCAATAGAGCAACAGTAAAACATTTTGCCACTGATACCATAATGATTAAGAAGCAAATGTCGTTCAAACAAATTTCAGATTTGCTTGATGTTCCCGTAGCTCAATTGCAGTTGTTGAATCCTTCCTATAAGTTGAATGTAGTTCCAGTTTATCATGATGAAAATCATTTTTTGAGATTGCCACAAGATAAAGTAGCTGTATTTACTTCAAATGAAGCTAAAATTTATGCCTATACCCAACACGAACTTGACTTTCGTGAAAAACCATTTCAGGTTACCAAAGCGATTGTTGTGCGTGATACGATGAATTATACCACACAACGGATTACGCTTCCTAAAACTAAATATTACAAAGTAAAACGCGGAGATAATTTGAGTGAAATAGCCGATAAATATGACATTGCCGTTTCCGATATTAAAAAATGGAATAAATTGAAAAGCAATGCTGTTCCTTATGGTAAAAGTTTAAAAATCATTACCGAACAAAGTATTGTAAGAACGATTAAGAAAGAACCAAAAGTGGAGGTAGTTCCTTCAGAAACAATTTCGGAAAGTCAAAGAGTAGTTGCTTCTGAAGTTAAAATTAATAAAGAAGAAGAATTGGCTTCTAATCCAGAACGAAAAGACATAGAATATGTGGTTCAAAAAGGAGACAATCTAGGAAATATTGCCCATAAATTTGGCACTACTTTAGCCGATTTAAAACAATGGAATAATTTATCGGACCACAACATTGCGCTAGGTGCTACTTTAATTGTTGCCAAAGATGAAATTGTGATTACTACCGACAAAGCGACCGCCAATTCCTTCAAGAAAAAAGCCAACTTAGCAACAGGTATTGAGTATTATGTCAAAAAAGGGGACTCCTTATTTAGTATTGCCAAAAAATATCCCGGGGTAACCATTTCAGATATTAAAAAATGGAACGATATTCGCGGGGGGAATATTAAACCCGGAATGAAGTTAAAAATAAACGTATAATACGATAAACTTCTATAAATTTGGGTTTTATTTCATATATGTAAAATTTAATTGTTAGTTGTCATATATGGTATCGCCTTTTTATTTATTGGTGTTTGCTTGCGCAAACTTGTTGTTAATGGCGATTTCATAATTAAATTATAATGAATAAAATCCATTTTTTGTGCCTTCTTATTTCTTTCTTATTTTTTTCTTGTACAAAGAAGAACGATAATTTGCATCGTAAAACGACTGGGAAAATCAATACCATTTCGGTTATTATTGATGATCAGTTGTGGAATGGTGAGATAGGAGACAGTATTCGAAATAAGTTTGCATCACCAGTAATTGGATTGCCACAAGAAGAACCGCTATTTACCATAAATCAATATCCCGTCAAACTTCTGGAGGGATTCATGACGGATACCAGAGCGATTATTGTGGTAAAGAAAGAAGAGCAAAATAAATTTGAAATAAAGAAAGATCAATATGCATCACCTCAAAATGTGTTTCATATTTCAGGAAAAACCGGGGCTGATATTATAGCATGCTTAGAAAAAAATGCTCCGCAGATGATTCAGTTAATCAAGCAGGCAGAAATAGCCGAAAGCCAGAGAATCAATAGTCAGTCGCTACTTAATCCACAATTAATCAGTAATAAATTCCATATCTCCATAAAGATTCCTTCCGGTTATACTTATGTGCTTCACAAAAGTAATTTCATGTGGTTAAAGAAGGAAATTGTCGGCGGAAATACAAGTCTGCTAATTTATCAGGTTCCTTTAAACTCCATTAAAAAGAACTCAAATTTGATTTCGAATATCATAAAAATGCGAGATTCAATAGGTAATTTATATATTAGCGGTACAGAACCAAATACGCATATGATTACTGAGGAGGCCTACGCACCATATCTTTCAAAGATTAATCTTGACGGGAAAGAAACATACGAAACCAAAGGAACTTGGGAATTGAAAAATGATTTTATGGCGGGTCCTTTCATCAATTATGCTATTATAGATAAGGAAAATAATAGAATTTTGGTTTTGGAAGGTTTCTGTTATGCACCATCAAAGGAAAAACGAGACCTGATGCATGAATTGGAATCTATTATAAAATCGGTTGTAATTGTGAAAAGGTAATTTTCATTTATACTAATTTGAGTTTGTTTCTACTGGATTGGATAAAAAACAAATCGTCACTTCGAGGCTTAATTTTTTGGCTGTAGTCTAAAAGAATGTTGTTGAAATAATTTTGTTATATTTAATAAGTTGCGTATCTGTTTAATACATCTT
>NZ_VJZP01000065.1 GCF_007097265.1 Flavobacterium gawalongense | reverse complement strand
GCCGATGCCTGTTCAACTCCGGTTGTCGCTTTTGTTGGTGATAGTGCTCCTGCTTTAGTGGGTTGTACCGAAACTACAATCAGAACATACAGCGTAACGGATGCTTGTGGAAACACGATCAGTGTTACCCAAAACTTAATCAGAACCGTTGACGAAACTGCTCCGACAGCTTCTAACCCTGCTGCCATTACCCTTAACGGTTGCAACGGAACTTTCCCTGCTGCTGATAGTGCTGTAGTGACGGATGAGGCCGATGCCTGTTCAACTCCGGTTGTCGCTTTTGTTGGTGATAGTGCTCCTGCTTTAGTGGGTTGTACCGAAACTACAATCAGAACATACAGCGTAACGGATGCTTGTGGAAACACGATCAGTGTTACCCAAAACTTAATCAGAACCGTTGATACAACTGCTCCGACATTTGTGGAAGCTTTACCTATAAATGTAACAGTACAATGTTCTGCTGTTCCTGCAGCCACTACTTTAACTGCTACGGATACCTGTAGTGGTGTTACAGTAACTTTCACAGAAACTTCTGTTGCCAGAGTTTGCCTAGGTTCTTATACTTTAACTCGTACTTGGACTGCAAAAAATGCTTGTGGACTTACAACTGAACACACACAAACAATTACTGTTCAAGATACCACTGGTCCTATTACAACTACTGAGTTTAGTGCAACTATCGATGTCAATTGTGATGCAATTCCTGTAAAACCAGAACTCGTATTTATTGATAATTGCTCTACAGCAACTTTAATAAAATATACTGAAGAAAAAATTAATGTGGTACAGAGCTCCTATTCAATCGTGAGAAAATGGTCGGTGGCTGATGCTTGTGGAAATACATCCGAATTTACTCAAATCATTAATGTTACCATTACAAATAGTATTGTTACAATAGCCCGTTCGGCCTGTAATGCAGATTCATCAATAATTAATCTAAACGACTTGTTACCAGAAGGTACTCCTTCAAATGGATCTTGGATAACTTTGAATAATATTGGACGCCCACAAGGTAGTAGTAGTAGTACTTTCTCCCCTTTTGGTGTTGCTATTGGTGATTATGTTTTTGAATATAAAATTGATGATGCAACTTGCCCTAGTAGCTTTAAGATAAATATGACTGTAAATGCGGATTGCGGTGGTATTGTATTGGCTTGTGGAACGGTATTAGTTCATAATGCCTTCTCACCAAATGGAGATGGAATCAATGAGAAATTCATAATTGATAATATTGATGATACAGTATGTTATCCAGATAACACAGTTGAAATTTATAACCGATGGGGTGTATTGGTTTTTGAAACTAGTAATTACAATAATACAAGTAAAGCTTTTGATGGTACTTCCCAAGGTAGAGCTACTATTAGTCAGTCGTCCGGTTTACCTACCGGTACCTACTTTTACATCTTGAACTATACCTCTGTCGATGATAATGGAAATATTATAACCAATAAAAAAGACGGATATTTATACCTTACTAAATAATTAAAATTTTATACCTGGGGGCTAAGTCCTCAGGTATAAAAACAATATGAATAACCCTATTTTCTGAATGATAAACAGTAATGAAATTTATCAAACTGACCTGCCGCACTCTTGTAAATGAGTTCGATAGATAATTTAAAATAATAAATATCTACTATGAAAACAAGAATACTATTATTCACTTTGCTGTTTACTGGAGTTGCAAGTTATGCGCAACAGGATGCTCAATTTACTCAATACATGTATAACACAATCAATATTAATCCCGCTTATGCAGGATCTAGAGGTGCTTTAAGTATTTTCGCTTTACATCGTACACAATGGGTTGGACTCGAAGGAGCACCTGTAACTAACGCTGTGTCTATGAATACGCCACTCAACGGAAATAATTTAGGATTGGGGGTATCGATTATAAATGATAAAATTGGACCTACTCATGAGAATACTATCTCGGCTGATTTGTCCTACACCATCCCTACTTCGGAGACTTTTAAACTTTCTTTCGGTGTTAAAGCAACTGCTAATCTATTCGATTTAGATGTAACCCGATTAAATCCTGCGGATGATGACCCTAGCTTGCATGATTTTAATAATAAATTCTCCCCAAATATTGGTGCCGGTGTTTATTTACACTCTCATAAGGCTTATGTCGGGTTTTCTGTACCCAATTTTATTGAATCAAAACGATACGATGATAATGAAGTGGCCATTTTCAAAGAAAAAGTTAATTACTACTTAATTGCCGGATATGTGTTTGATTTGAATAATTCCATAAAATTCAAACCTGCTGTTCTAACCAAAATGGTAAAAGGTGCTCCACTTCAAACGGATGTGTCCGGAAATTTTATGTTCAATGACAAATTTGTGGTGGGACTCGCCTATAGATGGAGTGCTGCGTTAAGTGCTATGGTTGGATTTCAGGTTTCTGAAGGTTTGTATGTAGGATATGGATATGATCTTGAAACGACCAATTTAGACAACTATAATTCCGGTTCACATGAAATTTTCCTGCGCTATGAATTATTCAAAAACAACGACAAAATTACAACCCCGAGATTCTTCTAAAAAACAAGTATTATGAAATCGCCATGATTCAAAATCACAATTGAAAATCATCGAATACCAAAATAAAATGGCATCAATGAGATAAACAATAATGAAGAATGGTGGTACCATATTCCAATAAAAAACAAATATTATCTACATATGAAAAATAATATACTCCTTTACATAACAATAATAAGTATTTTTTCTTTTAACGTTTATTCCCAAAAAACGAAGCTAGCTATAGCTGATAAAAAATATGACAACTATGCCTATGTAGATGCCATAAAAACCTATGAAAGGGTTGCGGAAAAAGGTTATAAATCGGCAGACATGTTTAAAAAATTAGGAAATGCCTATTATTTTAATGCGGAACTGGACAAAGCTGCTAAATGGTATGGTGAATTATTTGCCATGGATGCCACCAATTTAGAGCCAGAATATTATTACCGTTATGCTCAGTCTTTGAAATCTATTGGTCAAAATGATAAGGCCAATGAAATCTTAGAACTATTCAATCAAAAATCAGGAAACGATATTAGAGGAAAACTTTTCAAAAAAAACACCAATTATTTAGAAGCTATAAAAGCCAATTCAGGAAGATACCAAGTGGAAGATGCGGGTGTCAATTCGAAATATTCCGATTATGGAACAGCGCTGTATTCAAACAAAATCGTATTTGCTTCAGCTAGAGATACCGGAAGTTTAGGACAGAGAAAACACACTTGGACCAATCAATATTTCACCAATTTATATTCTGCCGATTTAGGTGATAACATGATTCCTGGTGTTCCACATAAGTTTGATGCAACTATAAATTCGAAGTTTCATGAATCTACTCCTGCCTTTACAAATGATGGAAAAACAATGTATTTTACCAGAAACAATTATCTTGATGGTAAAAAAGGAAAAAATGGAAATCAGATTACTTTAATAAAAATATACAAAGCCAGTTTCGAAAACAACCAGTGGACAAATATAACTGAACTTCCTTTTGACAGTGACAATTACAGTACGGCACATCCTGTTTTAAGTCCAGATGAAAAAACATTATATTTTGCTTCTGATATGCCGGGAACAATAGGCCAATCTGATTTGTTCAAAGTAAAAATAAATGATGATGGTAGTTTTGGTACTCCGGAAAATTTAGGAAATACAATCAATACAGAAGGAAGAGAAACTTTTCCGTTTGTAAATGATGAAAAGGAAATTTATTTTGCTTCCGACGGGCATCCTGGTCTGGGAGGATTGGATGTTTTTATGTCCAAAATAAATGCGGACGGCGCTTTCAGTGAAGTCCAAAATGTAGGTGCAGATGTTAATTCTCCTAAAGATGATTTTGCCTATTTAATTGACACTAAATCAAGAAGAGGTTTTTTTACCTCAAACAGAGACGGTGGTCAAGGTTATGATGATATTTATAAATTTTTAGAAACCAAAAGGCTAATTTGTGAGCAGGAATTATATGGTGAAATAACGGATATAACTACCAAAGAATTACTGCCAAATGCTAAAATCACCTTGTACGACAATCAATTTAATCTGGTGAGTACAACTACTTCTGATGAAAAAGGAAATTATTCTTTTACTGTCGAATGTGGAAAAACCTATAATGTAAGAGCTGAAAAAACAGAGTACACCACCAAAGAACAAAAAATTACTATTGCTACAGAAAATGGGAAAACATATTTACCAATCACATTGGAAAAAGCAAAATGTAAAGTAACCATTGGCGATGACTTGGGTAAATGCTTTGGTATAAAAATGATTTACTTCGACTTTGATAAATCTGATATTAGAACAGAAGCGGCTTTAGATTTAGAAAAAATATTAGATGTTTTGAATCAATATCCAACGATGAAGCTCGATATACGTTCCCATACGGATAGTCGTGGTACTTTCCAATACAATGAAGCCTTATCAGATAGAAGAGCTAAATCTACTATAAACTGGTTAATCAAAAAAGGCGTTGATTCAAGCAGATTGATTGGTAAAGGCTATGGAGAAAATCAACTTGTAAATAAATGTGCAGATAATGTAAAATGTACAGAGGATGAACATCAACTCAACAGACGCAGCGAATTTATAATCACTGCCCTATAGATATATCTTTGATATAGAAAATAGCTTACCTATATCCATAAATAAAATTATAATGAACTAAACCTCGAAAGTAAAACTTTCGAGGTTTTTTAATTTTAAATATAAAACATAATAAAAAAATTAAACGTTTAAATGAATTTAAATTTAACAACCAAAAGCATTTAAGCTAACTCCTTTTTAATAGTGATTTTTCTCTTCCTTAACTTTTTTTTAAAAAAATATTTTAAATTATTAGGATATAACTTCATTTAGAACGAAACAAATGTTAAAGTTTTAAAATCAAAAAATTAATTTTTTTAATTAAAAATTACATTTCAACGAGTATTTAGGTTACTGGTAGAAAAAAAAAATCAATAGTACTAATTCTTTGTAACTTTGATTGTACTAATAGTCTGTTAAATATTATAAAAAAAACGGATAATTACTTTACGAGGAAAAGTTTCTTTAACCCCAAAAAAGAATGCTTTCATCCCTGAAAAAATTTAGCGCTACACCTAAATTTTAGATTTTAATTTTGAAATTATAGATTTACTATTGATTCAAAAAAGTGTTAATTAAAAATTTACAGGTTAAACTACATTTTAAATAGTTTAAAAAACAAAAAAAAGATAATTACCATACGAGGAAAAGATTCTTTGAACCCCAAAAAAAGAAAGCTTTCATCCCTGAAAAAATTT
>NZ_VJZP01000064.1:2925-6034 GCF_007097265.1 Flavobacterium gawalongense | reverse complement strand
CCAGTTATTGCAAAACCAACCAATGGCACTAGATCCGTGATGACGATATTGGTTATGATCACATTACCCGTATTGGTCACTGTGAAAGTATAATTTATTTTTTCACCCACTTGAGCGAAACCATCATTGTTGGTGTCGCTAAAGACCCCAGTTTTTACTAAAGCTATGCTAGGGGTTTGAGGAAGTGGTGTATCAGTAGGGGTGTTGTTTTCAACGGTTGTGCCCGAAATATCCGTTACATCATTTCCTTTAGGATCTTTACCGGTTGCCAAAGCCGAGTTGGTCACTTTTCCCAAATCGATATCAGCTTGAGTAATTGTATAAACTCCGGTCACGGAACTAGTAGTTCCAGGCGCTAAAGAAGCAATAGGATTGCCAGTTATAATCAAACCTATTAATGGATCTGTGATAATGATATTGGTTACGGTCACATTACCCGTATTGGTCACAGCAAAAGTATAATTTATTATTTCACCCACTTGAGCGAAACCATCATTGTTGGTGTCGCTAAAGACACCCGTTTTCACTAAAGCAATGCTAGGTTTTTGAGGAAGTGGCGTATCAGTAGGGGTGTTGTTTTCAACGGTTGTGCCCGAAGTATCCGTTACATCATTTCCTTTAGGATCTTTACCGGTTGCCAAAGCCGAGTTGGTTACTTTTCCAGCATCAATATCAGCTTGGGTAATTGTATAAACTCCGGTCACGAAACTAGTAGTTCCAGGCGCTAAAGAAGCAATAGGATTGCCAGTTATAATCAAACCTATTAATGGATCTGTGATAATGATATTGGTTACGGTCACATTACCCGTATTGGTCACAGCAAAAGTATAATTTATTATTTCACCCACTTGAGCGAAACCATCATTGTTGGTGTCGCTAAAGACACCCGTTTTCACTAAAGCAATGCTAGGTTTTTGAGGAAGTGGCGTATCAGTAGGGGTGTTGTTTTCAACGGTTGTGCCCGAAGTATCCGTTACATCATTTCCTTTAGGATCTTTACCGGTTGCCAAAGCCGAGTTGGTCACTTTTCCAGCATCAATATCAGCTTGGGTAATGGTGTAAGTAGCGGCCACAGTAGTGTTATCAATAGCACCCACGGCAAGAGTTGGAATAGGACTGCCAACAACAGTAACCAACGGATCCGTGATAACAATATTGGTTAGGGTCACATTACCCGTATTGGTCACTGCAAAAGTATAATTTATTATTTCACCCACTTGAGCGAAACCATCATTGTTGGTGTCGCTAAAGACACCAGTTTTCACTAAAGCAATTTTAGGATTTTGAGCATTGGTTAAGTCTACTGTGGTATCATCGGTATGGGTTACATCATTTCCTTTTGGATCTTGTCCAGCTGCTGTAGCTACGTTGGTCACTTGACCGGCATCAATATCTGCCTGAGTCAAGGGATAGGAAGCGGTAATGGTAGTATTATCCGTTGCGCCCACCGCAAGAGTTCCAATCGGTCCGCCAACTATAGTAATCAATGGATCTGTAATTATGATGTTCGTCACAGTTACGTTACCTGTATTAGTTACGGCAAAAGTATAGTTAATAGTTTCACCCACCTGAGCATAACCGTCATTATTCTCATCCACAAAGACGCCAGTTTTCACTAAAGCAATTTCAGGTTTTTGAGCATTGGTTAAGTCTACTGTGGTATCATCGGTATGGGTTACATCATTTCCTTTTGGATCTTGTCCAGTTGCTGTAGCTACGTTGGTCACTTGACCGGCATCAATATCTGCCTGAGTCAAGGAATAGGAAGCGGTAACGGTAGTATTATCAGTTGCTCCCACCGCAAGAGTTCCAATCGGTCCGCCATTTACAGTCACCAAAAGATCGGTAATCTCAATATTTGTAATGGTCACATTACCTATATTAGTTACGGCAAAAGTATAGTTAATAGTTTCGCCTAACTGAGCATAACCGTCATTATTCTCATCCACAAAGACACCCGTTTTTACTAAAATAATACCAGGTGTTTGTGTCAACGGCGTAACGGTTGGTGTATTGTTTTCATTTGTTGTACCCGAAGTATCAGTCACATCTTCATTATCAGGATCTTTCCCATTTGCAAAAGCGGAATTAGTCACTTTTCCTGCATCAATATCAGTTTGGGTTATGGTATAAGTACCAGTCACAGAGCTGTCAGTTGCTCCGGGTGCTAAGGAATTAATCGGACTATTAGAGATAGTCAGTCCCTCAAAATCAAGATCGGTAATTACGATTTTGGTTACGGTCACATTACCTATATTGGTCACTGCGAAAGTATAATTGATTATTTCACCTACTTGTGCAAATCCATCGTTATTTGTATCACTGAATACTCCGGTTTTTACTAATGCAATTCCAGATTCTGTAATTTCAAAAGTATAATTAGCAGTACATCCATTTTTGTCTTTAATTTCTACAGTGTAATTGCCTTTTGGTAAGTTGGAAATATCCTCGGTTATAGCTTCATTAGACCATATAAAAGTATATGGCATTGTACCTCCAGAAACGGTAAGATCTATAGCCCCATTACTACAACCTACACAGTTATTGTTATTTGTGATTGCTGCTGTAGCACTTATTGCTGCGTCAGGTTGAGTTATGATTACTGAACAAGTAGTTTTGTATCCTAATTTATCGGTTACCGTTACGGTATGTGTACCAGCATTTAATGCCGTTGCTTGAGCGGTAGTTTCTTCATTGTCCCATAAGTAGGTATAATCCCCATTTCCACCAATAGCAGTTACCGTGGCTATTCCATTACTATCACCATAGCATTTAGCAGGAGTATCTTGTGTAATACTACAGGATAAAACATTAGGTTCGGTAATCGTAATTTCACATGTTGTTTGACATTCTTTTGAATCGGTAACTGTTACAGAATGTGGCCCTGCATTTAAGGCAATTGCTTGGGCAGTAGTTTCTCCATTATCCCATAAATAAGTGTATCCTCCATTTCCACCAAGTGGAGTAACAGTGGCTTCTCCATCACTTAACCCATTAGAAGAAACAGCTTTGTTTTGTGTAATAGAACACGTTAAGGCAGCAGTTGGTTGAGTAATAGTTATCGATTTAACGGCTTTACAACCTTTAGTATCAGTAACGGTTACTTCGT
>NZ_VJZP01000064.1:718-2917 GCF_007097265.1 Flavobacterium gawalongense | reverse complement strand
GTTAAGGCAGCAGTTGGTTGAGTAATAGTTATCGATTTAACGGCTTTACAACCTTTAGTATCAGTAACGGTTACTTCGTATACTCCAGCACCAATACCAGATAAGTCTTCAGAAGTTGCAGCGATTGCTGAAGCATCTTTTTTCCAAGTATAAGTATAGCCTGAAGTTCCACCAGAAACTGTTATATTAATCGCTCCAGTAGTATCATTATAACAATTCACATCGGTTTGAGAAGTTACCGCAATACTTAAGGCAGCAGTTGGTTGAGTAATAGTTATCGATTTAACGGCTTTACAACCTTTAGTATCAGTAACCGTTACTTCGTATACTCCAGCACCTATACCACTTAAATCTTCAGTTGTGGCAGTGATTACTGAACCGTCTTTTTTCCAAGTATAAGAATAGTTTGGCGAACCACCAGTTACGGTTATGTCAATTGCACCAGTTGTATCATTGTAGCAGGTCACATTGGTTGATGCCACTGTTGCACTTAACGCAATAAGCCCAGCCCCACTAAAGCTACCACTACTTGTGCAAGTAACATAGTCGCTAGGGGCATCGGCAGGAATACCTTCGGGGGTCAAAGACAAATCATATGGATTCGCATAATCGTAAGTTGCACAAACAATAGCTTTTATGTCATTTTGAGGGGATGAACCATCTTGCGTTCCTAACTCTACATAAAGCGGAGTAGCAATTAATTCAGCATAGCTATTCCTGGTTTCTGTACTTACCTCGGTAGTCAAGTCCATAGCATAAGTTGTCACTTTATAGGATTTTGCTTTTAGTGTAGCATTATCCACTACCTTCCATTTACCGGCACTTCCCAGAAATGTGGCGCATACCTCATAGCCGTCACTTACACAATTAAGTTCGTCGGCTCCATCTTTTTGAAGGGCGCAAGATGATCCTCCACACCCATACCTGGCTTTAAAAATCAGGTTATCGGTGATGTCTGATCCGTCAGCATTCCATATAGCAATGTAATAATTAGTTGGATCTGCAAAAGCTGGTACAGTAATCGTTTCCCAACCCGCCGTAGTACCTGCTCCACAACCGTCAAAAATCAGACCACCTGCATAAATCAGGTCTGCTGTGTCACAGCTCCCTGACAAGCCTGTCGGTGTTGCCGGATAGAATGTTCCTGGTGTTAATGCTGTAGGTTTTGTATTGGCGGTATTTACATAATACAAGGCCCAACGTTGATCGGGTGTACCTAATTGAAAAGAAAATGATCCTGCATAAGTTCGGATATCAAAATTCAGCCATACTACATCTTGTCCATCAGTTGGCTTTCCGCAGTTTATTATGTCCAGATCCGGGAAATCAAAGACAGAACCGTCTTGTCCTATTTTACCCTTATCTTGTAAATTATTTATGGTTGAAGCACTACTTCCACAGGTAATGATTCCTCGTGCTTCTGTATCGCTCCCCGTAGGTTTAACTGCCTGCCACTTACCACTCACAAACCGCCATCCATCTCCTGAATCATAACGGAAAGCATTACAAGGACCTTGGCCGCTCTGTGCAAAAGCAGTATGACTAATTGAAATAGTCATAATTAAACAAGAAAGCATTTTGAAAATAAAAGAATACATGAACTGTTTTGTCGAATAAGTAATAGTTGATTTCATATTGATTTGTTTTAAATCGTTAGAAAGTAAGACGATTGTAAATGGCAAAATTCACATTTGAGAGTAGTTGTAGGAGTTGAAGGTCGAATTGCTTTTATCAAACTTTCAACCTTTTGAGGACTTGAATCAATATTTCCTGAGTTTGCTCTCAAGGAGTCAATAAATTTATTAATAGACATATTTTTTTGAGATTGCAACAGTATAGTTTGAGCTAAGCTAGCCCAAGACTTTTGTGCATCAAATTGGGAATATATGTTACTAACAATCTTGAAGAAGGTCAGTAAAAGGAAGGTGATTTCTGTTTTCATACAATCAAAATTTAAATTATTGTTTGTAATGTTAATTTTCTACAGAATTTGAAAAACTAAAAACTAGGTTTATTATAAACATTCAATTTTGACGATTATTTGGGGATTAATTCAAAATTGATTTATGGTTGCAGACTACTATCATTATTTAAGTTTCAACAGAATTTGAAAAACTAAATAGGTTTATTATAAACATTCAATTTTGACGATTATTTGGGGATTAATTCAAAATTGATTTATGGTTGCAGACTACTATC
>NZ_VJZP01000064.1:0-711 GCF_007097265.1 Flavobacterium gawalongense | reverse complement strand
ATAGGTTTATTATAAACATTCAATTTTGACGATTATTTGGGGATTAATTCAAAATTGATTTATGGTTGCAGACTACTATCATTATTTAAGTTTCAACAGAATTTGAAAAACTAAATAGGTTTATTATAAACATTCAATTTTGACGATTATTTGGGGATTAATTCAAAATTGATTTATGGTTGCAGACTACTATCATTATTTAAGTTTCAACAGAATTTGAAAAACTAAATAGGTTTTTTATAAACATTCAATTTTGATTGTTATTTGGGGATTAATTCAAAATTGATTTTTGACAAGTTCTAATACTATGTCAAAGTTAATTAAAATAGTTTATTTATATTCAAATGGTCTACCAACTAGCTTAAATAATCGATGAAATGAAGTTTTTCGTAAAAGAAAGTCGAAAGTATCGATTAGTCCAGTTGTTGTAGTCAATTTTGGTTTTGGCCTTAAAAAAAAAAGCTACCTAATTAAAGGCAGCTTCTGTAAAATTTAATGATATGTTATAAAGCAATAATATTATAAGGCAGTGATTATAAATTCGCTGCGTCTATTGAATTGATGTTCTTCTTCGGAACATTTTACCCCGTCTGAACAATTGTTTACCAATAGGTTTTCTCCATAGCCTTTGCCAACTAATCTGTTTTTGGCTACCCCATTTTTAATTAACCAGTTTATGGTCGATTTAGCTCTTCTGTCGGATAAGGCTTC
>NZ_VJZP01000063.1 GCF_007097265.1 Flavobacterium gawalongense | reverse complement strand
AGAAAGATGGTAAATTATAAATAAATGTCAATAAAATCAGTACTTAATAAGTGCGACCAAAGTGCCTATACCTAAAAGAGATAAAAAAGATTTTCACTGTAATCGGGTAATATGGTAGTATTTATATTGAATACTTGACACATTTTAAATTTTCCCCTTGTCTTCTTAAAGTATTTAGAAATCCGTAGTGATGTTAAATCATTTTTACTAAAATGTAAAATTCACACTTTTTTTTCTGCAACTCCTTGTTTTCTTTGTTTATCTCTTCAAAATGCAATAAATTTGTAATTATTAAAATGACAGTGAAAAACGAAAGATGAGAAAAGAAAATATTAAAGTCGTAATAAGCGATTTAGACGGAACCTTATTAAATTCAGACCACAAAATATCACAATATACTAAAACCGTTTTCCAAGAACTCCATAATCAAAACTATTTAATAATTGTTGCTACGGGTCGTCATCATCTTGACGCTATGCCAATCGTGGAAGGATTGGGTTGTCCAGTTTATTTAGTAACATCTAACGGAGCGCGAATCCATTCCCCTGAGAAAGAACTTCTTTTTTCTTTTGACATCAAAAGCGATGCTATAAAATCGGTTTTGGCTATAGAAAGAGATCCTGAAATTACAACGGTATTATTTAGAGAAAATGTTTGGCAAACGAACAAGCACAATGAAAAATTAAATAGTTTTCAAACGGAAATCAATTATCATCCTGAACTTGTAGATTTTGATACTTTAGATGATTTAAGTGCCATAAAATTATTTTTCACTCATGATAGCCATTCCAAATTAGTTGAATTAAGAAATAAAATTTTAGAGGATCATTCTGATGTTTTTAGTCATGCTTTTAGCCTTCCTCTTTGTTTGGAATTTATGGATAAATCGGTAGACAAAAGTGTTGCTATTGCAAAAATTTTGGAAAAAGAAAATTTTATTTTTCAGGAAGCAATATCTTTTGGGGATGGATTTAATGATGAAAACATGCTTAAATCCACCGGTAAAGGATTAGTTATGGGCAATGCGCCTGAGAGTTTGAAAAATAGACTTTCTCATTTAGAAGTGATTTCAACCAATGATAATGAAGGAGTTGCTTCCTATATATCCAAAAAATTATTAAAAAAGATACTTCAATAATAGAGGTAGTAGTTGCATATAAGGCTCCTTTTATGGAATGATTTCATATTTTTTTTCAAACATCCATTTATTTGGATCTACTATGAATGATTCTTTGCTTTTCTTTCTAAAATAATCATAAATTTGCAACTATTAGAAAAAACACACAACACAAATAATAATGAGCAATACAATCACAACTACTAATTTTAATTTCCCCAATCAAAAATCAGTTTACAGAGGCAAAGTAAGAGAAGTTTATAACATCAATGATGAACTTTTAGTGATGGTAGCTACTGACAGGCTTTCGGCTTTTGATGTAGTTTTACCAAAAGGAATTCCATACAAAGGTCAAATTTTGAATCAAATTGCGACTAAATTCATGGAATTGACAAAAGATATAGTACCTAACTGGTTAATCGCAACTCCAGACCCTAATGTGGCTGTTGGTCATTTATGTGAGCCTTTCAAAGTAGAAATGGTAATCCGAGGTTATCTTTCAGGTCATGCTGCTCGTGAGTACGCTCTTGGCAAAAGAGAAATTTGCGGAGTAAAAATGCCAGAAGGTTTGAAAGAAAATGATAAATTTCCCGAACCAATTATTACACCAACTACCAAAGCAGATAATGGCGAACATGATGCAGATATTTCTCGTGAGGAAATTTTATCTAAAGGAATTGTTTCAGAGGAGGATTATTTAGTTTTAGAAAAATATACTAGAGCATTATTTCAAAGAGGAACTGAAATTGCTGCCAGTCGTGGATTGATTTTGGTTGATACCAAATATGAATTTGGGAAAACCAAAGACGGTGTAATTGTTTTAATTGACGAAATTCACACACCAGATTCGTCTCGTTATTTTTATGCCGAAGGATATCAGGAACGTCAAGATAAAGGCGAAGAACAAAAACAATTATCGAAAGAATTTGTTCGTCGTTGGCTAATCGAAAATGGTTTTCAAGGAAAAGAAGGACAACAAATTCCTGATATGACTAACGAATATATTGAAACTGTTTCTGAAAGATATATCGAATTATATGAAAATATTCTTGGAGAAAAATTCGTTAAAGCTGATATTTCAAATATTGATGAAAGAATCGAGAAAAATGTCTTGGCTTATTTAGAGAATAGATAGAATACTTTCGAAAAAAAGACAAATAAAAACCGCAATTCTGAATTTGAATTGCGGTTTTTTGTATTAAAAAAGAAGTACTATTTTTCTAAAACTACTTTTAGATTGTTCAATCCATCTTGCAAATCTTTTCCCAGCATTTCTTCCATATTCATTATGGGTAACATTAAATTCATTGGATAAGGCATTTTTCCATCAAATCCCCACTTTACTTTAGTTTGATTTGACGAAATAGCTTCCGTTATCATGTAAGCATTATCGGTTGATTCGAATGGAACTTTAAAGCGTAATTCAAAATCAATTCGTTCTCCTTCAATGATTTTTTTAATTTCCTGTTCTCCAACACCCACGTTTTTATCCTGGCTATTCCATGAATAAACAAATCCTATCGTGCCGTCAGTTCCTGAAAATGTTTTAATCATTTTTGGATCTTTTCTATTCCAAACGCTAAAAATGTCTTGATTTTTCAAATATTTCACATAGTTGAAAACACTGTCTTTGGGTTGGTTGATAGTAATTTCTCTTTCTACGGCATACTCTTTTGGCAAGAATAAAGCAATTAGCAATGCCAAAGCAATAATTCCCAATAGCCCTAAAATAATTTTTTTGATAATGTTCATGATTTTTAATTTTAAAATTAATGATTATTTCAATTTTTTAAAATGGATTCATAACAATTTATCCATTCTTGAACTGTTATTTTTTGCACGAGTTCTGCAATTAAATCAAAAGGGATTTGATCAAATTTTTTAAATCGGATGCAACTTTTTCCCATATCTAATTTTTGGGTGCTGTGTTTTTGGTATTCGGTGACAAACCAATTTAGTAATTCTGGGTTAGCATATATACCCATATGGTATAATGCTATAAAATTTTTCTGGGAAGCAATACTTATAAATGGCAGCGGTAGTTTTGGTTCACAATGATATCCATTTGGATAAATGGAATGTGGAACTACATAACCTACCATTCCATAAGATATTTGTTCAACAAATCCTTTTGGAATATTTTTAAGAATAGTTTTGCGAAGTCTAAGAAATGCTGATTTTCTTTCTTGGGGAATTTCTCTTAAATACGCTTCGATTGATGTTGCGGATGACTGCATTTTAAGAATTGTTTAAGTAAATTTACTAAAAAAACCGCAATTCGTAATTTGAAATGCGGTTTTTTAGCCCCGATTACTTCACCTTGTTTCTACTTTCAGCGGAGTTCAGTGAACTTCGTTTGCAGTGGAAATCCTTTCTAGTCCTGAACTTGTTTCAGGTTCCTGAAACAAGTTCAGGACTAGAAAGATTGCAACGGATAGCGGGATTAGCTCCTAAAACTATTTAAAATAAGAGAAGGTTTCTTCGTTTTCCAATTTCAATAATGTCTCATAAATTAGTTTAATCACATTTTCAACATCATCACGATGCACCATTTCAACCGTGGTATGCATGTAACGCAAAGGCAATGATATCAAAGCGGAGGCAACACCACCATTACTGTATGCAAAAGCATCAGTATCTGTACCCGTAACACGAGAGGAAGCCAATCGTTGAAATGGAATTTCTTTAGCCATAGCGGTTTCCAAAATCAATTCTCGCAAATTATTCTGAACTGCAGGAGCATAAGTAACTACAGGACCTTTACCAATTTTTGTCTCCCCTTCAATTTTCTTTTCGATCATTGGAGTAGTGGAGTCATGACAAACATCTGTTACAATCGCAACATTTGGTTTGATGGTTTTGGTAATCATTTGGGCACCACGAAGACCCACTTCTTCCTGAACAGAATTGGTAATATACAATCCAAAAGGAAGTTTTATTTTGTTTTCGTTTAACAAACGAGCCACTTCGGCAATCATGAAACCACCCATACGGTTGTCAATCGCACGACAAACAAATTTGTTTTCGTTCAAAATCATAAATTCATCAGGATACGTAATTACACACCCTACATGAACGCCCATTTTATCTACTTGATCTTTAGTTTCGCAGCCAATGTCTATAAATAGATTGTCAACTTTTGCCACTTCTTCTTTACTTCTATTTCTAGTATGGATGGCTGGCCAGCCAAATACCCCTTTTACGATTCCATTTTTAGTGTGAATATTGACACGTTTTGAAGGAGCAATTTGATGATCTGAACCACCATTTCTAATCACGTAGATTAATCCATCGTCAGTAATGTAATTTACATACCATGAAATTTCGTCAGCATGACCTTCAATCACTACCTTATACGGAGCATCCGGATTTATTATTCCTACAGCCGAACCGTAAGTGTCCGTTATAAAAGTATCAACATAAGGTTTCAAATAATCCATCCATAATTTTTGTCCATCACTTTCATAACCTGTAGGCGATGCATTATTAAGGTAGTTTTCTAAAAACTCAAGTGATGACTTCTTTAATATTGATTTAGTACTCATAAAATTATTTTTTTGCTAAATTATAAATTTGGCATCACAGTTGTGTATATAATGTATAATTTTGGAAATTAAATTTTTCAACCCATGAGGATTATTCAACTTTTCTTTTTTATACTTTTTACAACTATATATGTTAATGCTCAGGTGACCCAAAAGGATACAACCAAAATGGGCTATATATTGACAGAAGATGATTCTATACTTAATGACACCATACAATTAGAAGAAATAGTAATTCATAAAGAGAAACTGGATCCCGAAGCAAGAAAACAATTTTTATTGCTTCAAAACCGAGTATACAAAACCTATCCCTATGCAAAATTAGCAGCTGAAAGATTGACAGTTTTAAATAGAGGTATGGCAAACCTTAAAACAAATAAGGAAAAAAAGAAATATTTCAAGATAGTCGAAGGGTATCTTAGTAATGAATTTGAAGCTAAACTTAAAAAGCTATCCCGTAAGCAAGGTCAAATACTCGTAAAGTTAATTCATCGTCAAACCGGGACAACTACCTATGAGTTGGTTAAAAATCTTAAAAGCGGTTGGAAAGCCTTTTGGTCTAATACTGCTGCAAGCATGTTTGACATTAACTTAAAAACAAAATACCAACCGTATCAGTCTAATGAAGATTATTTAATAGAAACGATACTAGTGCGAGCCTTCGAATCAGGAAGATTGCAAAATCAGAATCCTGCGACACCTGTCGATTATGACAGTCTCACCGATGCTTGGGAGTCCAGAGCTGAAAAATTGAAACAATAAATATCATTTTGGCGTTCCCCCTTATAAAAAAGAGGCAATTATCTTAGTGGGTAGTTGCCTCTTTTTGTATAATGGGTCGGGCTATACGCTGCAAGTCCTCGAAAAACTCCATTTCATTCCATTTTTCTGTGGGCTTTTCGCTTCTATCCCTAACGCGGGCTGAGCATTCTGTCGACTTTGTCATTTGGACGAAGGGAGAAATTACATCAATAACATCTATTTTGTTACCTTATATATAGGAGCGAAGTGAGCAAGTTATGTTTGTTCGTATATAAAGAAACCCATAAATGCTTTTAATTTTGGTCTATCCTGTAGCTTTTATGGATTCGGAATGAGATTAAACTTTTTATTTGCATCTCAATAATGACAATCAGCGATACTATTTATAGATGCTACGGTAAGTCCTTAACCAGTAAACCGGTAATAAGCCCGAGTATTTAGGGGGATCCTTTAAAAAAAGAAAGGATACTAAGATTGCTTATATATAATGACTGTGGCTAATCCTATCCATTTCGGCTCCCTTTCCTTAGGAGAGTCCCGAAGTTTCGGGAGGAGAGGAAAAAAACTTTTAGATTCAAGAATCATGTTTTCAGTGAGTTAAAGAAAAAGACAAGAAAACGTTAAAAAAAAGTGATTAAAAAGCTTGAATAACTGAATAAAGGTGCTACTTTTGCACCCGCAATGACGCAGATGTTCTTACTTAAATATTGGAAAGTGAATCAAAAATAAGGCGAAAGTTTTAGAAAAAAGATTTGCGAGAAAAGAAAGAAGTAGTTATCTTTGTCGACCCGAAAGGGAGCAAGTTCATAGACAGATTGAGTGGGTGGAAACGTTGAGAAATCGCGTTTTACAGGAAAGAAAAAGGAAGCAAAAAATTTTCAAAAAAACTTTTCAAAACACTTGCGAGATTAAAAAGAAGTTGTACTTTTGCACCCGCTTCCAGAGACACACCATGTGAGTCAAACGAAACGAAAGAAACTGAAATAAATTCAGTTAAAACAAAGCAGAACACGTTCCTAGACATATTGAATTGACAGCCGTTTTGAAAGAGATTTCAAGACAAAAGAATAAGAGTAAT
>NZ_VJZP01000062.1 GCF_007097265.1 Flavobacterium gawalongense | reverse complement strand
CCAAATCTGAACTTCTCAAACAAGAATCTCGTTTTCAACAATGGTTCACAGGCTAAACCCTGCAAGTTGGGTTAATTTTGGATTAAATTAACAAATGTCCGAATATAGAAGTCAACATTTTTAAGTACTTTTGTGGCACTTTTATAAAACGAAATTCACTTTCAAATGAATCAAAAACTATATTCTATTTTGTTCTCTACACGATTAATGGCTATTCTTTTCTTAACTTTTGCAATCGCAATGGGAGCAGGAACTTTCATCGAAAGCAAGTACAACACTGATACAGCTCGAATTCTAGTTTATAACTCTTGGTGGTTTGAAGCCATAATGGTTTTCTTTGTGATTAATTTCATTGGGAATATCAAACGATACCAATTGTTAAAAAAAGAAAAATGGGCTACTTTATTACTCCATTTGTCTTTTATTTTTATCCTTTTGGGAGCTTTTGTGACACGATATATCAGTTATGAAGGAATGATGCCCATTCGCGAAGGCGCAGCTGAAAATCAGGTTTTTTCAGACAAAACCTTTCTTACTCTTTTTGTAGATGGTGAATATAAAGGGGAAATGAAACGCAGGGTTTTTGAAAAACAAGTACTGCTTTCTCCGGCTACCAATAATAATTTCAGTATTTCAGATAAGTTTGCCGATACGTCATTTGAAGTGAACTATGAAAATTTTATCATGGGAGCTAAAGAGTATATCAAACCGGATCCTAAAGGAGTTTTGTATTTAAAATTAGTGGAAGCAGGAGATGGTGGACGTGAAGAACATTTTTTGAAAGATGGTGAAGTACAAAACATTCATAATGTATTATTTGCTTTAAATAAATATACAGATGGAGCCATAAATATCAATACAACGGGAAGTAGTTACACCATTCAAACTCCATTTGAAGGTGCGTTCATGCGTATGGCCGATAAATTTCAAGGAAAAGTGACAAAAGACAATAGTCAGCCTTTGATGATGCGCTCGTTATATACCATTGGTGAAATGCGATTTGTATTTCCTGATCCAGCTGTAAAAGGTGTAATTGATTATGAGTCTAAAAATGATTTTAAAGCTAAGAATCTTGAAGATGCATTAGTGGTAAAAATAACTGCTGACGGACAAGAAAAAACAGTTACAGTAGTAGGTTCTAAAGGTAAAATTGGCGAAGCCAAAACAGTAAAAATAGGAAATAACGATTATACTTTGTTCTACGGAAGTAAAGCGTATGTCTTGCCTTTCAAGATAAAATTGAATGATTTTATTGCACAGAAATATCCCGGAACAGAGAAAAGTTATTCCTCATTTGAAAGTCAGGTGACCGTTCAGGATTCAGTTAAACCTTTCGATGCCAGAATATACATGAATAATGTCTTGGATTATAAAGGATATCGCTTTTTCCAGTCGGGTTTCGATCCTGATGAAAAAGGAACAATATTATCCGTAAACCATGATTTTTGGGGAACTTGCATTACGTATGGTGGTTATTTTATGTTGTTTTTTGCCATGATGTCGATTATGTTTACCAAGTATTCCCGTTTTGCCGATGTAAAACGAAAACTGGAAGTGGTAAAAACTAAAAAAGCAAAACTCTTGACCATTTTAGTTTTGTTATTCAGTTTCAATAGTTTCGCACAAGAACACGATCACGCGGATCACGAAGGACATGCACATACTGAAACCGAGGCAGCAGCGGAAACGCATGCGAATCACACCAAAAAAGTATTAAGTCAAAATGAATTAGAAGAACTTATAACGAAATATAAAGTTCCTGAAATACATGCGGCAAAATTTGGAAGGTTAATTATTCAGGATGCTGGTGGAAGAATGAAGCCAATCAATACTTTTTCTTCTGAATTGTTGCGAAAAGTGAGTCATAATGATACTTACAAAGGAATGAATTCCGATCAGGCATTTTTGTCAATGACACAATATGCGAATTATTGGATAGAAATTCCAATTATCTACATCAAAAGTGGGAATGATAGTATTAGAAAAATTATTGGGATTGACAAAGAAGCGAAATATGCTCCTTTTGTATCCTTTTTTGATGAAAAAGGAAATTATAAACTCTCTAAATATTTAGATGAAGCATTCAAATCAGCAAATCCAAACCAATTCGAAAAAGATTTTATCGAAACCGATAAAAAAGTAAATCTGATGGAATCGGCCTTGAGCGGGCGAATATTAAAGATTTTTCCAATTCCGGATGATAAAAACAACAAATGGATTTCCTATTTGGAACTCAACGAATCAGGCTTGAAAGGCATGGAAGCGACGTACACTAAAAATGTATTGCCTTTGTATTTTGGTTCTTTGACTAACGCTTCAACCTCGAATGATTACAAAACTGCTGATGAGTTATTGGAAAGTATGAATGGTTTCCAAAAACGTTTTGGCAGTAAAGTGAGACCAAGTGAAGAAAGAATTACATCAGAAGTGTTGTATAATAAATATGATGTTTTCAATAAACTTTTTTATTGGTATATTTTAGCGGCGATTTTGATGTTGTTTTTTACGATTTTGCAAATCTTCAAAGAGCGCAAAGTATTAGCTATAGCAGTAAATACAATGCATATTATTGTAGGATTATTATTTGTATTGCATACTGCGGGCTTAATTGGCCGTTGGTATATTTCCGGTCACGCACCTTGGAGTAATGCGTATGAATCTATAGTTTATATTGCATGGGCAACTATGTTTTTTGGATTGGCCTTTGACCGAAAATCGAAACTTACTGTAGCATCCTCAGCATTTGTAACTGCAATGATTTTATTTGCAGCTAACTTAAATTGGATTGATCCGGAAATTGCAAATTTGCAACCTGTTTTAAATTCGTATTGGTTAATGATTCACGTTGCTGTTATCGTTGGAAGTTATGGACCATTAGCTTTAGGAATGATTTTAGGAGCGGTAGCATTATTGCTAATTATGTTTACTAATGAAAAGAATAAAGTAAAAATGGATTTAAACATTCAAGAGATTACTTACATCAATGAAATGGCTTTAACAATTGGACTTATCATGCTAACTATTGGTAACTTTTTAGGAGGACAATGGGCTAATGAAAGTTGGGGTAGGTATTGGGGTTGGGATCCAAAAGAAACTTGGGCATTGATTACTATTATGGTATATGCTTTTGTCATTCATGCCCGATTTGTTCCTTCTTTACGAGGTAAATGGATTTTTAACCTGATGAGTATGTTCGCTTTTATTTCTACATTGTTTACCTATTATGGTGTGAATTTTCACTTAGTAGGGTTGCATTCTTATGCGAGTGGAGAAGCTCATTCCTTAAACTGGATATGGTATTCATTAGGAGTCATAACTTTATTTGGAGCTATTACGTATCCAAAATACAAAAAGTATTATAAGAAATAGGATTTAATTATTTCCATAAAAAAAGGTTCAACTTTACGGTTGAGCCTTTTTTTATTCATCAATTTCCACTTTTGTCATTTTATAATATTCTAATGGAGAAACCCCTGAAACTTCTTTGAAACTCGTAAAAAATGGATTGTATGAAGTAAATCCAACCTTTTTTGATAATGAGTCTAAAGTGTTGTTTTTTAGATAGTTTAGTTCGATGTGCTTAATTGCATCATGGATTCGGATTACTTTTTTATATTCAGAAAAGGAAATTGTTGAATGGTATTTAAATATATAAGAGATATGACTTTTTGGGATATTCAGTTTGTTGGCTAAATCAGTAATTGTCATTTTGGGGTCTCTAAATAGTTCATATTTAAAAGATAGTTTTTCAATTTCTTCAATGTATACTAAAATATTTTTATCTATTTTTTCTTTTAAAACAAGATGTTGGCTATTATTTAATTTGCTATTAGAAGATATATTCCAAATCTCATTTAGTTCTAAGTTAGAGCTTCTATTTTCATTTATTTTCCTGTAAAGAGTACCATATCCATAAAGTATTTCAGGAGAAATTAATATTTTAAATAGAATTAGTAACCAAATAAGAGCCGATATCCATTGATAACTAATCCCTTTAATGTAAATATTATAATAGATCTCCAGAAGGATTGATACAAGAAGTCTAATTGTTATTAATGTAATTACAATAAATAAAAATAACGTCCAATTGTTAATTAATTCATTTTGCTTATTAATCACTTTAATATCAACTTCTCTGGTCCAAATATTTTTTTTTAATAGCCTGTAGCATAGAATAATATAAAATGAAGTATATGCAAAAAAAATGGTGTAAAAAATAAGTTTTAATCGTATTGAAGGGTGCTGAAAATCATTAAACTTGATTATGAATAAAAAAAATGTTGTTGGAAAAATAAAATGCAATAATTCTTTGCTATCAAAATATTTATTGTTACTAGATAAATTTTTTAAATATAAATAAAAGAGTGGAATTGCTACTGCTGAGAAGTTTGAATATTTATAGAAAGAGTCCTTAAAAGAGTCATCCGAAATAAAATAAGTTAACCCAATTATTAAATGACGGAATGAAATGATGAGTATTAATAAAATTATATACAAATTCATTACCCTATTTGATTTGTAACTTGTAAAGATTAATAGAGTAGTTACTAAACCAATTATACCGGTAATAATGCAAAGGAAATTTGTTGCCATTTGATTTTATATATAGTTTTTAACATTTAAAAAGAATGAAAATGGGGTTCTTTTTATTAATTAAGCAAATGCTACTAATGAATATTTCTTTGGTTTTTCTTAGTGTGTTATCAAATATAGTTTTTTTGTTTAATCATTAAGTTGCTAAAATATGAAAAAATATTTCTCATATTTTTAAATTAATACTACAATTGAATACTTTTTTTTATGATTTCCTGTTTCTTTTATTGTTATGGTGTCTTACATGACTTCAGTTTAATTTAATAGTTACTAAAAACTGAAAAGTTGTTACTGATTAAGCTTATTTTCAAACCTTTATAATTTTATCGATAAACAGCAAATTATACGGCTTAGATTTGTTGAAATTATTTTTTATGAGGTATTTACTTATATTTTTCACTTTGACTTTTCAGGGTCAAGTTTTGCATCATCAAATGCTATCTTCACAAGGATTGTCTAAAAAAATGCCTGATGGTTCGATTATAAGGCAAACAATAGGGCAACAAACTCTTATTGGTACTTCAAGTAACAATTATGTAGTTATGCAGGGATTTCAACAAAGTATTTGGGGTAAATATATTTACTCTAATTTAATTGATGATATCAAAACCACAACTTATCCCAATCCATTTATTGAAACTATTAATTTTCAATTTTCCAAACCTATTAATGGACTTATAGAAGTAAATATTTTTGACATAGTGGGTCGTAAGATATTTGAACTAAAGAAAAAATCAAATGACAACATTCTGATTATAGATTTATCATTATTACCCAGTTCAGAATACCTAATTCGATTGAATGCATTCAACTTCAGTTATTATACTAAAATCATCAAACTATGAAAAAAAACTACTTATTATTTATTATTCTTTTTGTATCATATCAAGTTTTTTCTCAGGAAATTTTTTTTAATACTGGGAAGAACTTTACAAAATATGACTACAAAGATTCTTCTGGACAATCAAATTTTTATCTTCAAAGTGGAGTAGGCAGTTTTTTCGAGTTAGGCATATCTAAGCCATTAAAGAATAAAACATTCTATGCAATTGGATTGTCTTTAGATGATTACAATGCTATTGGTAGTAATTCCGTTATTTCATACCGATGGGACACAAAATATTTAGGTATCAATAGTGAATTAAATTATTCGATTTTACCCTCAACAATACTTTTAAATAAAAATTTCAATTTTTTTATAAAAATTGGATTAAAAGGGGCAACAATAATTTATGGAAAACAGGAAATAGATGGGTTTTATTACGATTTAGTAAAACATAAAGAATTTTCAGGAATAGTACTCGTTCCACATATAGGATTTCAAGCCAAGTACAGTATTTCATCTTTTGGATTTTTAAGTATTGGTTATAATTTTAGTAAGAGTTTGAATAATTCTAATGTTAATGGCGAAAAATTATCATTTGATACTAATCAAATTCAATTAGGAATTCACTTCACTATAAATAAAAATTAATTATGAAAAAAATAATTTTACTTTTTATACTTTTATTAAGTGCCAAAAGTATTGGGCAAATAAAAGGAATTAGTTATCAAGCTGTAATTCTCAATCCAAAAGGGGAACAAATACCAGGTGTAAATAACTCAAATACACCACTTGCTAACGGTGATATTTGTTTACTATTTAAATTTTTTGATGAATATTCAAAATTGGAATATCAAGAAGTTGTTCAAACTAAAACGGATCAATATGGAATGGTTAATTTAATAATTGGCAATGGAACACAAACAGGTGGATATGCTATTTCTTTTGATACTGTAATATGGGATTCTTTAAAGAAAACTTTAGTAGTTGCTATAAACTCAAATGGAAATTGTTCTTCATTTACAGAAATTAGTAATGAGCCTTTTACCTATGTTCCTTTTGCCTATTCGTCAACTAATGCTATAAATGTAACAGGTGTTGTGTCTATTGAAAATGGAGGTACTAATGCTACATCTCTTTTAGGTGCAAAAACTAACTTTGGTATTGATAAAATTGACAACACAAGTGATTTGAATAAACCACTTAGTATAGCTACTGTAAATGAATTGAGTTCTAAAGAAAATTTATCTAATAAGAGTACGAGCATTATAACTGATGGTGCATCAGATGTGAAATACCCAAGTGTAAAATCGGTTAAAGATTATGTTGACGCCTCGGCAACATCGAGTTCAACTGCTTTGGCTTCAGAAGTATCCCGTGCTACGACTGCAGAAGCAACCAAAGAAGCTTTAGCAAATAAAAGTACAAACCTGACCGCTGACGGCGCATCAGATGCGAAATACCCAAGTGTAAA
>NZ_VJZP01000061.1 GCF_007097265.1 Flavobacterium gawalongense | reverse complement strand
AAAAAGAGTAGAAAATCTTATTTTTCTACTCTTTTAATGAAATCTAATTCTTTAAGGACTTTTTCAGTGCCCTCCATATCCTGACGAGGTTTTTTGTTCATTCAATTATAAATTTATAAGGTTTCTTTCAGCCATTTGAAAAACTCCCCTTGCCAGATTTGAGCATTTTGAGGTTTAAGTACCCAATGGTTTTCTTCTGGAAAATACAAGAATCTACTTTTTATCCCTCGCAATTGAGCTGCTTGAAAAGCTTCCTGTCCTTGTCCAATCGGTACACGAAAATCTTTTCCGCCTTGAATAATTAAAATAGGTTTGTTCCATTTCTCAACCATATTGATTGGGTTGAATGTAGTATAGGCTTTTTGTGCTACAGCATTGTCTTTTTCCCAATAAGCGCCACCAAAGTCCCAGTTACAAAAGAAAACTTCCTCAGTGGTTCCGAACATGCTTTGGGTATTAAAAACGCCATCATGAGCAATGAACGTTTTGAATCGGTTGTTGTGAATGCCTGCTAAGTAAAATACAGAATAACCACCATAACTGGCACCCACACATCCCAAGCGTGCTGCATCAACATATTCTTCTTTCGTTACATCGTCAATAGCCGAAAGGTAATCATCCATAACTTGTCCTCCCCAGTCTTTACTGATTTGCTCATTCCATTCCACACCGAGGCCTTGCATTCCGCGACGGTTTGGTGCTATAACAATATAACCATTAGCAGCCATTAACTGGAAATTCCAACGGAAGGAATAGCCTTGTGTCAATGGAGCTTGTGGTCCTCCTTGACAAAATAAAAGGGTTGGATATTTTTTTGATGCATCAAAATTTGGAGGAAGAATTACCCAAACTAACATTTTTTTACCATCGGTTGTGGTAACATATCTTCTTTCAGTTTTGCTTAACGCCAATGAATTATAGATTGCAGTATTAACATTAGACAGTTGTTTCCAGCTGTTCTTATTTAAATCAAAAGAGAAAATTTCCGCTGCATGATTCATGTCAGTTCTGGTAATGATGATCTCATCGCCTGAAAAACCAATTAAATCATTGATGTCAAAATCGCCATTAGTAATTTGTTGAACGTTGATTGCGATTTTGGTTAGCCCCGGAAAATTAACTTCAAATAATTGTTTTGTCCCGTCAATTGGTGCAATAAAATAGATTTTTTTTCCATCATTACTCCAAATAAAATGATTCGCCGTACCATCCCAATTAGCTGTCAGGTTCATGTTCATTCCTTCGAAACTAACGATTAAGTCGTTTTTATCTGCTTCGTAACCATCGCGTTTCATTTGCAACCATGCCAAGTTTCCAGTTGAAGAAAATTGCGGAGCTGTATCATAACCTAAATTGTCTTCAGTTCTGCTAATTGTTTTTCCAGTTTCCAGATTGTATTCAAAAATATTAGTATTGGTAGAAATAGCATATGCTGTTCCTGCTTTTTTCTTACAAACATATAAAATGCTTTTGCTGTCTGGCGACCAAATATAATCTTCGTCTTCGCCAAAGGGTTTTTGCGGGCTATCTAAATTTTCTCCTTTCAGAATGTCAATCCCTACAGCACCTTCTTTGTTTTCTTTGTAAAAAACATGGTTAAATTTACCTTCGTTCCAAGTATCCCAATGTCGATAATTCAATTCGTTGTAGATTTGAACTTCCGATTTTTCCAGAGTAGGATAAAAATCTTTTCCAAGAACCTTATCGATTTTTACTTCTTCATTATACACAATATATTTTCCGTCTGGAGAAATGTTCTTGTCTTTTAATACGGCTGCGGTGTCTTTTATTTCGGTTGGATTTTCACCATGTATTGGTAAGGTGTAAAATGTTGTATCCAATTTATTTTCTATGACAGAAGGCGTTTCTACTTTATAAACTACATTTTTTTCGTCTTTGGAAATGCCTAAAGGAGTTATTCTTCCTAATTTCCAAAGCAATTCGGGTGTCATTACATCTTGTGCCATAGCTTTTAAACGAATTAAAATAAATTTTTTTATGAGGCATAAAAATAGCCAATTTAATTTGATGTTTGTCGTTTTAATAATTGCTTTTTAGCCCCGCTATCCGTTGTAATCTTTTATTTTTTTTCTTTAAAAAAATAAAAGATTACAACGGATAGCGGGATTAGCTCCTGAAATAAATTCAGAATAAATCCTGAAAATTATTATTTTTATAAAAATATTTGGACATGGATTTGAGTTATTGGGAATTAAAAAACTGGTTTACTGACGTAGATTATACGATTGTAGGGAGCGGTATTGTAGGCTTGCATACTGCATTACACTTGCGCGAAAAATTCCCTGAAAGTAAAATTCTAGTTCTGGAAAAAGGGATGTTACCACAAGGAGCCAGTACTAAAAATGCAGGTTTTGCCTGTTTTGGAAGTCTTTCGGAAATTATTGACGATTTAAAATCCCATTCGGAAGAGGAAGTTGTGAATCTCGTTCAAAAACGGTGGAAAGGCCTGCAATTGTTACGAAAAAGACTTGGTGACGACACGATTGATTTCAAGCCCTACGGGGGTTATGAGTTGTTTTTGAATACGGATGAAAACAGTTATGGAGAATGCGTTGGGAAATTACCATTCATCAATGAAATTTTAAGGCCACTTTTCAAAGCCGATGTTTTTGCTAAAGAAGTTGATCGTTTTGGATTCAAAGAAATACAGGAATATTTGATTTTTAATCCTTTTGAAGCGCAGATAGATACCGGAAATATGATGCAAGGGTTGCTGAAACAGGCTATTAATGAAAATATTTTGATCCTAAATCAACAAACGGTAACGTATTATTTAGACAAAGAAAATAGTGTTGAAGTGGCGCTTGGAGATTTTAGTTTTGTCACTAAGAAATTATTATTTGCCACCAATGGTTTTGCCAATGCGCTGACCAATGGAGCAGTGAAACCGGCCAGAGCACAAGTTTTGATTACAGAGCCAATTAAAAATTTGGATATAAAAGGCACTTTTCACCTGGATAGAGGCTATTATTATTTTAGAAATATTGGTGACAGAATATTGTTAGGCGGCGGTAGAAACCTTGATTTTGATACTGAAACAACAACAGAATTTGGACAAACAGAAATTGTGCAAAAAAAATTGGAACAATTATTAAAAGAAGTAATTTTGCCGAATCAGGATTTCAAAATTGCACACCGTTGGAGCGGAATCATGGGCATTGGCAACAGCAAGAATCCTATCGTTTCACAAGTGTCAGATAACGTGTATTGTGGCGTACGATTAGGTGGAATGGGAGTGGCAATAGGAAGTTTAATAGGAACAGAATTAGCAGATTTAGTATAATGGCAACGAAAATAACACCAAGAAGATCAAAACAACCCGTAAAAAAAGAAACAACTCCTTTTATGAGCAAACTAACCCGTTTTTTATTCAAAGTTTTCTTGTGGTTTATTGGATTGTCTTTATTTTTTGTGGTGTTTTTTAAATTTGTCCCGGTACCGTTTACCCCTTTGATGGTAATTCGTGCCATCGAAAATAAAATGGCTGGGAAAGAAATTTATTTCAGTCATGATTGGGAATCTCTCGATAACATTTCAGTCAATCTGCAAAAAGCCGTTATTGCCAGTGAGGATGGAACCTTTTTGAAGCACAACGGTTTTGATTTTGTCGCGATGCAAAAAGCATATAAGAGCAATGAAAGGGGGCGTAGAATAAAAGGAGGAAGTACGATATCGCAACAAACGGCCAAAAATGTATTTCTTTGGCAAGGCAGAAGTTATTTAAGAAAAGGTTTGGAAGCTTATTTTACCGTTTTGATAGAAACTATCTGGGGGAAAAAACGCATCATGGAAGTCTATTTGAATAGTATCGAAATGGGTGATGGCGTTTATGGCGCTCAGGCTGCCGCAGAACATTGGTACAGAAAAGATGCTTCAAATCTTACGCCAATTCAAGCAGCAGGAATAGCAGCGATATTGCCAAATCCAAGAAAATATTCAGCCACCAGTTCTTCTTCGTATATTAATAGGAGGAAAGCTAAAATTGTCCGCGTGATGCGACATGTGGGGAGAATAGAATATTAAGCCAGTTTTATAGCTGTCTTTCTTTTATTATAAAAATAGAAAAACCGTAAATCCTTATTTATTAAAGGTTTTACGGTTTTGTTTTGTGGAGAAGATGGGGCTCGAACCCACGACCTCTTGACTGCCAGTCAAGCACTCTAGCCAACTGAGCTACATCCCCAGGAATGTTTCGCAAATATAACATATAAATAGAGTAAAAAGCAAATTTCAAAAATACAAATCCATACTATTTGAAAAAAAAGCAAAAGCATCCTTTACTTTTTTTAACTTTACATCAAAATAGGTGCTATGGTAACAGAAATTCCAACAGGTTCGCTCATCACAACAATCGAAAATAAAATCGCAACACTTGAATTTGGTCATCCGGCAAGCAATTCCTTTCCAAGGGAATTGTTAGACCGCTTAACAAATGAGTTCAATAGTTTGAGTACTAATCCTGCTGTTTCGGTGATTGTTGTAAAAAGCGAAGGCATGGGCGCTTTTTGTGCCGGAGCCTCTTTTGATGAACTTCTTGCTGTTTCTAATCAAGAAGAAGGAACCAGATTCTTCTCGGGATTTGCACATTTGATTAATGCCATGAGAAATTGCTCTAAACTTATCGTTGGTCGCATTCACGGAAAAGCAGTGGGCGGTGGCGTAGGAATTGCTTCCGCTTGCGATTATACATTGGCGACAAAAAATGCTTCGATAAAATTATCGGAGTTGGCGATAGGAATTGGTCCTTTTGTAATAGAACCGGCAGTTTCAAGAAAAATTGGAAAAATGGCAATGGCCGAAATGACTCTGGCAGCTCACGAATGGAAAACTGGTGACTGGGCAAAAGAGAAAGGATTGTATGCCAATACTTTTGAAACTATTGAGGTGCTTGATGCTGCACTAGCTGAATTCAGCACTAAATTGGCCAGTTATAATCCGGAAGCGTTATCCGAAATGAAAAAAGTGTTGTGGGAAGGAACCCAAGATTGGGAAACACTTTTGCTGGAACGCGCCACTATTTCGGGAAGATTGGTATTGTCTGATTTTACCAAAAAGGCGTTGTCTCAATTCAAAAAATAATTTTTTTAGGATTTATTCTGAATTTATTTCAGAAGCTATTTCCTGCTGTCCGCTATATCTATTGTGGCGAACCCCGCCACAATAGGATGCCGCTTCCATCAGGGCTAGACCTAAGTGGAATCCAAATGCGTTTTTATTCGAATTAATTTTTAGGTTTTATTTTTTTTGTTCCATTGGAAATGTTGTGAAACAATGATGATAAAATTTAAAACATGTAAGGGATATAAGTTCATTTAAGCTGAATCTATTGTGTTCAAAACTTAAATGAACTTATATTCCTTATGTGGTTAACAAAATAAATCTGCTTTCTTAATGGTTAATTAGTGAAATTTTTGTGCTTCTTTGTGTATCCCTTGTGAAACGGTGTAATAATTTCTTAAAAGCGTTTGCCCCACATTTACACCCTATTTCTCATATCAATTTGCTAAATTTGCATCAAAATAAACTTCGATGAGCAATATAAGAATTACAAAACAATTTGGTTTCGAAACTGGTCACGCCTTATACGGTTATGACGGGAAATGTAAAAATGTTCACGGGCATAGTTATAAATTGTCAGTAACCGTAATAGGGAAACCAATCGAAAACCGCAACGACGTAAAATTTGGAATGGTAATCGATTTTTCTGATTTGAAGAAAATTGTAAAAGAGGAAATTGTGGATCAATTTGACCATGCAACAGTTTTTAATGAAACTACGCCTCATATCGAATTGGCAAACGAATTAAAGAATCGCGGACATCACGTTATTTTGGTAGATTATCAGCCAACAAGCGAGAATATGGTAGTCGATTTTTCACAAAGAATTATCAGAAGATTGCCTGAAGGAATCACTCTTTTCTCCCTAAAATTACAAGAAACAGAATCTTCTTTCGCCGAATGGTTTGCCAGTGATAACATGAAATCCATACTGTAACTTCATGCAATTACCAAATAACAAAAAAATATATTTCGCCTCCGATCAGCATTTTGGAGCCCCAACACCAGAATTGAGTTTTCCAAGAGAACAAAAATTTGTGGCTTGGCTCGACGAAGTGAAAAAAGACGCGGAAGCTATTTTTTTAGTAGGTGATTTATTTGATTTTTGGTTCGAATACAAAACAGTGGTCCCAAAAGGGTTTGTTCGTGTTTTAGGCAAACTCGCCGAAATTCGCGACAGCGGAATCCCTATTTATTTCTTCGTGGGAAACCACGATTTGTGGATGGAAGATTATTTCCAAAAAGAATTGAATATCCCTGTTTTTCACGATAATCAAGAATATACTTTTGGAGATAAAACGTTCCTAGTGGGTCATGGTGACGGGAAAGGTCCCGGCGACTTGGGGTACAAACGAATGAAAAAAGTATTTACAAATCCATTTTCCAAATGGCTTTTTAGATGGCTTCATCCAGATATTGGAGTAGGTTTAGCACAATACCTTTCCGTAAAAAACAAATTGATTTCCGGTGATGAAGATGTAACCTTTCTTGGCGAAGACAAGGAATGGTTAATTCTCTATTCCAAAAGAAAACTAGAAACCAAACACTACAATTACCTTGTTTTTGGACACCGTCATTTACCTATGAAAGTAACAGTAGGAGAAAATTCCGAATATGTGAATCTTGGTGACTGGATTACTTATTTTACCTATGGCGTTTTTGATGGAGAAACATTCGAAATCAAAAAGTATCAATAAATTTTAAGTGTTTTTCTCAACTTCATGGCTTTTCAGGCTGTGTAAAAATTTACAAATGCGCTGATGGTTCACCAATAGCGTCACTAGCGTGCGCTTTCGATAAATGTGTCGATTTTGTCATTCCGACGAAGGAGGAATCTCAACAAAGAGAGCAACAAACAGAGATTCCTCCTACGTCGGAATGACAATTAGCCTCTTAACTTAATGACATTACGCTCTCAATCGCTTTTTTTTAGAATGAATAACCCCTAGCTATGCGAAGTCTTCATAGTAAGTGCTGCGCAAACGTCTCTGAGTGTGCTGTGAAAGAATAACGACTGCGAGTGTTATTCAATGCTGTATAAAAGATGGTAGTAGGTCTACCAAAGTCGTTGTGCAAGCGAAGGCTTTAAACCGCTTCTCGGTGCTTTGATAGTAATTGATAGGTATTGAACGGAAAGAAGAAAAGGCTAACTAGATTGGTCAGGTAGGAATAAGAGAGATGAACGCAAGTAAACCTTCGATGAAGTTGTGTGATAGCGTTACATTTTGTCAAAAGTCTATTTTTCGGAGAATGGGTGATAATTATAGCGGGAACTTGCTTACTGGCTATAGGGCAAACGCAGTTGAGAAGGCATGACTCTTATTTAGGCTTTTATACGGAACTCAGGGAGTCCTTGTTAGATGCTAAGAGATGGTTGCTGAACTTGTCGAAGTAACTGTACAAATTGGAAGTAGCCACAAGGCTT
>NZ_VJZP01000060.1 GCF_007097265.1 Flavobacterium gawalongense | reverse complement strand
AAAGGAGCAGAAAAACTAAGATTTCTACTCCTTAAATTATTGTATTTATTCCTTAAAGGACTTTTTCAGTACCCTCCAATTGCGGGAGATTTTTTTTGTCTAATTGAAATTTTAAATAGATTAAGTACAATTTACTTTCTTTCAAAAATTTTACTCATGATAAAAACTATTACGGCAATTACAGCAATCACAATAAAAATACCAACACCCATTCCGGCTTTAAATATACCTTCTATTACTGAACAGCTTGTAAATGAAATTAGTACTATAAAAAGGACCAATAATCTTGTTATTTTTTTTTGCATGATTTTTTATTTTTAAAATTTTAGCTTAATATAAAGGTACCGAATCAGATTAGCGATTAGTTATATAATTTTTGTAGTTTCTTGTAAAATTTTATAATTATTGAAAAAAAACAACAAAATGTTAGTTTGTAATTATTAATTATTTTTTTTAAACTGATTTTCATCCAAAAAAAATATATTTTTGAATTTTACTATTTCTATTTAAATCCAAATTTAAAATATGACCAATATTACTTTCAATTTAAAAGCTCCTCGAATAGAAGTGGTCGATGCGCTACGTGGCTTTGCAATTATGTCTATTATGTTACTTCATAATGTAGAACATTTTGAATATTATTATTTACCGGAAAATTTTCCAACTTGGCTTGTGGCTTTGGATAAAATTGTTTGGGATTCTTTGTTTTTTCTTTTTGGAGGTAAATCCTATGCAATTTTTGCGCTTCTTTTTGGGTTTAGTTTTTACATTCAAAATGATAATCAAGCTAAAAAAGGGAATGATTTCCGAGGGCGGTTTTTTTGGCGTATGATGTTATTATTGATTTTTGGAATTGTTAATACCGCATTTTACCAAGGTGATATTCTTACTTTGTATGCCTTTCTGGGACTTTTACTTATTCCAGTTGTAAAATGGAGTAATAAAGCCGTTTTTATTACCGCTGTTGTTTTGATGTTACAACCCTTGGAATGGGCGAGATGCATTTATTATATTTTAAATCCAGATTATGTTGCTCCGCCTAATTTATCTAATGCCTATTATGAAAGTATAGGGTATTATATGAAAAATGGTTCTTTCATGGATTATGTAATTGGTAACTTGACATTGGGGAAAATTGCCTCTTTGTTATGGTCATGGGAAAATGGACGATTTTTCCAAGCTCCAGCCTTATTCATGTTTGGAATGTTACTTGGCAGAAAACAACTTTTCACAACAACCGTTGAAAACACCCAGTTTTGGAATAAAGTATTGCGTTATGCAATAGTTTTCTTTATCCCATTGTACTTTTTAAAGACTCATATCGTTGATATTATTGCAAGAGTAACATTATCAAATACCCTTACAATTATATTTGCTTCTTGGTCAAACGTTGCTTTTATGTTGGTACTCGTTTCCGTATTTGTTTTACTATATCAAAAGGATTCTGCTAATAGGGTTTTTTCCAAGCTGATTCCTTTTGGAAAAATGAGTTTGACTAATTATATCATGCAGTCCATGATTGGGGCATTTATTTACTACAGATATGGCCTTGGGCTTTTTGAATACACAGGAGCAACCTATTGTTTGTTGATAGGAATTGTATTATTTATTATCCAATTATCATTTTGTACCTGGTGGCTTAAAACCCATAGACAAGGACCGTTAGAGTATATTTGGCACAAAGCAACATGGATTTCATTCGGTAAAAAATAACTGCATCTATTTTCTCCCTTTATAATTATAAAATCATAAATCGGAATTTGTATATTTGCAAAACCAAACAACACACTTTAACATGAGTCAAAAAGTATTACTTACTGCAAAAGAAGTTACTATCATATTACATCGTTTGGCCTGTCAGTTAATTGAGAAACACTTAGATTTTTCAGATACTATTTTGGTAGGGATCCAACCAAGAGGCGTTTTTTTAGCAGAACGTTTGAAAGAAATATTAGAAAAAGAATACAAAACTCCCGAAATTAAGCTTGGTTATCTGGATATTACCTTTTTTAGAGATGATTTTCGCAGAACGGATAAACCATTAGAAGCAAATAAAACCAAGATTAATTTTATTGTTGAAAATAAGAAAGTTATTTTCATTGACGATGTTTTATTTACTGGAAGAAGCATACGATCTGCTTTGACTGCCATTCAATCTTTTGGAAGACCATCAGAAATAGAATTACTGGTTTTAATTGACAGACGTTTCAGTCGCAATTTACCCATTCAACCGGATTATAGAGGAAGACAGGTAGATGCCATAAATAACGAAAAAGTGAAAGTGAGTTGGAAAGAAAATGATGGTGAGGATGGAGTGTATTTAATTACCAGTTAGAGAACATTTATTAAAATTTAACTATTAAAAAAAAACTAATAATCGTAAAAAGAAATGAAAGAATTAAGCGTAAATCATTTATTAGGAATAAAATACATCAACAAGAATGATATTGACCTGATTTTTGAAACTGCCGATCATTTTAAAGAAGTCATCAACCGACCAATTAAAAAAGTGCCTTCTTTACGAGATATTACTATTGCCAATATTTTTTTCGAAAACAGTACCCGAACAAAATTATCTTTTGAACTAGCACAAAAACGTTTATCTGCCGATGTAATTAGTTTTTCGGCTGCACAATCTTCAGTCAAAAAAGGAGAAACACTAATTGACACCGTAAACAATATACTTTCCATGAAAGTAGATATGGTAGTGATGAGACATGCTAATCCTGGCGCTGCTTATTTTCTATCCAAAAATGTAAAAGCCAGTATTGTAAATGCGGGGGATGGAGCCCATGAACATCCTACACAAGCCTTATTAGACAGTTATTCGATTAGAGAAAAACTAGGCGAAGTGGCTGGGAAAAAAATAGTTATTGTAGGTGATGTTTTACACTCCAGAGTAGCATTATCCAATATATACGCTTTGCAAATGCAGGGTGCAGAGGTGAAAGTTTGCGGGCCTAAAACGCTTATTCCAAGGCATATTGAATCACTTGGGGTAACTGTGGAGCCTAATCTACGAAAAGCACTTGAATGGTGTGATGTGGCTAATATGTTACGCGTGCAAAATGAGAGAATGGACGTAAATTATTTTCCATCTACAAGAGAATATGCTCAGCAATATGGAGTTGATAAAACATTATTAGATTCACTAAATAAAGAAATCATAATCATGCATCCCGGACCTATTAATCGTGGTGTGGAGATTACCAGCGAAGTAGCTGATTCAAATCAATCGGTTATTTTGAACCAAGTAGAAAATGGTGTGGCGATTAGAATGGCAGTTATTTATCTTTTGGCTTCAAAAATTCAGTAATTTCAAAGAAAAACTTAGTAACTTAGCTACTTAGTAACCTGTCTGCCGCTACGCAGTCTCTGAAAATCAAAAAAATGAAAGTAGATCAAAAAAACCACACGATTACGATTAAAGACACACAAGGTGATTTTACCTCTTTTTTGATGAAGGTAACGCACCAATACAAAACATTTGAAAAACACAACTTGATTATTGATCTTTTGTTTTACAAAGATTTATCTACAAGCAATATAAAGTTATTTTTACCATTATCGAAACAACATAAAAAAAGTAAAAAGTCATTTGTTATTGTTGCTTCAGATTTTGATTATAATGCAGTTCCTGACAAATTAACTGTTGTGCCTTCCATATTAGAAGCGCATGATATTATAGAAATGGAAGAGATTGAAAGAGAATTAGGTTTTTAATGTTTAAACAATAAATTGTAATCAAAAGTTGATGAATATTTAGGAAGTTTAAAATTCAACTTGTAATAAAACCTTCAAATTGAAATTAACAATACTTGGTTGCTACGCAGCAACTCCCCGGACATTTACTAATCCAACGTCACAGATTTTAGAAATAAAAAATAGACTTTTTCTGATTGATTGCGGTGAAGGAACTCAAGTACAATTGCGCAAAAACAAAATTAGGTTTTCTAAGATAAATCATATTTTTATTTCGCATTTGCACGGAGATCACTTTTTTGGATTAGTAGGGTTAGTGTCTACTTTCACCTTACTTAACAGAACAACCGATTTACATATTTATGGTCCTAAAGGAATTAAAGAAATCATTAAATTACAATTGAGATTATCTAATTCTTGGACGAATTATGGTTTGTTTTTTCATGAATTAGAATCTGTTGACAGTGAAGTGATTTTTGAAGATGAAAAGGTTTTGGTGAAAACCATTCCGTTAAAACATCGCGTATATACCAATGGTTTTTTGTTCCAAGAAAAAATAGGGGAGCGGAAACTTAATTTGGATGCTGTTCAAAATTATGAAATCGATACCTGTTATTATCAGAAAATAAAAAATGGGAAAGACATTACTCTTGAAGACGGAAGGGTCATTGAAAACGATAAATTGACGTTTGATCCTATTCCTGCAAAGAATTATGCTTTTTGCTCCGACACTGTTTATAATGAATTAATGATACCATTTATTGAAAATGTAGATGTTTTATACCATGAATCTACTTTTTTACAGTCGGAAGAAAATCTGGCTAAAAAAACATTGCATTCCACTGCAAAAGAAGCGGCAATGATTGCTTTGAAATCTAATGCGAAGCAATTAATTTTAGGACATTATTCTACCCGATATGAAAGTATCGAACTATTTAAGGAAGAAGCTGAAACTATTTTTTCGGAAGTGCTTTTAGCCGATGATGGAAAAAGTTTTGAGTTTTAAAAAAAAACATTAATCTACATAGTATAAATTGACACTTGGATTTTTAAGATTATCGATTTCGAATAATCTTAAAATCAAACAATCTTAAAATAAAAAAAATGAGTGATTTAAGCAATTACAGAAAATCCTACGAAAAGAGTGAGTTATTAGAATCCAATATTCCCGAAGATCCAATAAACCTATTTAATAGATGGTTTCATGAAGCAGAAGATTTAGGAGCTAACGAAGAAGTTAATGCCATGACTGTCTCTACAATTGGTCTAGATGGCTTTCCAAAGTCTAGAGTTGTTCTATTGAAAAAATTCAATGAAGAAGGATTTATTTTTTACACTAATTATAATTCAGAAAAAGGTAAGGCTATTGCCAATAACCCTAAAATATGTCTTTCCTTCTTTTGGCATACCATGGAACGTCAGGTTATTATAAAAGGTATTGCACAGAAAACTACTGAAACCATTTCAGATAATTATTTTGAATCCAGACCTGATGGGAGTAAATTAGGTGCCGTAGTTTCAAACCAAAGTGAGGTTGTTCCCTCTCGTGCTTATTTGGAAGAAAATTTAAAACAATTAGAAAAAGATTATGATAGTATGGTTATTCCAAGACCAGAGCATTGGGGAGGTTTTTTGGTTACTCCTTTAGAAGTTGAATTTTGGCAAGGAAGACCCAATAGATTGCATGATAGAATTAGATATACAAGTCAAGAAGATTTCTCTTGGAAGATTGATCGATTATCACCATAATGTAAGAAAATTATATATTAAATTTTTTTTATTATGTAGTTCATCGATTTTATTTGGTAGTTTAGCGATAAAATGTCTACTTTTAAAATATAATAAAAAACAATATTTGTAAATACATTTAAAGAAGTTTGCCCCACAATCTACTTTAAACTTAAACTACTACTTTTATGAAACTAAAATTACTTCGTGCGTTATTGCTCGTGGCTGTGATATGCACTATGAATTCATGTTCGTCAGATGCTTCTGAAGCAACAACAGAAAATACTACAACACAAAAGGTAGTTAATTATACTTATAATACTTCTGAAATAGAAACTATGAATTTGATAAATACCTACAGAGTTAGTGTAGGGTTAAATCCTTTAGAAAAAATCAATCATATGTCTTATAAGTCAGAAGAGCATGACAACTATATGATTGCTAATAATGTAGTTAATCATAATGATTTTGTTGCTCGTTCTGAAAATATAATCAAAGTTTTAGGTGCTAAAATTGTAAGCGAAAATATCGCTTATAATTATGGTACGCCTCAAGCTGCTTTAAATGCTTGGTTAGCTAGTCCTGGACATAAAGAAAATATTGAAGGTGATTATACTCATTTTGGAATTGCAATAAGAGAGAATCCAGTGAATGGTAAAAAATATTACACAAATATCTTCGCGAAAATATAAGTTAATTTTTTGTTTTTTTTTGGTATTAAAAGGCTGTCTTCCCCCCAAAAGACAGCCTTTTTCTGTTTATAGATTATGACTTAGGCTAATTCTTTTGCCGAAATATAACTTACAATTTTGATATCCCACAGACTGTTTTTAAATATTTGGTTGATCAGTTTACCAGTTCTGGTTACCAGAAAATATTGAAGGTAATTTTACTCATTTTAGTATCTCAATCTGAGAGATTCCTGTGGCCTGTAAAAAATGGCCTGCTAATATTTTTGTAAAAATAGAAGTTACTATTTTGTTTGTTTTTTGGAATTCAAAGATTGCTTTCTGTCCAAAAGGCTGTCTTTTTCTATTTTATAGCTGTTAGATGACTTAGGATAAATTCTTTGAAACAGGAGTTTTAAATTTCTAAGAGGCGTAATAAATGTAATATCTGTTTTTTTTGGGAAGAAAATTAATAAAAAACAGATGATTTTTTTGAAAAATGCAATAAAAAAAACGTTTTTTTTAAATATTGTTAATTTTTTTGAAATAGTTTGGTTTTTGAAGTCTTATATATACATTTACAAACGGTCAACTATGACGATTGAAAAAAAATTTAATTGTTTAGTTTACAACTTGTTAATTTAATCTCTTCATTACTACATGACAGCAGTCTCATTCCGCGCTTTATTTCTTGTTTTTACTTTTTATGCAATGTCTTCTTGTTCTTCTGATAATTCTGAATTACCGAAATCAAATGCAGCTTTATCGCAAAAGATAGTCGATTATACTTATAACAGTTCTGAAATCGAAACTATGAATTTGATAAACACCTACAGAGTTAGTATTGGGTTAAACTCTTTGGCGAAAATTAATTATATTTCTCTCAAGTCAGAAGAGCATGATAATTATATGATTATCAATAATGTGGTCGATCATAATGATTTTATAGTTCGTTCTGAAAGCATTATGAATGTCCTAGGTGCCAAATCAGTAAGTGAGAATATTGCATATAATTATAATACTTCTCAGTCTGTTTTAAACGCCTGGTTGGCTAGTCCTGAGCATAAAAAAAATATTGAAGGTAATTATACTCATTTTGGTATTGCAATAAGAATGGATCCGGTTACCGGTAAAAAATATTATACCAATATTTTTGCAAAAATATAAGTCAATTTTTTGTTTATTTTTGGAATTTAGAGGCTGCTTTCCCCAAAAAGGCAGCCTCTAATTATTTTAAGAGTTTTACAAAGCCGTAATAATAAACTCACTACGTCTGTTAAGCTGATGTTCATCCTCTGTACATTTCACCCCGTCAGAACAATTGTTTACCAATAGGTTTTCGCCGTATCCTTTACCGACTAATCTGTTTTTGGCTACCCCATTTTTAATTAACCAGTTTATGGTCGATTTAGCTCTTCTGTCGGATAAGGCTTCATTGTATTTGAATGATCCACGACTATCAGTATGGGAACGAATATCGAGTTTCATAGCCGGATATTGATTCAGTACATCCAATATTTTTTCTAGATCCAATGCCGCTTCTATTCGGATATCTGATTTATCAAAATCGAAATAAATCATTT
>NZ_VJZP01000005.1 GCF_007097265.1 Flavobacterium gawalongense | reverse complement strand
AAAATCCTGTTACAAGCGTTTTTTTATTGTCTAAAAAAGAACGCTAATCAAAATAAACGAGGTTTTTCAGTACCCTCAGGATATGGCGAGGTTTTTTTGTAAACTTGTCTTGTTCTAAAAAAAGTTGATTAAAAACTATTTCATATGTCAACAAAAAAGGAACTATCTTTTAATACCATTCTTACCAAGGTTGTGAAGTTGGTCCCATTGTAAATTCGTTAATGTTTGTATCTTCTGGTTGACTAATCGCAAATGCAATAACATTTGCTACTCTATCTGCCGAGATGCTGTATTGATTATAAACATTTGATAACTGTTCAGCTGCTTCTTTATGTGTAATCTGAAGTAACAATTCGGTGTTAATGGCCGCAGGATACATAGCTGCCGTACGAATATTAGTTCCTTCTAAGGCAGATTCCATACGCAGGACTTCCATAAAATCACGTACAAACCATTTAGTCCCTCCATACACCGCGCCACCTGGATAAGATTTCAGTCCAGCAACGGATGAAATGGTAATGATATGTCCAGATTTTTGGCTAACAAAGATTGGTAAAACTGCTGCTACACCGTTCAATACCCCATTGATGTTCACATCAACGGTCTGATGCCACTCCTTCGTCTTTAATGCAGATTAATGGTGCACATGGCATAATTCCAGCGTTCAAAATGATGGCATCAACGCCTCCAAATGTTTCTATAGATAGTGCTATGATAGCGGCATTATCAGAAGCAATAGTTACATCCAATTTTTGGTAAATAGCTTGTCCTCCTTTTGCCTGAATATCATCCGTCAGTTTTTTCAGTCTGTCAGTGCGTCGTGCACCCAACACTACCTTTGCACCTTTTTCCGCAAGTAGCTTTGCGGTTGCTTCTCCTATTCCAGAGGATGCACCTGTTATAATGATTACTTTTCCTTCAATGTTGTTTTTCATGATACTCAAAATCTATAATTTTTAATTTGAATAATAATGTTCATCCTTTTACGACTTCATGACTAGCTCCTATTTGTTTTTCAAAGTCTCATAATTACATCTTTTTATTAGCTTGCAGATCACTTTTTCCAACATCAAGTAGTTTCTACTTTCATCACCGACAATAATAAATTTAACTAAAATTTGGTTTAGAACACTATAAGGTATAAAAAACTCAAAGCATAACAATTACTTGAAACTAACGTTATAAGTTGTAGTGTTTTGTGCCCTAAGCGTGTCGTTGTCGATTTGCGTGTTGGCTTTATTCATGATTATTTTGAAATTGTGCAGTTGCCAAAATGCGTAAAGTGCTTGTCTTAGATTTTATTATTTTAAATGCTCTTTAAAAAATATTTCTAACTTGTCAAATGGTATAATATCCACCTTGTCATACAAATCCACGTGAACAGCGTTAGGAATAATCATTAACTCTTTCGGTTCAGCAGCCATTTTATAGATATCTTCGCTGAAATAACGTGAGTGTGCCTTTTCACCTGCTATTAAAAGCATTGGTCTTGGTGAAATTTCTTTGATGTACGTTAGAAGCGGCATATTCATAAACGACAATGGATTGGTAGCAGTCCAAGAACCGTTTGAATTAATAGAATTGGCATGAAAACCACGTGGTGTGTGATAATAATTGAAATAATCCACTATAAATTGGGGTTCGTTGCCTTCCAACTTTTTGGGTAAATTACGTGATGATGGAGCAGGTGTTCCTTTCTCCGCATCTTCCCAACGTTGTTGGCCCAATTGTTCTAACATTTGAGAGCGTTGTTCAAGTGTTACCATATCATTATAACCTTTTGACATAACCCTCGTCATATCATACATACTGGTGGTGGCAACGGCTTTAACACGTTTGTCAATAGCTGTGGCATTCAACGCCATGCCTCCAAATCCGCAAATACCAATGATACCTATTCGGTTTCTGTCAACAAATTGCTGTAATCCGAGATAGTCCACCGCTGCACTAAAATCTTCGGTATTAATATCTGGCGAAGCCACATTGCGAGGTTCGCCACCGCTTTCGCCTGTGTAAGACGGGTCGAACGCAAGTGTAGCGAAGCCACGTTCTGCCATAGTTTGGGCATAAAGTCCCGAAGATTGCTCTTTTACTGCACCAAACGGACCACTAATGGCAAGTGCCGCCAAGGGTTCATTGCCATGTTTTTTTGGAACGTATAAATCGCCTGTCAGCATAATTCCATAGCGGTTTTTAAATGTTACTTTTTCTCTTGAAACCTTATCGCTTAATTGAAAGGTGTAATGTTCTGCTTGTTCTGTCTTATTCATTTTATTTGAATTTTTATTTTTTTGATTTTGACTGTAAGCCTGTCCAACTATCATAAGAGTGGCAAGGACTAAAATTGATAATGTTCTCATATTGTTTTGCTATTTAGAAATTGATTTAATGAATTTAGCAGGAATACCGCCCACAATAGAATTGTCAGGAACATCTTTAGATACTACTGCACCTGCTGCCACAATTGCGTTTTCTCCAATGGTTACTCCTGGTAAAATGGTTGCATTAGCTCCAATCCACGCATTTTTTTTGATATAAATTGGCTTTGGAACAAGTGAATGCCTGTCATCGGGTGAAATGGGATGACCTTCTGACAACAGACTGACTTTGGGAGCGATTAGTACATTATCTTCTATGGTAATACCTCCTAAATCTAAAAAAACACAGTCAAAATTGATAAAAACGTTTTTACCGATCTTGGTATGCTTTCCGTAATTGATATAAAGCGGTGTAAAAACCATGGTGCTTTCATCAATCTCGGAATCTAAAATTTGGCTCAACAAATCCCTAATTTCTGTTGGACTCAAAGAATTGTTCATTTGAACAAGTAATTTCTTTGTGGCGAATGTGGCTTCCAGCATTTTATAGGCCTGGGGGTCGTTAGGTGATATAATTTTACCCGATTCTAACCTGCTGAATATGTTTTCTGTTGTATCTATTCCCATTTTACTACCTATGTGATTATGAAGCAAAATTAAAAAGAAAGCCCCGCAGAAACTTTACTGCGAGGCTCAAATAGTCTTTCTCAGAAGCTCTATTTTTAAAATAAATCAAATATCTGTTGGGGAGATGCCGTATTGTTTTTTGAACGAAGTAGAAAAATGTGACGGGTTTTTAAAACCAACCTCCACGTAAACATCCTGTACTTTTCTACCTTCGTCTTTTAGCTTGACATAGGCAGCTTCGAGCCGCCTTTTTATCAGCCATTTTTGTGGTGTAAGATTACTTATTTTCTTAAAATCTCTTTTGAATGTAGCTAAACTTCTTCCGGTAAAAGAAGCGATCTGTTCCATCGTAAGCTCATCTGCATAATTTTCATTCAGAAATTCTAAGATGTCTACTTTCCAAGGTTCTGCAAAGTCAAATAAGATTGGATAAAGCTGTTCAGTGGTGTTCAACAAAGCATAAATCCCCTCCAATAATTTTAAATGGATAACACCTTCTGTTGGTTTTACATTACTGTCAAAATAGGGTGTAAGAGATTGAAATAAACTTTCTATAGCTGGCGTAGGTTGTAATTTAAAAACATAATCATCTGAAACAGCTATATCTTTCGGCATTTCTGCTTTATCCATTTTACTGTAAAACTCACGCAATACACTGCGTTTAAACGTAAGCGAAATACCTTTGTATAAATCTTCGCCTTTGCTGTTTTTGTACATTTTCAAACGATGATCTCTTCTGATAAAAGCACACTCCCCTGCCTGTAGAGTTATTTTCCTATTTCTATCTTCAATCACTTGTTCTCCTGAATAAAGGTAGACCAATACGTGTTCTGGTGTTGCATGAATACATTTTTCGCTATAATCTGAAAAACAGGATAAAAAAATACCTGAATAAGCTATGGTTTTTAAACTGTTGTCTTGTTGCATATTCATAATTTGCTGATATTGCATTATTAGTATGTAAATTTAAACTTTTCGCTTTTGTTTGACTTTATTGTAAGGTTCATTTTGTCTTTCTGTAAGGCTCACTTTAAAGTTCTGTCTGGTCAGGTTGTTAATTTGTAGGTTTGTCTAACCATCATAGTATATAACACTCTAAATTAATGAATGTTTTTCGTTATATATTAAAAAAATTTGTGTTAAGTAAAGTGTAAGGAATATAATTATAGCTAAAATGGTACTCCCAAAAAACTATCGTTTTTATTTGGGTTTTGGTATCTATTTTAGGTAAAAAAAATGTATTTTATTTTTGTAAGAATGTTACAACTATATGTTTAGAAGTTTGTCTCGTCCTAGAATAGTGATACAAAAAAACCTTGCATCGCTGCAAGGTTTTTCCATGAAATATGTTTTTATTTCTTATTCCGGATCATTCATTTTGAAAGTATCCATAAAAGCAGTTGTGTAATCTCCTGCAATGTATCTTGGATCATCCATTAATTGTCTGTGGAATGGAATTGTAGTTTTTATACCTTCAATCACAAATTCATCCAATGCTCTTCTCATTTTACTAATTGCTTCTTCACGAGATTGTGCAGTTGTAATCAACTTTGCAATCATTGAATCGTAATTTGGCGGAATGGTATAACCTGAATAAACATGGGTATCTAAACGAACACCATGTCCTCCTGGCATATGCAGCGTTGTAATTTTTCCTGGAGATGGACGAAAATCATTATAAGGGTCTTCTGCATTAATCCTGCATTCGATGGCGTGCAATTGTGGTAAATAATTTTTACCAGAAATAGGTATTCCTGCAGCAACCATAATTTGCTCACGAATTAAGTCATAATCAATAACTTGTTCCGTAATAGGATGCTCAACCTGAATACGGGTATTCATTTCCATAAAGTAGAAATTACGGTGTTTATCAACCAAAAATTCTACAGTACCAGCACCCTCATATTTAATATATTCCGCAGCTTTTACAGCAGCTTCACCCATTTTTGCTCGCAATTCATCAGTCATAAACGGAGATGGCGTTTCTTCAGTCAATTTTTGATGACGTCTTTGAACGGAACAATCTCTTTCTGAAAGATGACAGGCTTTTCCGTAAGCATCACCTACTATTTGAATTTCAATATGACGAGGCTCTTCGATTAATTTCTCCAAATACATACCATCATTTCCAAAAGCAGCAGCAGATTCTTGACGGGCGCCTTCCCAAGCTTTTAGCAATTCATCTTCTTTCCAAACAGCTCGCATCCCTTTTCCACCACCACCAGCAGTTGCTTTCAGCATTACCGGATAACCAAAATCTCTTGATAATTGTAAGGCTTGTTCATATGATTCTAAAATCCCAACTGAACCGGGAACACAAGGAACACCAGCTTCAATCATAGTTGCTTTTGCGGAAGCTTTGTCACCCATTCTATCAATCATTTCAGGAGACGCTCCAATGAATTTGATACCATGTTCCTGACAAATTTTAGAAAATTTTGAATTTTCAGAAAGGAATCCATAACCTGGATGTATTGCATCTGCATTTGTAATTTCGGCAGCGGCAATAATATTTGACATTTTCAAATAGGACAAGTTACTCGGAGGCGGACCGATACAAACTGCTTCGTCAGCAAACTTTACATGCAGACTTTCAGCATCGGCAGTAGAATAAACAGCTACTGTTTTTATACCCATTTCCTTGCATGTTCTAATTACGCGAAGCGCAATTTCTCCCCTATTTGCAATTAATATTTTTTTAAACATCTTCTTGAAATTATAAATTATAAATTATAAATTTTAAATTATTTGAATGATAGAAAAACAATTTCTCATTCAAAATTCATCATTCAAAATTTCTTATGATGGATCTACTAAGAATAATGGTTGGTCAAATTCTACTGGAGACATATCGTCAACCAATATTTTTACAATTTTACCAGAAACTTCAGATTCAATTTCATTAAATAATTTCATTGCTTCAATAACACAAAGCACATCTCCTTTAGAAATTGTTTTACCTACTTCAACAAACATAGGTTTATCTGGTGATGGTTTTCTATAGAAAGTTCCAATAATTGGAGATTTTATAGTGATATAATGAGAATTTTCTACTGCTGGAGCTTCAACAACAGCTACGACAGGAGCAATTTGTTGTGGAGCTGCTGCTTGTGGAAGTGCGCTTTGAGCTGGCATTTGTTGAACATACGTGGTCTCTGTTACATTGCCTTCTAAAGTTGTTCTAATGGTGATTTTAACATCATCCATCTCTAATTTAACCTCTGCAACACCTGAATTTGCAACAAACTTGATTAGATTTTGAATTTCTTTTAAATCCATAATTATTTATTTTAGTTTAAATTTATTTTTTATCGTATGCCCATTTTAAGTAAATAGAACCCCAAGTAAATCCTCCTCCGAAAGCTGCAAAAATAATCGTATCGCCTTTTTTAAATAAAGATTCAAAATCGTTAAGCACTAAAGGTAACGTTGCAGAAGTAGTATTTCCGTATTTTTCTATGTTCATTAAAACTTTTGAGTCTTCTAAATTCATTCGGCTCGCTGTAGCGTCAATGATTCGTTTATTTGCTTGATGCGGAACTAACCAATCTACATCGTCATTGGTCAAATTATTTCTTTTCAAAATTAGTTCACTGGCATCAGCCATATTGGTTACTGCATATTTGAAAACAGTCTTACCATCTTGGATGATATTGTGTCTATTGTCTTTTACAGTTTCGAAAGTTGTAGGAACCAAAGAACCTCCAGCTGGAATTTTCAAAAAGTCACGACCTACACCATCACTACGCAAATATTCGTCTTGTAATCCAAGACCTTCGTAATTAGGTTCAAACAAAACTGCTCCGGCACCATCACCAAAAATAATACAAGTTGATCTATCCGTATAATCGACTATAGAGGACATTTTATCTGCCCCAATTAAAAGTACTTTTTTATAACGTCCTGATTGTATGTAAGCTGCTGCTGTAGACATTCCATATAAAAAACTGGAACATGCAGCTTGTAAATCGTAAGAAAAAGCATTTATAGCTCCTATTTCGGTAGCCACATATACTCCTGTCGATGCTACTGGCATATCCGGGGTAGCGGTTGCCATTATTAATAAATCTATTTCTAAAGGGTCAATGTTTGCTTTAGCCAATAAATCCTTTGCTGCCATAATGGCTAAGTAGGAAGTTCCTTTATCTTCATCTTTAAGGATTCTTCTTTCTTTTATTCCTGTACGAGAGGTAATCCACTCATCATTTGTGTCAACCATTGTTTCTAACACTTTGTTTGAAAGTACAAAGTCCGGTACATAGGCTCCAACTGCTGTAATTGCGGCTGTAATTGTATTCATTGTATTCGATTATTTCTTGTCAAATGCTACCATTTGAAAATTTTTTAAAAGACTTGAAAATTACAAAAAAAATCCCAAAGCGTATTGATTTAGAACCTCTTATTTAATGAAAATTATAAACAACAAAAAAACTCTCACGATGTGAGAGTTCGAATATCATTTACAAAAATGTATTAAGCAACAGCTACAGATTTATCTATAACAACTTGCCCTCTGTAATACATTTTCCCTTCATGCCAATAGGCTCTGTGGTATAAATGTGCTTCCCCTGTGATTGGGCAAGTAGCGATTTGTGCTACAGTAGCTTTGTAATGTGTTCTTCTTTTATCTCTTCTTGTTTTGGAGATTTTTCTCTTAGGATGCGCCATTTTACTATATTATTTATCCGTTAATAGTTGCTTTAATTTGTCCCAACGCGGGTCAATATTTTCTTCTTTCTGTTCTTGTTTATGCTCTTTTTTTTGTTCTTTTATTGTCAGTTCTTTCAGTTTTTTCAAGGCTTCCGTATTTAAACTTCCATCTTTTATTCCTGGATGAACTCGTCTTAGAGGCACTGACAACACTATCATTTCATAGATATATTGTGCAATATCTATTTCAAACTCTCCGTGTGGCAAAATCAACAATTCTTCATTGTCATTATTATACATTTCTCCAAAACGAACAATCAATTTCATTTTCCCTTTAACAGGCAAATCAAAATCTTCACTGGTAAGATCACAAGGAACATTTACTGTTCCTTTATGCTTTAAACTTAATTCCAGCATTGTACTTTTTTTCTCTAAAACTACATTTACTTTGATGTCTGAATTTTGAAATTCATTATAATCAAAGATTTCAAAGAACGCATTACTTATTTGATATTCAAATTGATGTTTCCCTAGCTTTAATCCTACGAAAGGAATTAAATATTCTTTTGTCTTGTTCATTTCAACAACAATTTACCCTAAACTTCGGGAGTGCAAAGATATAAAATTATTACAAATCTAATAATGTTATTCACCTTTTTTTGTTCACAACTGTTTTTCTTTTGTTTTCAAAGGTTTTTGACTGATTTCCTTGTATTGATTTCTGGAATGAAAGATATCTATAGCAAGATAAACGGCCTCCTTAAATGAGTTATAATCCGCAACACCTTTTCCAGCAATATCGTAAGCGGTACCGTGATCCGGCGAGGTTCTAATTTTATTTAAACCTGCCGTATAATTCACTCCTTTTCCAAAAGATAATGTTTTGAAAGGAATTAATCCCTGATCGTGATAGGTCGCAATAATAGCATCATATTTCTCATATTGATTGCTGCCAAAAAAACCATCCGCCGCAAAAGGACCAAAAACCAACGTTCCCTTATCAAATATTTTTTTCAATGCTGGCTTTATTATCAAATCGTCTTCCGTACCTATAACTCCTCCATCACCGCAATGTGGATTCAATCCTAAAACAGCAATTTTTGGTTTATTAATACTAAAATCCTGAATTAACGATTGCTTTACAGTTTCTATTTTTTGTTTAATCAACCCTTCTGTCAAATGTGATGTAACTTCACTTAAAGGAATATGATCTGTCAACAAACCAACCCTCAAATTATCCTGTACCATCAACATTAACGCATTTCCTTCCAGCTCTTGATTTAGATAATCCGTATGACCAGGAAACTTAAACGTTTCTGATTGTATATTGTATTTGTTAATTGGTGCCGTTACCAATACATCAATTAATCCTTCTTTCAAAGCTTTGGTTGCTGCAACAAATGACTTTATAGCATACCCCCCTACTTTCTCATCATTTGTTCCCGGATTTAAATCAACACCCTCTTTCCAAAGATTCAAAACATTAATCTTTCCCAGAACAATTTGATCCAACCTATCAATTCCGTGAAGCATTGAAGTAGATTCAAAACTCTTTTTTACAAACGACATTATTTTAACATTGGCAAAAATAACAGGCGTACATAATTCCAGCATGCGTGAATCTTCGAATGTTTTCAGTACCACTTCGCTTCCAATACCGTTCAAATCCCCTATAGAAATTCCGACGATTATATTTTCTGCATTTTTCATCATGACCTCACGTTATTTATTGCTAATTTTGAAGTGCAAATTTAGTAAAATAAAATAAGAAATGTTTACAGGAATAATAGAAACCCTTGGTGTAATCCAAGAAATAAAAAAAGAAAAAGACAATATTCATATTACGATGGATTCTTCAATTACCAGCGAACTACAAATAGATCAAAGTGTAGCTCACAATGGAATTTGTTTGACAGTTGTCGCCTTAAAAGATACTTTTTACACCGTAACGGCCATTGACGAAACCATAAAAAAAACGAATTTATCTGATTGGAAAGTCGGTGATAACGTAAACCTGGAAAGAGCAATGAAGCTGGGCGACAGACTTGACGGACATATCGTACAAGGACATGTTGACCAAATAGGAACCTGTATCACTGCAGAAGAAACCAACGGAAGTTGGTATTATACTTTTGAATATGATGAGAAACTCAACAACATCACTATCGAAAAAGGATCCATTACAGTAAACGGAGTAAGTTTAACAGTAGTAAACTCGAAGAAAAATCAATTTAGCGTGGCAATCATTCCTTATACCCATGAACATACCAACTTCAAAACCTTTGAAATTGGCACAAAAATCAATCTTGAATTTGATGTAATTGGTAAATACGTTTCAAGACTATACGCCAACAAATAGAAAATTACAAAAACCCTATAAAAAACAGAAACTCCAATTTAAATTAGAGTTTCTGTTTTTAATTTAAAGCTATAAATGATATAAATCCCGAATAGCACCGCAATTATCATTGCTATAAAAATATGTTCGTCAATAGGCAAACCCGGAGGCGGAGGCGGTTTTCTTCTTCCCATTGGTGATGGCACAGGAGGATCTGCCGCTATAGCATTGAAAATGCCAAGCATAAATATGATTATAATAAAAAAAATACTTTTAAAAATTTTCATAAAATAAATAAGAAAAATAAAGCATCAATTACTCTCAAAAAATATTTTTATTTGATATTTATTTTTTTCACAAAACAAACTCATAGCTTTAACAAAAACAACAGTAATCGTGACAAAAGTATGATTTTTTTACGTCAAATTCGCCTTTATATTGTTATAAAAAAAGCCTTTCAATTACTTGAAAGGCTTTTTAAAGTGGTCCCACCTGGGCTCGAACCAGGGACCACCTGATTATGAGTCAGGTGCTCTAACCAACTGAGCTATAGGACCGGTTAAGAGTTTGCAATATTACCACTATTTTTCATTCGCTCCAAATATTTTTGACTTAGATTTTCAGATAGTTTCATTATTGATAATTTTGAAATAGAAACCAACTGAATACTAGAATTCTACCCTTTTGTCTGAAATAAAATTATCTGATTTCCTGACATAGTTCTATTAGAACGCCATTAGTGCTTTTGGGATGCAAAAAAGCAACAAGCTTGTTATCGGCGCCTTTCTTTGGAACTTCATTCAAGACAACAAATCCTTCTTTTTTCAAACGAGCGATTTCTGATATAATATCTTCAACATCAAAAGCGATATGATGTATTCCTTCTCCCTTTTTCTCTATAAATTTGGCAATAGGACTTTCTGGGTTGGTTGCTGCAAGAAGTTCAATTTTATTAGGACCAACATTAAAAAAAGAAGTCGTTACCCCTTCACTTTCCACTTCTTCAAATTTATAGGGCGGAACACCTAATAACTTTTCGAAAATTAAATTCGAAGCTTCTAAATCATTAACTGCTATCCCAATATGTTCTATTTTTCTCATTATTTAACTATTCAACCGAAAATTAATTTATAAAATTTAAAGGCAGAAAAATTGTATTTTTTAAAATTCACCAGCCTTAAAGCCATGTAAAATTAAACATTAAAAATCATAAAAAACAGGAAGAATTATAAAAATAAGCCTAGTTAAATACCTCATAATAATTCGATAAAAAGTTTCGATTACATTAATTATAATTGTTATTTTGTAAATTCTAATTTTGATTTGATATGTTGAAAAACAATTTAAAATATATTTACTTATTTCTGATTTTACTTATGATTGGTTGTGCAAAAAGAGGAAGCATTACCGGAGGCTTGAAAGACACTATTGCACCCGTTTTAAAAATGAGTTTCCCAAAGAATTTCAATACCAATTTCAAGGGAAACGAAATTAAATTAGTGTTTGACGAAAACATTAAATTAAAGAATCTGAACAAACAGTTGATTATTTCGCCACCGATGAAAAATGAACCTTTGATTCTTCCAACAACTGCAAGTAAATTTATTACAATCAAAATAAAAGACACACTGCAACCCAACACAACTTACAGCTTCAACTTTGGCCAAAGTATAGCTGATAATAACGAAGGAAATCCGTTCAACCAGTTCAAATATGTGTTTTCAACTGGAGACTATATCGATTCTTTATCCATTAGCGGAACTGTAAAAGATGCCTATGAAAAAGAAGTAGAATCATTCGTTTCAGTCATGTTGTATGAAATAAATGACAACTTTAAGGATTCAATTGTGTATAATGAAAACCCCAGATACGTAACAAATACCCTGGACAGTCTAAAAACATTTCGTTTAGAGAATCTTAAAGCAGGAAAATACCTTCTTGTAGCAATGAAAGACTACAATAACAACAATAAATTCAATCCAAAAAAAGATAAAATTGGATTTAGCAAACAATTCATTACCGTTCCAAATGACACCGTTTACGAATTATCACTATTCCGACAAGTTTCCGAATTTAAAGCTTACAAACCAAGCCAAGCGTCTGGAAACCGATTACTGATGGGTTATGAAGGAAAAGTAAATCAAGCTAATTCCAGACCAAAGATAACCCTGAAAAACAATAATGAAATCCTATCTACAATTGTTACTCAATTACCTAAAAAGGATTCCCTGCAGATATGGTATAAACCCATAAAAGCAGATTCGTTAGCTTTGGCTGTAGCCAAAGACAAATACAACGGAAATTTCAGCTTTAAAATTAAAGACCAGAAAAAGGACACTCTAAATATAAGTGCTGTACAAAGCGGTGTATTAAATTTCAGGGATCGATTTACATTAGAAACTGCTACGCCACTAATAGGTTTTGATAATTCAAAAATAAAATTAACCAACAAAGGAGAGACCTCAATCCCTTTTACTACTGAATATGACGAATTTAATCAGAAACTACATCTCGATTTTCAGAAAGAACCTTCAGAGCAGTACACTATTTCCATTCTACCTGGTGCATTAACTGATTTTTTTGAAAAATCAAATGATTCGTTGACTTATAAAGTAACTACAAAAAACACCGCTGATTATGGAAATCTAAGTGTGTCTTTACAAAATGCAAAACAATTTCCTGTTATTGTAGAATTGACCAATAAAAAAGGAGAAGTTTTAGCCACTGAATACTCTGAAAAAAACACCACAATTGACTTCAACCTAATTGAACCTGCACTTTACACGATTAGAGCCATTTATGATGAAAACAAAAATAAGGAATGGGATTCGGGGAATTATTTAGAAAAACGTCAAGCGGAGGAAGTGATTTATTTTTCTAAGGAAATAGATGTTCGTGCTAACTGGGACGTAAACCAAGTATTTGATTTGAGCCTTCCTTACATTCCTGAACCTAAAAAGAAAACGGATAAAAAAGAATAAATAAATTATTTTTTTATTTCAAAAGCATCCCTATCATTCAAAAAACCTAACTTTTGTCTGCTTTGCAACATCTCTTTTTTATTTAATTCAGCGAACAGAATACTTTCAGATTCCACAGGTTCGACTATACAATTTCCTAAAAAATCAACCACTTGTGAGTGTCCGGTATATTGATATCCATTATTGTCCTCACCTATTCTGTTAACCCCAATCGCATAACTCATATTTTCTATTGCACGCGCTTTAAGTAATGTATCCCATGCATTTATTCTAATTTTTGGCCAACTTGCAACATAAATTAGCAAATCATAGTCCTCAAAATTTCTGGAGAATACTGGAAATCTTAAATCGTAACATACTTGCAGGCAAATTTTCCAACCTAAATAATCTACAATGATTTTTTGGGTTCCGCTAGTGTACACTTTATCTTCTCCGGCCAGAGTAAATAAGTGTTTTTTATCATAGAATTGAATTTCCCCTGATGGAAACACGAAAACCATTCTGTTGTAAAAATTACTATTTTCTTCAATAACTAGACTTCCCGTAATGGCAGTTTTTTTGGCCTTAGCCAACGATTTAGCCCACGTTACCGTTTCGCCTTTCATCGTCTCCGCAACATTCTCCGGACTCATAGTAAAACCAGATGTAAACATTTCCGGAAGTACAATCAAATCAATATCATCACTAATTGTATTGATTTTTTCTTCGAAATAGTCTCGATTTTGTTTTGGGTTTTCCCAATATAAAGGTGATTGTATAAGTGCCGTTTTCATTTGAAATCATTTTTATAAAGATAAAAAAAAACGCATTCAACTTTTACATTGAATGCGTTTATTAATTTCACTTATTAGGTTTTATCCTTTCAGACTTGCAGACATATATTCTCTGTTCATTCGAGCAATGTTTTCAAGAGAAATTCCTTTTGGACATTCTACTTCACAAGCTCCAGTATTGGTACAGTTCCCAAAACCTTCAGCATCCATTTGGCTAACCATATTTAAAACTCTATCAGTAGCTTCAATTCTTCCTTGTGGCAATAACGCATATTGAGATACTTTTGCAGCGACAAATAACATAGCCGATGAGTTTTTACAACTCGCAACACAAGCACCACAACCAATACAAGCAGCTGCATCAAAAGCATCATCGGCATCTTTCTTGTTAATTGGAATTGTATTGGCATCAATTGTATTTCCAGAAGTATTTACAGATATAAATCCTCCAGCATGTTGAATTCTGTCAAAAGAGCTTCTGTCAACAACTAAATCTTTAATTACTGGAAACGCTTTAGCTCTAAATGGCTCAATAAAAATTGTATCGCCATCCTTGAACATTCTCATGTGTAATTGACACGTTGTAACACCTCTGTCTGGTCCGTGAGCTTCACCATTGATATACAAAGAACACATTCCGCAAATTCCTTCACGACAATCATGATCAAAAGCTACAGGCTCATCTCCTTTCATGATTAATTCATCATTCAAAATGTCAAGCATTTCAAGGAATGACATATCTGGTTCAATATGATCTATAGGATATTCGACTATTTTTCCTTCTGCAGCGGCATTTTTCTGACGCCATATTTTTAATGTAAGTTTCATATTTTTTTAGTTTGAAAGTCTGAAAGTCTAAGGTCGAAAGCCCTTTACTTTAAGACTTTTGACTTTTAACTTTTGACTAAATTCTATTTATAACTTCTTTGAACTAGTTTCACGTTATCAAATACCAACGGCTCTTTATGCAAAACAGCTTCACTTGGTTTTCCAGTGTATTCCCATGCGGCTACGTATGCGAAATTCTCATCGTCACGTTGCGCTTCACCTTCTTCTGTTTGGTATTCTTCACGGAAATGTCCTCCACAAGATTCATTACGATGTAAAGCATCTTTAGCAAACAATTCTCCCAATTCAAGGAAATCGGCAACACGAGTCGCTTTTTCCAATTCTTGATTCAATCCATTAGCATCTCCAGGAACTTTTACTTCTTTGTAAAACTCTTCACGTAAAGCAGCAATTTCTACAATCGCTTCGTTTAATCCTTTTGCGTTACGAGCCATACCAACTTTATCCCACATAATTTTTCCTAATTTCTTATGAAAATAGTCAACAGAATGTGTTCCTTTATTGTTTATGAATTTCTCAATTTGATCTTTAACCGCTTTTTCTGCAGCAACAAATTCAGGTAAGTCTGTAGATATTGTTCCCATTTTAATATCTGGTGATAAATAATCTCCAATAGTATATGGCAATACAAAATATCCATCTGCCAAACCTTGCATCAATGCTGAAGCTCCAAGTCTGTTAGCTCCGTGATCAGAAAAATTAGATTCTCCAATTGAAAAACATCCTGGAATTGTAGTTTGTAAGTTATAATCAACCCAAGTTCCTCCCATAGTATAATGTACCGCTGGGTAAATCATCATTGGAGTTGAATATGGATTTTCATCAACGATTTTTTCATACATCTGGAATAAATTACCATATTTATTAGCAACAACTTCTGTCCCTAATTTAATGATTAATTTAGTGTCATTTGCATCTAAACCTTTAACATATACTTGTTCTTTTCCGTAACGTTGTATTGCTGCAGCAAAATCAAGATATACAGCTTCACCAGTTTTATTTATACCAAACCCAGCATCACAACGCTCTTTGGCTGCACGTGAAGCAACATCACGAGGAACAAGATTTCCAAAAGCTGGGTATCTTCTTTCCAAGTAATAATCTCTTTCCGCTTCAGACAAATCCGTTGGTTTCTTTTTACCTTCACGAATAGCTTTGGCATCCTCTAATTTTGCAGGAACCCAAATACGTCCGTCATTACGCAATGATTCCGACATTAATGTCAATTTCGATTGGTGATCTCCAGAAACTGGAATACAGGTTGGGTGAATTTGTGTGTAGCAAGGATTTGCGAAGAAAGCTCCTTTTTTGTGGATTTTCCAAGCTGCTGTCGCATTACTTCCCATTGCATTTGTAGAAAGGAAAAATACATTTCCGTAACCTCCAGAAGCAATAACAACTGCATGTGCTGAATGTCTTTCTATTTCACCAGTAACTAAGTTACGAGCTATAATCCCTCTTGCTTTTCCGTTTACGACTACTAAATCAAGCATTTCGTGACGGTTGTGCATTTTTATTTTTCCACGACCTATCTGGCGGTTCATTGCTGAATAAGCACCTAGTAATAACTGTTGTCCTGTTTGCCCTTTTGCATAAAAAGTTCTAGAAACCAATGTCCCACCAAAAGAACGGTTATCTAATAATCCCCCATATTCACGAGCCAATGGAACACCTTGTGCCACACATTGGTCAATAATATTCGAAGAAACTTCTGCTAAACGGTGTACGTTTGCTTCACGAGCACGATAATCGCCCCCTTTTACAGTATCATAAAATAAACGGAAAGTTGAATCTCCATCTCCTTGATAATTTTTTGCAGCGTTAATTCCCCCTTGTGCAGCAATTGAGTGCGCACGACGAGGTGAATCTTGAAAGCAAAAAGCTTTTACGTTATATCCTAACTCTGCTAAAGTTGCAGCAGCAGAACCTCCAGCTAAACCTGTACCAACTATAATTACATCTAAATTACGTTTGTTAGCAGGATTTACTAAGTTAATATGATCTTTATAATTTGTCCATTTGTCCGAAATTGGACCGCTAGGAATTTTTGAATCTAATGCCATTTATAATTTAATATTAATGATTAAAATGATGAAATAATGCAATGAAAATGAAACCAAAAGGAACTACAATTGCAAAAGCATATCCTAATGTATGCAAAGATTTTGAATATTTATTATTAAAACCTACCGATTGAAAGGAAGAATTAAAACCATGCCACAGGTGCAATGACAACAATAAGAATGATATACTATACAATGCTGTACGAACAGGACTTTCGAATTTTTCAGTCATTTCATGAAAATATCTAGTCTCATTTAACGGACTAACATCTACATACTTATAAACCATTTCAGGAAACCAAAAATCGTAAAAATGCAACGCTATAAAAGCCAAAACAACTGAACCGGTAACAATCATGTTTCTTGAAGCCCAAGAAGAATTGGCAGCTCCGTTATTCTTTGCATAAGCAATTGGCCTGGCACTTCTGTTTTTGAAATCCAAAACAAAACCCATAATGAAGTGAAAAATCACACCAACAATTAAAATAGGCTGAATTACGAATTGAACAAGAGGATTATTTCCCATATAATGGGATATAGAATTAAAAGTATCGGAACTAAAGACCGATGTCATATTGATAAAAAAATGCTGTGCTAGAAACAACATCAAAAAAAGTCCTGAAAGTGCCATAGCTACTTTTTTTGCTATTGACGATTTCAATAATGCAGATTTTGCCATAAGATTTATATAATTTGTTTTAAAAAATTCTACAAAAATAAAGCAATTAGACAGGAACTACAACCTTTTCGTTGTTATTTATAATGATTTTAAAGTGTTTTACACAAAAAAACAAGAAATCCTTAAAAATCAAACAAAATTCAAAAAACAGAAAAATAAACAGTTAAACAAAAAAGAAAAAAATCTTAAATAAGACATAACGAAATTTACTAAAAATCAATCTACAAAGAGACTAAAATTACCAATTCAATAATTTTTATTATTGTTTATTTCTAAATTAACAAAAACACCAAGTACCTTCATTTTATACCCCTAAAACAATTGCACCAAGACAATGCATTTTTAACTTTACACGTTAAAAATTGAATAATGAAAACAGGAATTGATTCCATCTCTTTTGATGTTGCTAAAATACATTTACCCATTAAAACTTTGGCAAAAGCCAGAAATATTGAACCTGAAAAATTAGAAAAAGGCTTAGGTTTAATCAAAATGACATTGCCAGATATTCATCAAGACACCGTTGTTTTTGCTGCAAATGCATTGACAAAACTGACTCAAGAAAACAATCTAAATCTAAACGAAATTGCAAGAATATATGTTGGAACCGAAAGTGCCATAGACAGTTCTAAACCAATTAGCTCTTTTCTAATAGCCTTAATGGAACAAAAATTTGGAGAAAACACTTTATCCGAATGCGATGTAGTCGATTTTACTTTTGCCTGTATCGGTGGCGTTGATGCTTTGCAAAACTGCCTTGATTTTGTAAAATTGAATCCAACCAAAAAAGCAATTGTTGTCACTACTGATTTTGCAAAATACGATTTGAATTCAACCGGAGAATATACTCAAGGCGCGGGAGCTTTAGCAATGTTGATCACTTCAAATCCTAGAATTATTGCATTCGACAACAATTGGGCGACAAGTACAAAAGGTGTTTTTGACTTTTTCAAACCGTTTAGAACACTTTCAAAAGAAGAAATTACAGAAAACAAAAACAATGAATCGTGGTTTGACAATCTTGAAGCTGAAATAGAAATCCACAAAGACCAACCGGTTTTTGACGGACAATACTCCAACCAATGTTATATGGATCGTACCAGAAACGCCTATTTTTCATTAAAAAAATTAAAAAACACTGACGAAACTATCTACAATTCATGGGAAAGCATCATCATGCATTTGCCTTATGCATTTCAAGGACGTCGCATGCTATCTGAGATTTATGCTTTAGATGCCGAAAGTAAAACTATCTCTGGAAACGAAGATGCTTCGGAATACCAAAATAAATTGAAAGGAATCAGCAAATCTGAAGAATACCAGCGTTTTGTAAATGAAAAATTAATGCCTGCCGAATTAGCTTCTTCCTTAATTGGTAATTTATATACCGGTTCCATTTTTATGGGATTACTTTCGACTCTAGCACATTTTTATGATACTAAGAAAGAAATTTCAAATTCAAAATTTGGATTTTTAGCTTATGGAAGCGGTTCTAAATCTAAGGTCTTTGAAGGAACAATTCAACCAGATTGGAAAGCTGCAATTACCAATGTAAATCTTTTCGAAACCTTAGAAGAAAGCCTTGAAATTGATTTTCCAACTTACGAAAAACTTCATAAAAAAGAACAGAAACAAAGCATTCAACTTCCAAAAAACGAATGGATTTTGAACCGAATAGAAAAAGAAATTCCGAATCTATTAGGAGCTCGTTATTACAAATGGGTTGATTAGACCATTTAAAAACTTATTTTATACAAACACAAAATACGATAGACTTCCGTTTATTTTATTTTGTGTTTTTTTTATTTAAAATTTGACAAATTCATAATAAAAAACGATTTAAACTTAGTATTTTTGAGTAATTAAAAGTTTAAACCGTATTGCTATGAAATACCATCAAATTGACCGGGATTTATTTATAAAAAATCGCACCAAATTCATGGCTCAAATGAAGCCAAAAAGTATTGCTATTTTCAACTCTAATGATATTTATCCAATAAGTGCTGATAGCACGATGCCTTTTGCACAACACCGTGACATCTTTTATTTAAGCGGAGTGGATCAAGAAGAAAGTATTTTATTGCTTTTTCCAGATGCGCCATACGAGCATCAAAGAGAGATGGTGTTCTTGAAAGAAACCAGCGAACACATTGCGATTTGGGAAGGCGAAAAACTGACCAAAGAACGGGCGTATGAAGTTTCAGGAATCAGAACTGTATATTGGTTACAGGATTTCGAGAAAATTTTGTTCGAAATGATGACGCATTGTGATACGATTTACATCAATACCAACGAACATTATCGCGCTACTGTAGAAACTGAAACCCGTGAAGCGCGTTTTGTAAAATGGTGGAAAGAAAAATATCCCGCGCATGCTGTCGCAAAAAGCAATCCGATATTACAACGCTTACGTTCAGTAAAAGAAAGTGAAGAATTGGATTTAATCCAAAATGCCTGTAACATTACTGAGTTAGGTTTTAGAAGACTACTCTCATTTGTTAAACCAAATGTAACCGAATACGAAATTGAAGCCGAATTGATTCACGAATTCATTCGCAACCGTTCCAAAGGTTTTGCTTACACACCAATTATTGCTTCCGGAAATAATGCTAATGTGTTGCATTATATTGAAAATAACCAACAATGCCACGCAGGTGATTTGATTTTATTGGATGTGGCGGCAGAATATGCGAATTATTCAAGCGACATGACCCGAATGATTCCAATTTCAGGAAAATTCACCGGCAGACAAAAAGACGTTTACAATGCTGTTTTACGAGTAAAAAACGAAGCGACCAAAATGCTTACTCCAGGAACACTTTGGAAACAATATCATTTCGAAGTGGGAAAAATTATGACTTCAGAATTACTTGATTTAGGATTATTAGATAAAGCTGACGTCCAAAATGAAAACCCGGAATGGCCGGCTTACAAAAAATATTTCATGCACGGAACTTCCCATCACATGGGATTGGACACGCACGATTATGGAATCCTGACTGAACCAATGCAAGCCAATATGGTTTTCACCGTGGAACCGGGAATTTATATTCCTGCCGAAGGTTTCGGAATTCGATTGGAGGACAATGTAATCATTCAGGAAACTGGAGAACCATTCAATTTGATGAGAAACATCCCGATTGAGGTGGACGAAATTGAAACATTGATGAACTGTTAAACTCCTTTCAAATAGTTATAACCAGAACGGCTTACAGCAATGTAGGCCGTTTTTTATTTGGGCGCAACCCAACCTCCGTAAACTCCGGCTGCGTCGGGCTATTCGCTACAAATGAAATTCACTGAACTCCTATGAAAATAAACACACTGTGAAGTAAGTCCTCGTGCCGCAAAAAAAAATGCGGCACTGCGGGCTTTTCGCTTCTATCCCTTGCGCGACTAAGCCAAATCACTACAACAAAAGTTTTTCAATATCATAATCCTCTCGTAAAACTGTAACATTCTGAATTCACATTCGACTTATTCAAAAACCTTAAATTACTGAAATCATGCAAGCACACGAAATAGACTATCACATATATGGCGAGGAAATGCAATATGTGGAAATAGAATTAGATCCACAGGAAATTGTAATTGCCGAAGCGGGAAGTTTTATGATGATGGACAATAATATCCAAATGGAAACCATCTTTGGCGACGGATCCGGACAACAAACCGGATTGTTTGGTAAACTTTTAAGCGCAGGAAAAAGAGTCCTAACCGGTGAAAGTCTCTTCATGACCGCTTTCATTAACCAAAACAATACTAAAAGCAAAGTTTCCTTTGCATCACCGTATCCAGGGAAAATAATCCCAATTGACTTAACGCAATTTGAAGGGAAATTCATTTGTCAGAAAGATTCATTTCTTTGCGCTGCCAAAGGTGTTTCAGTTGGAATCGAATTCTCTAAAAAACTGGGACGCGGACTTTTTGGCGGTGAAGGTTTCATCATGCAAAAAATAGAAGGCGACGGGCTGGCGTTCGTACATACCGGCGGAACATTAGCCAAAAAAGAATTAGCAACAGGCGAAATCCTAAAAGTAGACACTGGTTGTATTGTAGGTTATACTAAAGATGTGGATTATGACATTGAATTTATAGGTGGCATCAAGAATTCCATTTTTGGTGGTGAAGGATTGTTTTACGCCACACTTCGTGGACCAGGAACCGTTTATGTGCAATCATTGCCTTTCAGCCGACTTGCCGACAGAATCATCGCATCCGCACCAAAAGCTGGCGGAAGCAGTCGTGACGAAGGCAGTTTATTAGGTGGATTAGGAAACCTTCTTGATGGGGATAATCGATTTTAGCATGTAATTTAAACTTTCCATTTGTCATTTCGACGCAGGAGAAATCGCATCCCTATGCTTTATGTGATTTCTCCTTCGTCGAAATGACAAAATGATAACGGCTTTCAGGAGTGCGAGCCCCTTTTTTTATTTAATTATTCCCTTTAACTAATTTTACCAATTTTTAATTAATGCTTTTTTACCTAATCGGAGGCAACCAATTTTGCATGGTTATTATAATGGATAATCATAAAAAATAAAAATGTTATTTTTGTAGACTAAATTTCCATTTTGAAACAAATTCTCTTTAAAAACACCAACATCTCCTATTCCGATACTGGAAAAGGAACTGCTATTGTCTTGCTCCACGGTTTTTTGGAGAACAAAGACATGTGGGATTTTTACATTCCGGAATTTGCTAAAAAAAACCGTGTTATTACCATTGATTTATTAGGACATGGCGAATCGGAATGTTTGAGTTATGTACAAACAATGGAGGATAATGCCGATGCCGTTCACGCCGTTTTATCGGAATTGCGCATCAGGAAAGCAATTTTTGTAGGACATTCTATGGGTGGTTATGTAGCTTTGGCTTTCGCAGAATTATATCCTGAAAACATAAAAGGATCCGTTTTATTAAATTCAACCGCAAGAGCCGACAGCGAGGAACGAAAAACAAATCGGGACCGAGCTATTAAAGCGGTAAAACAATCTTTTATGAATTTTGTTTCACTATCCATCGCTAATTTATTCAGCGAGTCGAATCGAGAAAGACTTTCATCAGAAATTGAAAGCGTTAAAAAAGAAGCTTTAAAAACGCCCCTTCAAGGAATTGTTGCTTCACTCGAAGGAATGAAAATAAGAAAAGATCGTGAAGTTTTATTACACCTTACCCCCTATCCAAAACTATTGATTCTGGGCGAAAAAGATCCTGTTTTAAATTACGAAGAAACTAAAGAACAAATAGAAAATACTACTGTGCAACTGGTTTCTTTTCCAGATGGACACATGAGTCATATTGAGAACCAAGAGGAATTATTGAAAGTATTGTTAACTTTTTTTAAAAGTATCTAAATCATTTCTGAGTTCAAATAACCTTTTTCAACCAATTCACTTCTATCATTTAAGTGGTGCAGTTTTCCTTCTTTCATCAACGCTAATTTTGTGGAGACTTTAATCACATTTTCATAATTATGATCCGTAATGATAATTCCTTTTGCAATTGACATTTCAGTGATTAATCCATTTATCTTTTCAATCATAATTGGCGACAAACCGTTATAAGGCTCGTCAAGCAAAACAAATTTTGAAGGGTTATTGAGTATTAATTTAATTCCTAAATACCGCAATTCTCCGCCGGACAAATTCTTTATTTTTTTATTAAGTATCGTTTGAATCATGTCGTCAGCATAAAATTCCTGCAGTTTATCTTTGGCAATAGACAATACAATAGTCTTTTTTACAGAAAATAAATTTGGAATAAAATTATCTTGAGACAAATAACTTATTTGGTTTAGTAAATCACTGGTTTTTAATTTCACTTCACCATCTACATGAACAAATTTAAAATCGGCAGTTACAATTCCGAAAATGATTTTTAACAATGTCGATTTTCCAGAACCATTCCTTCCTAAAATGCCAATAATATCAGCAGTTTCACATTTCAAATACACATCTGAAACTATGATTTTCCCATCGTATTGTTTTTGAACGCTGTCAACTTCTAAAATACTTTTAGTCATATTAATTGCAGCATTAAATTAATGACTAAAATAAACAGCATTGAAAAAACAATATTCATTAGAAAACTAAAAGTCAACAATTTCAGTTTTGAAATTCCGTTGTTGTAATAAAACAAATATTCATTTTTAGAATTCACTTCTTTTATCAAAATACTAATGAAGAAACCAAAAACAATAAGTACGTATTTGAAGGTTTCAAATCCCCCAAAAACCCATGACAAAGCACTTATAGACAAGGCTATCGTCAAAGTGCTTTTATAAAACTCAAAGATGTTGGCTAATTTTCTAATGGGGATTTATGTTTAAATTATTTTTTCTTCAAAAGGAATATTCTCATCCAAAATTTCGCTTAATAAAAGAACCATTTGTTCGAGATAATTACTCAAAATATCCTCGTTTATGATTGAATTGACCTCTTTGTCTTCTTTAAAATTAAACGGAAGAAATCCTGCTTTCAAGTTCTTAAAAGAAATAATTCCGGCTTCAATTGGTTTTCCCTTTGCCTCATTTTCGTACATAAACGCATAAGCCAAAACCTGAATGATTTTGTCGCTTTTAATATCTTCTGTTAATCCTTTCCATGACTTTAAAGTGACGCTTGCTTTTTCTACTTTACCCGTTTTGTAATCGATAATTCTAATGATTCCGTTACGCTCTTCAATTCTGTCCACATTTCCTTTTATCAATACCGGAAAAGGCAAATTAGGATGATTTAATAGTCGCTCGAATGTTTGTTCCAAAGCGATAATTTTGATTGCGTCACCATTCTTAATACTCTCTAATTCTACTTTCAGGAAATTCGAAACATTTCGTTTTGCAACTTCAAAAGCCAATAAATTTCTTCCTTTTTTGATTTCTCCTTCTTTGTAAACCAATTTGAATTGTTTCAGAACCTCAACATCAATTTGTTTGAAACAATTTAAAATATCACTTTCCGAAATAAACTTCCCAATGAACGGTTCGTAAAGGACTTTCAGCGTTTCGTGAATAATAGTTCCTAACGTGTTTAGTGCTATATTTTCTTCGACTTCTTCGACTTCGCTGATGCGTAAAATCTTCTGGAAATAAAACTGAATTGGATTCCTGATATAACTCGTCAAAGCAGATGGAGAAAAACCTTTCTCGGCAATTTCTTTCAAACGAACCATAACACTTTCCGACTTTGGAATTACCATCGGCTGATAGGCAGTTTCAGGAAGAACAGCATTGTAAATTTCATGAGACAAAGTATGATTCCCTTGTTTTTCCACTTCCAATTGCGTGATGAATCTGCTTTTTTCACCCGCATCCAAACCTTCGCTTTCGGTATTATAAAGCAAGTAAATATTTTTAGTGCGTTGTAATAAATGGTAGAAATGGTACGTATAAATCGCATCTTTTTCTTTAAAAGTTGGCAAACCTAATTCGCGTTTTACATCATACGGAATAAATGAATTTTGCGATTTTCCGGCTGGAAATTTCCCTTCATTCATAGAGGTAACGATTACAGTATCAAAGTCCAATACCCGACTTTCTAAGACTCCCATAATCTGTAAACCATTCAACGGCTCTCCTTCAAAGGAAACTTCGGCTAAATCAATTACTTGCTTGTAAATAGCATAAAGCGTTTCTATTTTATCAATATGTTTGTGTTTCGAATAGTAATTAATTAGTTTATTAATCACTTTGAAAATTGCAAAAACGAAAGCTTTGGTGATTTTCTCTTCTTCATTGTCGTTACTCAAATTGTTCTTTATGGTTTGCAATAATTTAGAAATAGTCTCTAATACTGGAATCGATCCGTTTTTCCATTTTTGGAATAATAAAAGAAATAACTCCGATGGATTCCCATTAAGCTCCATCAATTTATGATGGGTGATAAATGTGTAATTATTTTGATTAATGATCTTAACTAATGCATTCGTTTTTGCAAAAGGTTCCACCAAAGGATGTGTCAAAATATCCAATACATCTTTATAATACAATACATAACTTTTGGCATTTCTGGACAAAGCATTCGTATGCATTTTAAACAATTTTGCAATCAAAATCTGCGCTGGATTGTTCTTACTCGAATAACCCATTGTAATATTCAAAGCACCAACAGTTGATGGCAACGAATATAAAAGCGGAACCAAAAGATTTTCCTCACCCAGTACAACTGCTACTTTATCTAACTTACCCTCAGGATTTTCATTGATGACATTTTCAATAATACTTCCGGCGATTTTAGCTTGACCGATAGTTTTTGGTGTCCCAATAACCTGAATATTTTTAGTCTGCGAAAAATCATTTAGAATCCATTCAAAAGGATTGGACTTGTAATACTTCCAACTTTCTTTAAAACGCCTTACAAACAGTCCTGCATCATGATACGGGTCATTTAGGAACGTTTGATCTACATCCCAATATATTTTTGCTTGATCAGAAGCAATAAGATGTTGGATTATTTTTTCTTCGGCTGTATTCAGCGCATTAAAACCCGCAAACAGGAATTGTTTGTTTTGTACTGAATTCGAAAAATGGTTTAAGTTGTTTACCGCTTCACGATAAATCAATCCTTGATACCCGATTCCTTTATTCAATAAATGGGTATAAAGGGATTGATAGTAATTGGGCAGTAATTTCCAAAAATCGATGTATTTTTCTAATAAGACAGTTTTATTTTCGACTTCAATTCCCCATTTTTTGATATCCTCGATATCTTTCAAATAAGAAAGAACATGCGAAGGTTCCAATAAATAGCGGTCGATTTCATTAAAATCCTGTAAAAGCGTTTTAGCCCAATTCGCAAATAATTCAAATGATTGTTGATTTACTTTTTCAGTAATTGACAAATAGACTTCATAGAATTCGAATAACAGCTCTATCGGATCAATCGTACGGATGCCTGCTATGTTTTGAACAAAGTCTTCAATACTTATAATTTCAGGCGAAAGTATGTTTGTCGTTACTTGATTTTTTAGAGCCTCAATTAAGAATATTTTGGCTCTTTTGTTTGGTAATACTACAATCGTATTCGAAAGATTGTCTGAATAGTTTTCGATTAAAACCGAAGCTATCTTATCAAGAAAAGAAGTATTTGTCATTTTATAAAAATAAAAAAAACGCCTCGATAAATCGAGGCGTTTTCTATAAATATTTGAAAGAAATTATTCTTTGATTAATTTCACTTCAACTCTTCTGTTTTTCGCTTTTCCTTTAGCTGTTTTATTAGTGCCAATTGGTTTAGTTTCACCAAAACCTGTAGATCTAAGTCTATCAGCAGCAATTCCGTTTTCAATTAAATAATTTTTAACTGCAGCAGCTCTGTTTTCAGATAACGTTTGGTTCATAGCATTACTACCATCACTATCAGTATGTCCTTCAATCATGAATTTTGCTGTAGGATATTCTTTTAAGATAGCTACAATGTTTTGCAATACAGGGTAAGTTTCTTCTTTAAAAGTAGATTTACCACTGTTGAACAAAATTGTTTTAACATAAGTATTTAATTTCATTACTTGCTCTTCTGTAATTTCAGGACAACCGTTGTTAGCAACAGTACCTTTTACTTCAGGACATGCATCATCTTTATCTAAAACACCATCTCCATCAGTGTCTGGCCAAGGACAACCTGCGTTTTCTTTAGGACCTGCAACAGTTGGACATTTATCATCTTTATCAGCAACTCCATCGCCATCAGCATCTGGACAACCTTTTAATGCAGCTAAACCAAATACATCTGGACAAGCATCATTACCATCAGCAATTCCATCGCCATCAGCATCAGGACAACCATTTAATGCAGCTAAACCAGCAACTTCTGGACAAGCATCAGCACTATCTTGAATTCCATCACCATCAGTATCAGGGCATCCGTTGAATTGTTTTAAACCAGCAACTTCTGGACATGCATCATCTTTGTCATATATTCCATCACCATCAGTATCTTTACCTCCAAATTTGAAAACAAGACCTGCAGAATGTTGAAAATGTGATGGAGCGTCTGGAGTTCCAGAAGCATCTTCTCTATCACCAAAAGATTTTTTGTATTTTGTTGCAAGTTCTAGCCCAATAGCTTCAGTAAACCATAAAGTAAGACCAGCACCTGGATTAAGAGTTCCATAACTACTATCACCAAAGAATGTATATCCTCCACCAACAGATAATGACGGATCAATTACTTTAGAGTTGATTAAGTTCATCAAACTGTATTTGATAGTTGCATCAATACCATAATACATTAAATCCCCAGGATTAGATACTACGTATCCGCGAGAATCATGACCAACAGCAGTTGGATCAAATTTCACATATTTATCAATTTTATTTACAGAACCACTAAGTCCAAAAGAGAAATTATCTCCTATGAATCTAGATACACTAAGGTATGATACAGAAGGAAGAATATTCCAGTTATCTTTAACAGCGAATGGCTGAGAAAAATGTTTGTCTAACCAATTATGCCCACCACCTGCACTAGTTTTAGTGTCAACGGCATTAACCCCAAAAGAGATTGCCCATGGATTGTTACCGTCTTGTGCGTGAGAGCTTAAACCCATCACCATCATCACAGCAACTAGAAGTTTGTTAAGATGTTTCATACTTAATTTTTTTTAATTACAATTTAGTTAATTACAGACAAAAGTAACTCGTAAATTTTTAACTACAAAATGAAATGTTAAAAAAAAACAAAAATATGGATGCAAAGTGGAAATTATATAACATTCAACAGAAATTATATAACATCCAACAGACGCCCAACTTCAACAAAAGCACCAATTGCCTTATCCAAATGCGCCTTTGTATGTGCTGCGGAGAGCTGCACTCTAATTCTCGCTTTATCCTTAGGAACCACCGGAAAAAAGAAGCCTATAACATAAATACCTTTTTTTAAGAGCTCATTTGCCATAGTTTGAGACAATTTTGCATCATAAAGCATCACAGGAACAATCGCAGAATCACCATCAATAATATCAAAACCAGCCTTTTTCATTCCTTCTTTGAAATAGTTTGTATTCCATTCTAGCTTATCACGCAATGAAGTATCCTTTTCTAATAGTTCAAATACTTTTATTGAAGCTCCAACAATTGCTGGTGCTAAAGAATTAGAGAACAAGTAAGGTCTGGAACGTTGACGTAATATTTCAATAATTTCTTTTTTGGCTGTGGTATATCCTCCCATGGCACCACCAAGTGCTTTCCCTAATGTTCCGGTGATGATATCAACTCTTCCCATTACACCTTTTGCCTCCAATGTTCCTTTTCCGGTTGCACCAATGAATCCAGCAGCATGACATTCATCCACCATAACCATGGCATCATATTTATCAGCCAAATCACAAATTTTATCCAAAGGAGCCACAACACCATCCATAGAAAAAACGCCATCAGTAACAATTAATTTGAATCGGGCTCCAGCTTCGTTAGCTTTGATTAATTGCTCTTCCAAATCTTCCATGTTACTATTTTCATAGCGATAACGAGCCGCTTTACACAAACGAACACCATCTATAATAGAAGCATGATTCAAACTATCCGAGATTATTGCATCGTTCTCTCCTAATAAGGGTTCGAAAACACCACCATTGGCATCAAAAGCCGCTGCATAAAGAATAGTATCTTCTGTTCCGTAAAACTCAGAAATCTTTTTTTCCAGTGTTTTATGAATATCTTGGGTTCCACAGATAAAACGTACCGATGACATCCCGAAACCATGCGTGTCCAAAGTATCTTTAGCAGCCTGGATCACTTCTGGATGCGATGACAATCCAAGGTAATTATTGGCACAAAAATTTAAAACTTTCTCCCCTGTCGAAATCGTGATTTCTGCTCCTTGCGGAGAAGTGATGATTCTTTCTTTTTTGAAAATTCCATTATCTTCAATAGTTTGCAATTCTGACTGTAAGTATTCTTTGATTTTTCCGTACATTTTTGATATGTTTATTTAGGCTGTTATTTATTCATTTCAATAGTAGCTTACAAATTTACTACATCGATTTCTTTCCCTATGTATACCAGTGCCTTTTTAACTACTTTATACCCCATTTTCTCAATAGCATCCTGATAATTCTCCAATTGTTGTTGGTATTTAACATTATGCGTTCCTGTTTTATAATCCAGCAACAATACTTCTTTGTTTTTCGTTAAAACCATTCGATCCGGTTTTACTGTTTTCCCTTCTTTTTGAATAATCGTTTGTTCATTCAAAATTTCATTTCCTTCAGCAAAATAAGTTGAAAGCTCTAAATGATCGACAATTTCCTGAATCGTTTTATAAACCAATTCCTTTTGATTTAGTGTAATTAATCCGTTTTCAATAGACTTTGTAATTGCCAAATCGACATCGTTTTTAGTTTTTACAAAAGATAAAATTTCGTGAATAACATTCCCATATTCTATAGCTTCTTGTTGGAGTGTCCCCCACATTAATGCTTCTCGCTGTGCGATTTTTATATTCTTTGGATTTAGAATTTCTAAAACTAAAGGAATCTTTTTTGAAGTATCGATGTGTTGTTTTGCTGAAGATAATTTCGTTGAGCTCCCAAATTCATATTTCAATTTATTTTCATCGAATTCGCCTTTATTACCTAAATAATTAATAAAAAAGGCACACATATTATTTTTTGGAACTTCTCCTTTACTGGACAAGTTCATATTCGAAATCACATACAATTGTTCCTCTGCTCGGGTCAAAGCCACATACAAAACATTGATATTATCCAATAATTCTTCCTGCTTTTTTTGATTGTAAACCTCAGCAGCTTCCTCTCCAAATCCTTCTACCGCACTGCTGTTGTCGATTAAAACTTTGGGCAAACCGAAATCTTGTTCCTCGGTATTGAGCCATAATTTATCTTTTGGTTTTCGATTGTAATCTTCCTCGGCAAAAGGAAAAATGACAACCGGAAATTCCAAACCTTTTGACTTGTGAATGGTCATAATCCGAACTGCATTAGTCCCTTCCGGAGACGGAATACTAAATTTATCCGCATTTTTATCCCAATAATTTAAGAAATCAGAAATTCCAGCTTGGTTGCGAATGTCTCGTTCGAGAACAATGTCCAGAAAATATTGAACGTAGGCATTCCCCTCCCCGACCCTCCCCAAAGGGGAGGGAGACTGAACGGTTACTTTGTCAATAGAAAAATTCTCTTCCGTTTTATCCGATACCGTCGAATTCTCAATAAAAAAATTCTCTTGTGAAATTAATTCGTTTTTTATTTTTTCTAAAACTATCGAAATACTCCCTATGATTTCTTCGTTTTTAAATCGAATGACTTTATACCCTAATTTATTTAGGGTAATTGTTCTATCATTGTCTAACTCAACTTGTTCTTCAGTAAAATGATAATCGCCATCAACTTCAATTACCAGTTTTTTTGACAAACAAACAAAATCAATAATAAAATCATCTATCAAATGTTGTTGTCTAAATTTACTATCTAAAGACTGGGACTTAAGCTCCAACCACAATATTTTTTCAGCATTTGTCGGGTTCTTCCTCATTTTTTTTGCTTTTTCTATCAAAAGATGAGAATAATTTCCGCCTGTCATATACCCTAATTTATCAAAACTATCATTCACATAGTTAACCACTCCGTCACCCCTTCCTTCGGAGGGGGCTGGGGGGAGAAACTTTGCTATTATAGTTTCCACTGCTTCATATAATGATTTTTTTCTAATGTTTTGAAATGAAAGTGAAACATCAAAACTCATCAACCAATTTTCGAAATCAGTTTCCTTAAATAATGCCATTCCTTGAGCAATAAAATCGTGAATCGGTAATTTATCCTGACTGTTTTGAGCTAAATATTGAAGGAAATGCGCTTTGGATTCCAAATCAGAACTATTTTTCAGGTATTTTAATAAATGAATAATTAACCGAACTTCGGTAGCGTTTTGAATCATTAGCGTTTCTGAGGACAAAAGCGGAATTCCTTGCTCCGTCAAATAATTTGCAATTGCAATTCCCTGATCTCGCTTTCTGGTCAGAATCACAATATCCTTATATTCAAATCCTTGTTGTAGTACTTTTTGAATCGTATTTAATGTTGCTAAAACATACAAATCGGTTTTATCCAAGGCTTCTTCATCTCCCGAAGCTTCGGGATTATTATCTATTTCCTCTACTTTCGGGATAAAGGAAATATTTACATAGCCACCCGTTTTGTTGTTTGTCTTTTGATAACTGTGATTTTCATACAAATCTTTATAATCCAGATGTTCGAATTCATTCGACAACAATTTAAAGAGATCATTATTGAATTCGATTATTTGCGAATAACTGCGGTAATTTTTATCTAAATGTTCGAGTTTTTTATCGGGATTATTGAACGGATTTTGGTCTTTACTCAATTCAATAAACTGTTCCGCTTTTCCACCACGCCATCTATAAATAGACTGTTTCGGGTCACCCACAATCATCAAAGTCCCTTTTACACCAAAATCATCCTGACCCGAAAGTGCATTATCAATCAGCGGAATCAGGTTCTGCCATTGCATTTCGGAAGTGTCCTGAAATTCATCAATGAAAAAATGACGGTAACGTTCCCCCAATCGTTCATAAATAAAAGGCGCAGGTTGATTTTGAATTTCACGGTGAATGATTGCATTGAATTCGGAAATAGAAAGTACGTTTTGTTCTTCCTGAATTTTGGCCAATTCATTACTGACCGTATTTAGCAATGACAAAGGTGTAATGTTTTTTAAGAAGGCTTTATAGAAATTTATCTTTTCGAAAGTTTTGTAAACTTTGTCTAGAAATTGCAATAAATCAGGAATTATGTTTTCAATAATTGCACGGTCTTTTGCCGTTTTATTGATTTTTATGTCATCAAATTCGTGATAGGTTTTGTTTTTTGGATTAAATTTTCCTTCTTGAATACTCGACAAATGTTTTGGAAAATGTCCTGCTGAAAAGGATTTGGTATCAATTCCGTTTTTTTCAATTAATGACAATGCTTCCTCCGCAAAAACGACACTTTCTTTTTCCAAAACTTTACAGGCTTCGGCTAGTTTGTTTTTTATTTCGACAAACTCAGCAATGGATTTATCCTGAAAATGGGTAATTTCATTTCTATTATTTTCGTTTAAAACTAAACGACCGGTTTCGAGAATTTCACGCGAAATATCCCAAGATTTGTCATCATCGGTTTTTTCCATCGTGAAATCGATTAACAGTTTTGTTAATGTTTCATCTTCTCCGGCTTGGGCAATTATGGCATCGACGGCTTCTATCAATAAATTTTCGGTATCCAAAGTGACCTCGAAAGTCATGGGTAAATTCAAATCATGCGCAAAAGCACGAATCACTTTATGTGTGAATTTATCAATGGTCGAAATATCAAAAGCGGCATAATTATGAATAATATGCTTGATGATTTGCTGTGATTTGGTTTTGATTTCAATAATAGAAAGCTCTGTGTCTACGGACAAATCCTGCATTAAATCCTGTGCTTTTGAACTTGGTTCGTCTTTGGCAAATTCGGATAAACTGCCTACGATTCGGCTTTTCATTTCGTGCACCGCTTTATTGGTAAACGTAATGGCGAGAATGTTTCGGTAGGCATCATTTTTCTTAGCAACCAGTATGATTTTCAGATATTCTTTGACAAGCGCATAGGTTTTTCCAGAACCTGCCGATGCGTCGTATATGGAGAATGAAGGTCTTTGCATTTTGATGTTTTATATTTTCCCCTCCCCGGCCCTCCCCAAAGGGAAGGGAGACAGGGCGGAATTAGTTTGTCTATAATCTAAATTTCGATAGTTTCCAAATGCCTTAGCCCTGATGGAAGCGGCATCCTTTCCTGCCGGTGTTCGGCAGGAAAGATATAGCGTACAGCAGGAAATAGCTCCTAAAAACACAAGTATTAATAGGTTACTTTCAAAATTTGTTCGTATAAAACTTAAAAGTAGTATTTTTGCAGCATGGAAACAAATAGACAGAAAAAAATAGGTGGGGTTATCCAAAAAGATTTGGTTGACATTCTGCAAGGTGAAGTGAGAAAAAACGGAGTTACAAATTTGATAATTTCGGTATCCAAGGTTGTTGTAACTTCAGATTTATCAGTAGCTACGGTACATTTAAGCATTTTTCCTCAGGATAAAGCTAAGGAAACTTTGGCAGCGATTAAGACGAATTCGACTTTGATAAAACATGATTTATCACAACGCGTTCGCTTGCAATTGAGAAAAGTACCTAATTTGGTATTCTTTATCGATGATTCGTTAGACTACATCGAAAAGATTGACAATGCACTGAACAACAAGGAAAATCCTATAGAAAACAGAGATCTTCTAGAAAAACGCAGACATTCATAAAATTTGAATTTCCCCCTTTACATAGCCAAACGCTATATTCTTAGCAACAGTAAAAACAATGCGATCAATATCATCAATCGAATTGCCAGCATGGGGATTATTGTTGGCGCAATGGCTTTGTTTGTGGTTTTATCTGTTTTTAGCGGGTTGAAAGTTTTTAGTCTTTCGTTTACGAATGACATTGATCCCGATTTAAAAATAAGCAGTACTTTAGGGAAATCATTCCTTATTTCTCCAACGCAAGAAAGCCAAATCAAGAAAATTGATGGGCTAGCTTCTTATACAAAAATAATAGAAGAGCGTGTTTTATTCACTTTTGACGGAAAACAAGAAGTTACTTATCTCAAGGGAGTTGATTCCAACTTTAGCAAAGTAAATGCTATTGAAAAGAAACTTTTCAACGGGCAGTGGCTCAAACCGGACACCTATCAAGTAGTAGTTGGTTACGGAATTGCCCAAAAATTCTCGATGGGATTGCTTGATTTCAATCATCAATTGGAAGTTTTAGTTCCAAAACCAGGGAAAGGCGCTATCGAAAATCCAGAACAGGCTTTTAATAAAACTGAGATTATTCCTGTTGGGATTTACGCCATCAGCGAAGATCTTGATTCTAAATATGTTTTTGCCGATTTAGGTTTAGCGCAGGAATTATTGGAATATAAAACCAATCAGGTTTCAGGGATTGAAATCAAAGAAAAAGCTGGCGCTGATGAAAATGCCATCACAGACCAACTTCAAACAATTTTCAACAATACCATTACCGTAAAAAACAGGGCTCAACTCAACGAATCGCTCTATAAAATGTTGAATACGGAGAATATTGCCGTGTATTTAATCTTTACTTTGGTGATTGTTGTGGCACTTTTCAACTTAATTGGCGCGCTGATTATGATGATTTTGGATAAAAAAGGAAACCTAAAAACCCTTTTTAATCTAGGAACTGAAATCAAGGATTTACGAAAAATATTCCTGCTTCAAGGCACTTTATTGAGTGTTTTCGGCGGAATTATCGGGTTGGTTTTAGGAATTATAATTGTGTTACTGCAACAACATTTTCAACTGGTTATGATTACACCTACACTGGCGTATCCCGTAGTTTTCTCTCTCGAAAATGTATTGATTGTTATGGGAACTATTGTCTCGCTTGGCTTTATTGCTTCGCTGATTGCAAGTAGTCGCGTGAGTAAGAAGTTGTTGGATTAAGATTGAAGATTAATGATTTCAGGTTTCAGGTTTCAGGTTTAAAAAAATAAAACACGAATTCCACTAATTTACACGAATTAATTTGTGCAAATTAGCGGAATTCGTGTTTAAATTATTTAGCTACACTACTTCATAACCCGCATACGCTTCTTCAATCTCATTCAAAGCAGCAAACAACTCTTCAGGTCGATCTAGCGTTACTAATTTTTGTTTGAAGGTTTTAAAAGAATGAATTCCTTTGAAATAATTGGTATAATGTGGTCTGGTTTCAACAATACCTAAACGCTCTCCTTTCCATTCCATCGCCCAGGTGAGGTGATTTCTCACTGCTTCAACTCTATCAACAACGGTGGGTTTTGGTAAATGTTCTCCGGTTTTGAAGTAATGCTTGATTTCGTCGAAAATCCAAGGATAACCAATAGCGGCACGACCAATCATTATTCCGTCAATACCATATTCATTTTTATAGTGTAATGCTTTTTCCGGAGAATCAATATCACCGTTCCCAAAAATAGGCATGGTAATTCTAGGGTTGTTTTTTACTCGGGCAATGTGCGACCAATCAGAGTGTCCTTTGTACATTTGGGCACGAGTTCTGGCGTGTATGCTCAAAGCGGCAACACCAATGTCTTGCAAACGCTCCGCAACTTCATCAATATTAATGGAATTATCGTCCCAACCCAAACGGGTTTTTACGGTTACAGGCAAATGGGTACTATCGATCACAGCCTGAGTCAAACGAATCATCAAATCAACGTCTTTCAAAACACCGGCACCGGCACCTTTGCAAACCACTTTCTTAACGGGACAACCAAAATTAATATCTATTAAATCCGGATTTACTGCTGAAACAATTTTGGAAGACATGGCCATCGCTTCTTCGTCTCCCCCAAAAATCTGGATTCCAACAGGTCTTTCGTAATCAAAAATGTCTAATTTCATTCGACTTTTGATGGCATCCCGAATTAATCCTTCAGAAGAAATAAATTCCGAGTACATCAAATCGGCACCATGGGCTTTGCACAATCTGCGAAAAGGCGGATCGCTCACATCTTCCATAGGTGCGAGAAGTAAAGGAAATTCGGGTAATATTATGTTGCCAATCTTAATCATCTTCATTTAATTTGGTGCAAAATTACGTTTTTTAGATGAAAGGATAAAAGAAGAAAGAAGAAAGACTTAGTATTAAACCGATTAGTTTGCGAATTCGGGACTTTGAAACTGTTGAATTTAGCTTATATTTGCAGATTAATTGCCGCTATTTAAACGAGATTTTGAGGAAGCGACGGTTTGCGTGAGGGATAAAAGTGGAAAGCCCGCAACAAAGTGCAGCGACAGCGGAACTTTGTGAGGACTTGAAACGAATAGCCCGACCCTTGTGGTCACGCCCTGAAACAAATTCAGGGTAAACCTAAATAAATTTGATATAAACAGAAAATGAAAAACATACGGAATTTTTGCATTATTGCACATATTGATCACGGAAAAAGTACGCTTGCTGACCGATTATTAGGCGCAACACAAACCGTTACCGCTCGTGAAGAAAAAGCGCAATTGCTTGATAACATGGACTTGGAACGCGAACGTGGGATTACGATTAAGAGTCATGCGATTCAGATGGAATACACTTATAAAGGACAAGAATACATCCTGAATTTGATTGATACTCCGGGACACGTGGATTTTTCGTATGAGGTTTCCCGGTCGATCGCGGCTTGTGAAGGTGCACTTTTGATTGTAGATGCAGCACAAAGTATTCAGGCACAAACGATTTCGAATTTATATTTGGCTTTGGAGAATGACTTGGAAATTATTCCGGTTTTGAATAAAGTGGATTTACCAAGTGCCAATCCTGAAGAAGTGAGCGATGATATCGTGGACTTGTTAGGTTGCAAACTGGAAGATATTATTCATGCTTCGGGTAAAACCGGTTTGGGTGTAGAAAATATTTTGGCAGCCATTATCGAAAGAATTCCACCTCCAACAGGAAATATTGATGAGCCATTACAAGCCTTAATTTTTGACTCGCATTACAATCCGTTTCGAGGAATCGAAGTTATTTTTCGTGTGAAAAACGGGCAAATAAAAAAAGGCCAAAAGATTAAATTCATGGCTACCGGAAACGAATATTTTGCGGATGAAATTGGTACTTTGAAATTAAACCAAGTTCCGAAACAAGTAATTTCGGCAGGTGATGTTGGTTATTTGATTTCTGGAATTAAAGAAGCCAAAGAAGTAAAAGTAGGAGATACATTGACGGATGCAAAAAATCCAACAACGAATATAATTCATGGTTTTGAAGATGTGAAACCAATGGTTTTTGCTGGAATCTATCCCGTAGATACCGAAGATTACGAAGAGTTGAGAAACTCTATGGAAAAATTGCAGTTGAATGATGCTTCTCTGGTGTTTTTACCGGAAAGCTCGGCAGCTTTGGGATTTGGTTTCCGTTGTGGATTCTTAGGAATGTTGCACATGGAAATTATCCAAGAACGATTGGAGCGTGAGTTCAATATGACTGTTATTACTACGGTTCCCAACGTTTCGTATTTAGCTTATACCAAAAAAGATCCTACAACACCACTTATAGTAAACAATCCTTCGGACTTGCCCGAGCCATCTCGTTTAGACCATGTTGAAGAACCTTTTATTAAAGCAACTATCATCACTAAATCCGATTATGTTGGGAATGTAATGAGTTTGTGTATCGAAAAACGTGGGTTGATTACCAATCAAACGTATTTGACTACGGAACGTGTAGAATTGACTTTTGATATGCCGTTGGCAGAGATTGTATTTGACTTTTATGACCGTTTGAAAACAGTTTCTAAAGGATATGCTTCCTTTGATTATACGCCAATTGGGATGCGAACTTCTAATTTGGTTAAAGTTGATATCTTGTTGAACGCTACCATTGTGGATGCTTTGTCATCTTTGATGCATGCCGATAATGCGTATTCTATTGGTAAAAAAATGTGTGAAAAACTGAAAGAATTAATCCCACGCCAACAATTTGACATTCCTGTCCAAGCAGCAATCGGTGTTAAAGTAATTTCGCGTGAAACGATAAAAGCATTGCGTAAAGACGTTACCGCCAAATGTTATGGTGGGGATATTTCTCGTAAACGTAAATTATTGGAAAAACAGAAAAAAGGTAAAAAACGTATGAGACTTGTGGGGAATGTTGAAATTCCGCAAGAAGCGTTTATGGCGGTTTTGAAATTGAATGATTAAATTCCATCCTAAATCCTTCCCGAAAGGAAGGACTTTGTTGAAATAAATAGGAAACCTGACAATGAAAATTGTCAGGTTTTTTTATACATAGTCATTTCTGATTTAGAAATATTTACATCTGTTTATAAAGAACCTATGATTACATTCGCACTGCCCGTATGAATTGCCGTTGGTTTTAACCAACGGAATAGGGATTCAAGTAGCATTGGCTTTAGCCAAAATAGAGCGCAATTTTGGCTAAAGCCAGCAAGATTTATACATTTCCTTCCGTTGGTTAAAACCAACGGCAATTCAAACAACAATTCAAATAATAATCGGATTTCAAATTTATTTATTCTTCAACCATTCAAACAATCGTTTGGCATCTTCGAATCTAAACAATTGGGTTCCTTCATTCATCGTTGCTGCTGATCCGCAGGCTACACCCCAACGAATAACTTCTTTCAGGTTTTTATTTTGCGAAAGTGCCCAAACCATTCCACCAACCATACTGTCACCTGCACCAACGGTACTTTTTTTTACCACATTGGGAGCAGGAACAAAATCATAAGAATCTTTTGTAACCAATACTGCACCTTGTGGACCAAGGGAAACGACTACGATTTCGGCTCCGCCTTTGGCAATGATTTGTTTTGCGGCTTTATTTACTTCTTCCATTTCGAGACTTTCGACATCTATCAGTTTTGCTAATTCGCCAATATTCGGTTTTATCATATAAACACCCGCTTCAATCACTTTTTTCAAAGCTTCACCCGAAGTATCCACAATCAATTTGGAATTGGATTCTTTCGCGATAGTAGCAAAAACTTGATAAAAATCTGATGACAATCCTTCATTCAAACCCCCACTGATAACTAAATATTTGGATTTTAATTTTTGAATTGTCTGAATAATTTTGTCTTTTTCCAATGTTGTTATTTCGGCTCCTTGGAAACTAAAACGGTATTGTAAATTTGTATTATCATCAACCGCAACAAAGCTTTCTCTTGTCCAACTCTGGATTTCTATGGCTTCATATTCTATTTTTTCTTTCTGAACAAGTTCTTTGAGCATCGTGCCAATAGGTCCGCCCGAAGTGAACACACAGTATGATTGGCCCCCTAAACGAGAAATTGCTTTCGAAACATTAATTCCGCCTCCACCTGCATCATAACGTGGTAATCCGCATCGAATTTTTTGTTCCGGGACTAAACCTCTAAAATGAGCACTTTTATCCAAAGCAGGATTAACCGTAAGTGTAACAATATCAAATGACTTCATTTTTACAAATTTAATACCCTAAAGGTCGGATAAAATTCGTAAAAACGGATGCAATTCAAGGCGAATATTTCTTCGTATATTTGCAACCTCAAAACAAAGAAAAAAAATGATCGAAGATAAAACCCCACAACGCACAAGTATAGCTCAATTAGGAGAATTTGGATTGATAGACCATTTGACAAAAAACTTTGAAATCAATCAACCTTCGACTTTAAAAGGAATTGGAGATGATGCTGCCGTTTTGGATTTTGCAGCTAAAAAAGTAGTTATTTCTACTGATTTATTGATTGAAGGTGTACATTTTGATTTGGCTTATATGCCGTTAAAACATTTAGGTTACAAAGCGGTCGTGGTCAATGTTTCTGATATTTGCGCCATGAATGCAAAGCCAACACAAATCACGGTTTCAATTGCGGTGTCTAATCGTTTTCCATTAGAAGCTTTAGATGAATTATTTGCAGGAATTACGCATGCAGCACGTGAATATAATGTAGATGTTATAGGTGGCGACACTACTTCATCACAAAAAGGATTGATTATCAGCATTACCGCTATTGGCGAAGCTGATGAAAATGAAATAGTGTACAGAAACGGTGCCAAACAAACCGATTTATTAGTTGTAACAGGCGATATTGGTGCTGCTTATATGGGCTTACAAGTTTTGGAGCGCGAGAAACAAGTGTTTCAGGTGAATCCAAATTCACAACCTGATTTAGACGCTTACACCTATCTTATAGAACGACAATTAAAACCGGAAGCACGTAAGGATGTGCGCACTTTATTGCATGCTTTAGAGATAAAACCGACTTCTATGATTGATATTTCTGATGGATTGTCATCTGAAATTATGCACTTGTGCAAGCAATCCAAAGTGGGCTGTAATTTATATGAGGACAAATTACCAATCGATCCTCAATTTATTAATGTTTGTGAAGAATTCAATATCGATAGCACGACAGTTGCGATAAATGGAGGGGAAGATTATGAATTACTTTTTACCATTGCCATGGAAGACTTTGAAAAAATAAAAGGTAATCCAAATTTCACCATTATTGGTCACATGACACAAGAAAGTGAAGGCATTCACTTAGTCACTCGAGCCAACACAAAAATTGCTTTAAAAGCCCGTGGTTGGGATGCTTTGAGCGAATAAAAAGTCTTTAAAGAAACAAAAAACTACCCTAAATTCTACAATCTGGTTTTATACCATTTTTGGTTAGAAATTACTGTAACCTGTTTAAGGCTAAAAATTATAATCAAACAACTCAGATGAATTGCCGTTGGTTTTAACCAACGGAATTTTAAATTTCAAGCTAGCATTGGCTTTAGCCAAAATACAGTGCTCATTTTGGCTAAAGCCAATCAACTTATTCATTCCAATCCGCTGGTTAAAACCAGCGGCAATTGATAAAAAAATAATACAGTAATTTCAAAGACTAAATGGTTTTATACAAACTATACCTATAATGTGCAATCCATTTGCCATAAATTGTAACGCAACAAGATAGCACGATTTTTGTATATTTGTGTTTTATATTTTATAGTAATGAAAACTTTAATCATTTTGAAATAAATTAAAAATCATGAATGTAGAAACCCAACGCAAAAACATTGTTCACAGGATTTTAGATGTCTCCAATTCACGGTTATTAAGCAAAATTGAAGCATTATTGGACGATGAGATTTATACCTATACTACTTCAGGAAAACCGCTTTCTGTGAAAGAATACGAAAACCACCTGAACCAAATTATGATTGCCTCTGATTCTGGAGAAAAAGGATATACCACAGAAGAAGCCAGAAGTAATATAGTTAGAAAATGAAGCCTGTAATTTGGTCAAATGAATCTATCAAATCCATTCAGGACATATATGATTTTATTTTTTTTGACAGTCCTCAAAATGCGGAATTAGTTATCAATACGCTATTTGAGATAGGAGAAAACCTTAATATTTTTCCAGAGAAAAACCCTATTGAACCTCTATTTAATTCAAAAATGATTCGCTTTTTTCCAAAATGGAATTATAAAATTGTTTATCGAATAGAAGTTGAAAGAATTTATATCCTTGATATATTTTCTACTCGTAGAAATCCAAAAAAGTTTATTATTTGATTTATCATCTTTAATAAAAAAATATCGCAAACAAAAAACGAGGCAGTCTCAAAAGGCAGTCTCGTTTTTTGTTTTAAATGGTGTTTAAAATTCTAAAAAAGTAATCCTTGATTTTTTGCCTCGCGAATTAAATCAATATCGCTACCATTGTCTATTTTCAATAATTCTTTTAGGTTTAACTTTCTTCTTTCTATTGCACCTAATGATATTGGAATATATTGTGGAATATCATTCAGCTTAGTACCTTTCGATAAATGAAACAGAATTTGTTTATCAAATTGATCAATTTCTATTGTGTCTTTTTCTGCCAAGTCCAACATTTTTTGAACAGATTGACTGTAATATATTTCGTTTTTTATGACTTTATCAAAAGCAAAAAGTAATTCATCAAATGTCAGATCATTTTTTATTACTAATCCGTTTGGGTTTATTGTTTTAATTATCGTCTTTATTTTTAGCAATTCAGTATACATTGTCAGCAAAATAATTTTGCAATTGGGCATAAATTCATTAATCAATTTTGCCAAATCCTCCCCCGAATAAATCCCTTTTTCTTCGTAAGGTGGCATACTAATGTCTAAAAAAGCGATATCAAAAGCTAAAGTAGCAGGATTTGTAATGATATCGTATGCCGATTCACAATCTTTGGCCTGGCTAATAAAAAATTCAAATCCCTTAGGGTTATATCTTGTAATTGCATTCTTATACCCTTCTATAATAAAAGGATGATCGTCTACGATTAATATATTATTTTGAATGATTGTCTTTTCAGTTGAGGCAAGTGTCATTTCTCTGTAAGTATTTGTTTCTGTTCTATTGGGACTGTAATTGTAATGCTTGTTCCTTCTCCTTTTTTTGATTTTATGTCGACCATTCCATCACATTCACTTGTTCGAGATTGTATGTTTTGTAGACCTATACCCTTTTTTGCTTTGTTCACATTAAACCCAATTCCATCATCACTTACCACTAAAAATAAATCATCCTCCTTTTTTTTGAGTTCTACTTTGATAGCACTCGCATTGGCATACTTATTAATATTTTGAAGCGACTCCTGAATAATTCGGTATAAATTTATTTTAACCGCATTGCTTAACAACTCCCATTTTATAGTTGGATCAATGATTGTAGCTAGTTTTGGTTTAAATGTCTTTTTTTGTTCTTCAAACAAATTATTTACTATGGCAACGAAGTTATTAATTAATTCTGATTTTTCTCTATTCAAATCATGTGAAATTTCACGAATATCCTGCTCTATATTTTTTAATTCTGACAAATAACTATTTCTTTGATTAACGGCAATCTCATCATTGAATCTATTCAACCCATCTAAATTCATTCGTACGCCAAACATTCTTCCCAATACCCCATCATGCAACTCTTGTGCAACTCTTTTTTTCTCCACAATTCTATTGGTTTCAATGGTACTTTGCTGCGAAATCATCAAATTATAAATTTCCTCATTGACCTTTTGCTGCTCTTGTTTGAATAACAATTCCCTATTTTTAGCTTTTTGCGCCTTAATGATATACAAAAATAATCCCAAAATGGTAAATGCACTAAATCCAAATAACAAATTTCGATTTTTAGTTTCCAGATTAGTGTTCTCGCCTTTTATTTGATCGGTTTCATATTCTATACGAGAAAATTTCTCCCCCATTTTCCGTTCTGATTTTTGTAAACTTTCATTGATCCGAATGTATTCTTTTGAATAAACAGATGCTTTATCGGGCTCGATAACAGCCAATTGCTTTAATGCCACCAAAATATCACGGGAATTATTGGTAGTTCGAGACAATAAAAGTGCTTCTTTAGAATATTGCAATGACTTTACAGCATCCTTTTTTGAAGCAAAATATTCTGATAAATGGATCTTGTTAACAAATATCCCCGATGCCAACTGAAGACTATCTCTCAATCTTAGCGATTGGTAAAATAGTTCAGGTAATTCATTTGAATCTTTTAATTTGAATTTTGAATAGGCCAAATTATCTAACAACATGGCATAAACGTATGGTTTTTGTAATTTTAGGTTTTGTTGATCTAATCCTTTTTGAAAATATTCTTTTGCGAGCATGTATTTTTGCGAATTGAGATATAGTAGCCCAATATTATTATAGGTCGTGGCTTTTGACTGAAACTCCTTAGGTATTAATTCATCATCACTAATTAACAATGCTTTATTGTGATAGGCTATTGCATTTTCATATTCACTTAGCTCATTATATATTAACCCCAGTAAATTATAAGCATCGTATAAAATATTTTTGATACCCTTCTCTCCCTTTATTATCCGCAATACATTGAAAACTGCTTTTTCAGAACCTAAAAAATCACCCGCCTTAAACTGTAAGTTTGCTTTACTGATTAATGTTTTACCCAAATTAAAATTATCCCCGAGTTTTTCATACATTTTTTCTGCTTTATAATAAAACTGAAAAGAGCTATCTAAAATTGCCTGTGAATCATAATAATCCCCTAAATAGGTGTAGGATTTTATTATATTTAAAGTATCTTTAGCTTTTTCTGACTTATCTAATACAAGATGTACCGTTTTATTAAAATCTTTCCAGTTGTTTATGTTATAATACCGATTGGCTACTTTGAATAGATTGACTCGGTTCAGCGAATCATTTTCCTGATTGATAACAATATCAAAAGCTTTATGATTGTATTCCTGTCTTTTTTCCCTAGCTAAGCTAAAATCATTTGCCAATGAAAAATAAGTAGAAAGGCTATCTTCAGATGAAGCTACAATAATATTTTTTGTTTTTTTTTTTGAACAACCCAAAAAAACAAACAGCATAAAAAACAATAGAAGTATGTAGTATTTATTTTTCAATAGTTATTAATATGTTTTACCAAAAATAGTAAAATAAAACTATTGACATAAAAAAAGGCTACCAAATAATTGATAGCCTAAATATATTTAAAAAAATAATTGAATTTCTAGTCCACTTTTACGTTGCCTCCTGTTGCACCTTGCCCAACAATATCTACTTTTACATTACCTCCTGTTGCACCTTGTCCAACGATATCTACTTTTACATTGCCTCCTGTTGCGCCTTGTCCAACGATATCTACTTTTACATTACCTCCTGTTGCACCTTGTCCAACTATATTGACATTAGTATCCGATTTTACAGTATTATTAGTTTCTGGTGTAGTAAATGATGTTAATATCATCACTAAAGAGAATAAACCGATTGTTAAGATTGCTTTTTTCATGATTTGGGATTTTTATATGTTTATAATTTTTTACTTGTTTTTACTTCCCTTTGCAGGAAATTGTTTAGTAAAACTACATAGGTTATCTTAAAATTTCCTACAAAAAAAGGCATATATGGTAGAATACGGTCATCTGATAGTGAATGACCCTCAAATTAGAGTGAATGACTATTTTTTAAATTTCGAGGTAATTTCCGTTGGAAAAATCAGAAATAATAAGGTCGATATTTGCCTTATACGATTTGGAGAAAGGAAGTTTTGTAGTGGTGTTTTTAATATAACATACCGTATTTCCCGTATGAATTCTAGAAATATAATTTCGGTTTACGATATAACTATTGTGAATTCTGATAAAAGGGAAAGATAAAATTCCTTCGAAATGCTTCAATGTTTTGAAAGCGGTTATCATTTCACCATTATTTAGGTGTATGTCAGTAGAATTATTATCCGCTTGGAAATAGCAAATATCTTTAGCATCAATATACCTGTAATCACCATATGATTTTATACATAGAATAAGAGGCTGCTCCTGATTTGGCGTTTCTTGCCTAACTGAAACTATAGGTTTTTCATCAGGAAATGGCGATTGTTCTAAAAAAATCTCCTGGATATTATTCGATTTGTTCAATTTTAAAATTGATTTTACAATATCGATACGTGCTAATGGTTTTAATAAATAATCCGCAACTTCATATTGAATAGCTTCAAAAGCCAAATCTTTCTTAGTGGTAGTAACAATAATCTTCGGAATTACTTTAAGATACCGATACAACTCATTAATGAGTATTAACGATAAATTACTGGCCGCATTCGCAGGGTCAATTTCAAGAAAAACTAATTGAGGAGTGTGTTCTAAAATAAGATTTAAGCCATCCGTGTAATTATTTGCTGATGCCACAAAACTAAGCTCCGAAAAACTATCCGCAATGGCTTTCGTTTTCGAAACACTTTCTTGATCGTCGTCAATAATAATGTACGAGTAATTCATCAATGGTTTTTCCTAGAATTGTTAGGCATATCATCAGATGTCCAAAGTAAAATACACTTCAAATTATTAAGTAATAATGGTAGTTTTGGGAAACTAATTAAACAAAAGCATAAAATACTGAACAAAAAACTCTTATTTAACAGTCTAAAAATAAGCATTTAACTGTTTTTTCATATATGTTGTTAATATGTTTTTAACAAATGTTGACACATTAAGATGAAGCGCAAATAAAGCCGACAAAGCGCATAAATATTTGATTTAGAGACATCCAAAATCTAATGCATAATCATTTACGCACTAAAAAATAGAATCCATAGATTATAGTTAAAAAAAAAGCTCTCCATTTAGGAAAGCTTTTCTTATATAAATAAAAATCTGATTACATTTTCATCAACCAATTTTTCATCGAAACTTCATTTTCTATAATTGATTTTAAATCTGCGATTTTTACACGGTCTTGTTTCATCGTATCTCTATGACGAATCGTTACCGTTTGATCTTCGATAGTTTGATGGTCTACAGTAATACAAAAAGGAGTTCCTAATGCATCCTGTCTTCTATAACGTCTTCCTACAGCATCTTTTTCATCATACGCTACATTGAAATCCCATTTTAAATCTTCAATGATTTTATGTGCTATTTCCGGTAATCCGTCTTTTTTAACCAATGGTAAAACTGCCGCTTTTGTCGGTGCTAAAACTGCCGGTAATTTTAGAACTGTTCTTGTGGAACCATCTTCTAATGTTTCTTCTTTTAATGAAGTTGCAAAAACAGCTAAGAACATTCTGTCTAATCCTACTGAAGTTTCCACTACATAAGGAACATAATTCTGATTCAATTCAGCATCAAAATATTGTAGTTTTCTACCTGAAAATTGTTCGTGTGCTTTCAAGTCAAAATCAGTACGAGAGTGAATTCCTTCTAATTCTTTGAACCCAAAAGGAAAATTAAACTCAATATCGGCAGCTGCATTCGCATAATGTGCTAATTTTTCGTGATCGTGAAAACGGTAATTTTCTTTTCCAAGTCCTAATGACAAGTGCCAGTTTAATCTTGCTGTTTTCCAATGTTCGTACCATTTCATTTCATCTCCTGGACGCACAAAAAATTGCATTTCCATTTGTTCAAACTCACGCATACGGAAAATAAATTGTCTAGCTACAATCTCATTTCTAAATGCTTTTCCTGTTTGTGCAATTCCAAAAGGAACTTTCATTCTTCCTGATTTTTGTACATTCAAGAAATTGACGAAAATACCCTGAGCTGTTTCCGGACGTAAGTATAAATCCATTGCCGTATCAGCTGACGCTCCTAATTTAGTGCCGAACATCAAATTAAATTGACGTACTTCGGTCCAGTTTCTAGAACCCGATTCCGGACAAGCAATTTCCAGTTCTTCGATTAACGCTTTTACATCTTCCAAATCTTCATTACCAAGCGAACGAGCCATTCTTTCCAGAATTTCTCTTTCTTTGGCTTTGTATTCAATTACTCTTGCATTTGTAGTTACAAATTCTTGTTCATTGAAAGCATCTCCAAAACGAGCGCGTGCTTTTTCGATTTCCTTGATTGCTTTTTGATTTAGCTTTTCGGCATAATCTTCAATCAAAACATCGGCTCTATATCTTCTTTTTGAATCTTTGTTGTCAATCAATGGATCGTTGAAAGCATCCACGTGACCTGACGCCTTCCAAGTAGTTGGGTGCATCAATATTGCCGCGTCAAGACCAACAATGTTATCGTTCATTTGAACCATTGCTTTCCACCAATATTCGCGTATATTCTTTTTTAACTCTACTCCGTTTTGTGCATAATCATAGACTGCACTTAAACCATCGTAAATTTCGCTTGACGGAAAAATAAATCCGTATTCCTTTGCATGCGAAATTACATTCTTAAATAAATCTTCTTGTTTTGCCATAATGATGCAAAAATATAAAAAGTGAACTTAAAAAAAAGAAAATTGTTAAAGATTGAAGCATTGATTTACCTATTTTTATAAATAAATCCTTGATTACATGTTTGAAAGCGTTATTAATCTATTTTTTCCAAAAGTTTGTTCCGGTTGCAGCTCCTTTTTAGTTCTAAATGAAAATGTGATTTGCACCGTTTGCAGGCATGATATTCCGCTGACGAATCATCATTTGAATCCAGAGAATGATGCTTTCAAAAAGTTTTATGGAAGAATTCCTGTACTACACACCTCAGCATTATTTTATTTTCATAAAAAGGGAATTGTCCAAGAGCTCATCCATAATTTGAAATACAAAGGACACGAGGAAATAGGAACAATAGTTGGAGAATGGTATGCCGAAGATTTAAAAAATATCCAATTGCTACAATCCGTAGATGAAATTATTCCGGTTCCTCTTCATAGAAAAAAATTAAAAGAAAGAGGATACAATCAAGTTACCGCCTTTGGCGAAGCACTTTCTTCGAGTTTAAATTTGGTTTATAATGATTCTCTTTTAATTCGGAATGTGTATTCAAAAACGCAATCGAAGAAAAATTTATTAGGCAGAACCGAAGGAATCAAAACTGTTTTTGATGTTTCCTTTACAGCAAAAGATCATCATAAACATTTCCTTTTAATTGATGATGTTATCACGACAGGAGCCACATTAGAAGCTTGTTCACATGCTTTATTGAAAATTCCCGGCGCTAAAATTAGTGTCATTTGCATGGCAATGGCACAATCTTGATAAAATAATTCAAACCTTAAATTTTGTTTTTAAAACAAAATAGCATTGTAGAAAACAGTGTTTTTTAGCCCTGATTACTTCACTTAAACTTTCATTCTCATAGGAGTTCAGTGAACTTCGTTTAAAGTGGAAATCCTTTCTAGTCCTGAACTTGTTTCAGGATCCTGAAACAAGTTCAGGACTAGAAAGATTGAAGCGGAAAGCAGGAAACAGCTCCTGAAAATAAGTCTGTTACAATTCCAAAGAGCACACTATCAATTAATTTAATGAAATTATAACGAAATAGAATTTCCGATTCCAAACTTAAATGTATAAATTTGAATAAAAATATTTATTAATCATTAAACAATCATATTATGGCTTTTGAATTACCACAATTACCTTATGCGTATGACGCATTAGAACCTTATATTGATGCACGCACGATGGAAATTCATCATACAAAACATCATAACGCTTACATTACTAACGTGAATGCTGCTATTGCAGGCACGGACATGGAAGGCAAGACGATTGAGAATATTTTGATTAATCTTGACATGAAAAACATGCCTGTTCGTAACAATGGCGGTGGTTTTTACAATCATAATTTATATTGGACTGTGATGACACCAAACGGTGGCGGACTTCCAACTGGTGATTTATTGATTGCAATCGAAGCTGCTTTTGGAACTTTTGAAGAATTTAAAGCAAAATTCACTAAAGCTGGTGTTACACAATTTGGTTCTGGATGGGCTTGGCTTTGTGTTCATAAAGGCGGAAAAGTGGATGTTTGCGGAACTCCAAATCAAGATAATCCCTTGATGCCAGGCGTAGGTTGCGGTGGAACTCCAATTTTAGGAATGGATGTTTGGGAGCATGCTTACTATTTGCATTATCAAAACAGAAGACCCGATTATATCGAAGCTTTTTTCAATGTAATTAACTGGACGGAAGTAGCTAGAAGATATGCTTTAGAGAAATAGTCAGAAAGATAATAGACTTTTTAGATGATAGACGGATAGACTTTTTAAAGTTTGTTCGTCTATTTTTTTATTCATTATCTAAAAAATCCTTGACTTTATTCCAATAAAAAAGGTGGAATTTCTTCCACCCTTTTTGCCCCAAATCTACCATAAACTTAACCTACTAATGTTATGGTGATTCAAATTTATAGCAGTTATTTAATCAAAACAAATAAATTAGATAAACAACACATAAAACCGATTAAGAACTAAATTTGCTCAATTATTAGTATGCTCTCGCATCTTTTCCTTCATAAAAATTCATAAATGCTCGATTCACCACTCTATTTCCTCCAGGTGTAGGATAATCTCCAGTGAAATACCAATCTCCTAAATTTTTCGGACAAGCAATATGCAAATCTTCTACTGTTTGAAATATTATTTTCACTTCAGCTTTTATTTCAGGTGAGCTTAACATTTCAGCAATTTTATTTGAAACTTCTTGCGGTTGAAAAGGCTCATAAATTGCCGTTACATAATTCACGACTTCACTGTCTATATAGTTTTCCTGTGCTTTACATTTCAAATACACTTCATCAACAATGTGATACAAGTCTCTTTCCTTTAACAATTCTAATGCCGCCTTAAATGCTACCAAACCTTCCAGTTTAGCCATATCAATTCCGTAACAATCAGGATATCTAATTTGAGGTGCTGATGAAACGATTACAATTCGTTTTGGATTCAAACGATCCATCATTTTAATGATACTCATTTTCAACGTTGTTCCACGCACAATACTATCATCAATAATTACCAAATTGTCTGTTGGTTTGATAACTCCGTAAGTAACATCATAAACATGGGCCACTAAGTCATCTCGACTACTGTCTTCAGTAATAAATGTTCTTAGTTTTGCATCTTTAATAGCTACTTTCTCCGTACGGATTTTTACCGAAAGTAATTCTTGTAAAGAATCCTTAGTTAAGGTATTTCTATTTTCAAGAATGTAATTGTTCTTTCTTTGATTTAAAAAATCTTGAGCCGCTTCAACTAATCCGTAAAAGGAAGTTTCAGCAGTATTTGGAATGTAAGAGAAAACGGTATTGTCCGTATCTTCGTCAATGGCTTCCAAAACGGCAGGCAAAATAAGTTTTCCTAAATTTTTTCTTTCTTGATAAATTTCAGCATCACTTCCTCTTGAAAAATAAATACGCTCAAATGAACATGCTTTTTTAACTGTTGGCGGAAGAATTTCCTTCATGGAAACAGTTCCGTTCTTCTTAATTATTAATGCACTCCCTGGGTCTATTTCTTGTACTTTTTCGAAAGGCACATTGAAAACGGTTTGTATAACCGGTCTTTCAGAAGCAACAACCACGACTTCATCATCTTGATAAAAATAAGCGGGACGTATTCCTGCCGGATCTCTAAATACAAATGAATCTCCGTGTCCCAAAAGTCCTGCCATAGCATAACCACCATCTAAATTTTTAGATGCTCGGGTCAAAATTTTTGCAACATCTAATTTTTCTGCAATTACCGGTGAGGCTTCTCTTTTAGTTAAGCCATTATTTTTACATTCTTGGTACAAGTCAGTTACTGCATTATCCAGAAAATGTCCGATTTTTTCCATTACGGTAACTGTATCCGCCATTTCTTTTGGATGCTGACCTAATTCAATTAGACTTTGAAAAAGCTCTTTAACATTAGTCATGTTGAAGTTTCCAGCCAAAATCAGGTTTCTGTGCATCCAGTTATTCTGACGTAAAAATGGATGAACACTTTCAATACTGTTTTTCCCAAAAGTTCCATAACGAACATGTCCCAAAAACAATTCGCCTATGTATGGAATATTTGCTTTTTGAAGAGCAACATCATCCGCATATTCCGGATGAGCTGCCATTTCTTCATTTATTCTGTCATTTATCTGCGCAAAAACATCTTGAATAGGTTGTGCATGATTGGATCGCACACGACTTATGTAACGTTCTCCCGGCTCAACATCTAATTTTATACTTGCAAAACCTGCTCCGTCTTGCCCGCGATTGTGTTGCTTTTCCATCAGGAGATACATTTTTTGTATTCCGTAGAAAGCAGTTCCGTATTTTTCTTTGTAAAATTCAAGCGGTTTGAGTAGTCTAACTAGGGCTATTCCACATTCGTGTTGTAAAGCGTCGCTCATTGTGTTGTTGTTTGTTGTTGTGTTTGTTGGTATACACTAATTATTGTTCTTAAAAGAACATCCATAATTAGACCAAAAATTAAATCCTGTAATTTCTTGCCAATATTATTTTAAAAAAAACCTCGTTTCCGAGGTTTAAGCATTATAATTCTATATCAAATTGTGTCAATGATTTGAATTGTTTCAATCTTGACAAAACTTCTTCTTTATCTAAATCAATCATTCTTTCTGTTCCAAATTTCTCCACACAAAATGAAGCTAAATTAGAACCATAGATGATCGCGTTTTTCATGTTTTCGAATGAAATATTTTCACTCTGCGTAATAAATCCTGCAAATCCACCTGCAAAAGTGTCTCCTGCTCCTGTTGGATCAAAAACTTCTTCTAAAGGCAATGCCGGAGCAAAGAAAACTTCTTTGTCATGAAACAATAAAGCTCCGTGTTCTCCTTTTTTAATCACCACGTATTTTGGTCCCATGGTATGAATTTTTGCAGCAGCTTTCACTAAAGAATATTCTCCCGAAAGTTGTCTTGCTTCTTCATCATTTATGGTAATTACATCTATACGTTTAATTACATCCAATAATTCCGGTAAAGCACAATCCATCCAAAAATTCATAGTATCCAAAACCACTAATTTAGGTTGTGTTTCCATTTGGTCTAAAACACTGCTCTGTACTAATGGATGCAAGTTTCCTAACATCACTACGTCAGAATCTTTAAAATTTTGAGGAACTTTTGGCTGAAAGTCTGCCAAAACGTTTAATTGAGTGTCTAATGTATCCCTTGAATTTAAATCGTTATGGTAACGACCGCTCCAAAAGAAAGTTTTCCCGCCTTTTACAACTTCAAGACCAGAAATATCTATGTTTCTTGCTGTTAATAAATCTAAATATTCTTGTGGAAAATCATCGCCAACTATAGAAACTATCGCCGATTGCAAATTGAAATAAGAAGCTGAGAGTCCGATGTATGTTGCTGCGCCGCCTAAGATTTTATCTGTTTTTGCAAAAGGAGTTTCAATTGCGTCAAAAGCTACAGTTCCAACAATCAATAATTTATTCATACGTAGATATTATTTTCTTTTTTAAAGGAATATGGAATTGCTTCGCCTGTTCACAAAAGTTCGAGTCGCTTATTAACATTTGATATTTATAAAAAAACCATGTTAAGCTCATTTCATTTTATGTGTTTCGAATTAAGGCGCAAAGATAGTTTATAAGTTGTAAAGTTGCAAAGGGTCTCAATCGTAAAGTTTTGCCAATTTATTGCACTGAATTACAAATCTTTACAATAAATTTCCTTCTTCTTTTTCATAAAAAGCATCAACAGAAAGTTGCTTTTGCATCGAAGCCATAACTGCTAACGCATCGCATCTTTCGTTTTGAACATGGTTATTGTGTCCTTTTATCCATGTGAAATCGACTTTGTGTTTTCTATAAACAACCAGAAAACGTTTCCACAAATCGGAATTTGCACCCGCTTATGATTTAACATTCTCTAGTTCTTCCAAAGGCTGGCACAGCACTAGTTTTGCTGGCGAATATCAAAATCCTAATCAAACTCATTTACTGGAATTGGCAGCTATTTTTGGATTGAAAAAACCGAAGAAATTATAACTGAAGTTCAAGAGGGCAGTTGCCAATTGGAAACAATATGCAAAAAATAGCAATGTAAGTTCTTATAGGGGTACTAAAATCGAAAAAATAACGTAACAGTTGTTGCGGTTGAAGGTTTTTAGAGTTGCAAAGTTTTTATACTTCCAACAATAAATCTAATTCACTTTTAAATTTACCTTTAATTAATCTTTCATCTCTCAAATAGGTAAAATAGTCACTGTAATTTGTTGGGCTTAAAAAGTTAAATAAATACTTCTGCTTTATATCTTTTTCTTCAAGTTGTTTGTTTAATTCATTAAAATGCTCAGCCGCATACCTGTTTTTTGCTTTGTTTTCATCGCTATTGTCATTGTCCGACTTTATTTCTACAACTGAAATATATTGAAAATCATCTTTTTTAAAATAGATGAAAAAGTCGGGGTTAAAAAAATGACTGCTTGTATGACTTCCTTTTGTGTATGAATATTCTATAGAATAAAAACTTTGATTTTTAGATTTCATCCAACTTGTTAATTTACTTGCATTGTCTTTTTTTACCAATTCGCTAACAAATTTTCTTTCAGGTTCTCTTGAAGTAAAAACTAAATCAATAGGCGTTTTAAATAGAAATTTATTTGTACTTTCTGCAAACGCAGAACGAGGCAAAGATAAATCTTCTTTGATTTCTGCAAATGCAATTAAAGAGTCTTGAATTACAATTTCATTTTCATAATCATCAGAATAAAAAACTGTTGAATCACTTTTTAAACTCAAAACCGATACGCTTTCGTGTTCTCTGTTTTCTGTTCTTACTTCAATTATTGAGTTAGGTATTCTTGTTAAAATTATACTTTTGGGTTTTTTGCGAAGTAAAGTATTGAAAGCAGAAAAAACGGCTTGCCTGTTTTTTTTGCCCAAAAAACCTCCTTGCATACCAACTTTTTCCATTGAGTTTCTAATTACTTGCTCAATTACTTCTTTGCTTGGTAAATTTTCGCTTGTGTATTCCGTTTCATTGAGTTTTAAAATAATTCCTTCAAGTTTTCTAATTTGAAATTCATCATATATTTTACTGATAATATCTGATACTAAAAAATTTTCTTTTTCGATATCATAAGTCATTTTATATTCTTTATCACCAATTTTCACAAACTTTGTATCAGTTTTATGTTCAAAAGTTTCAGCTACAAAAGTGATATAATCTTTATAATTAAAAACTTCTGTTTCTTTTTCAACATCAACTTCTCTCTTTTCTTTTGTGTAGTCTAAATTATGTAATGCAAAATGAAAATCTGCCCTATCTCCATCAACAATAGAGCTATTCTTAATTTTGGTTTCCATTTCCAAAATTTCCTCTACTAAATCTTTTATTCTTTCACCCCATTTGTCGTGATTAAATACTATTACTTCTGCATTTGGATAGCCGTTTGGAATACGCAAACCTCTACCTAAAACCTGTGCAATAAGAAGTTTCGAATTAAACGCTTTTTCTTCCATTGGCACAATTTGAAAAACATTTTTCACGTCCCAACCTTCAGTAAGCATAGCTACAGAAATAATCCATTCTATTGGCTCATCTTTGCTATCAACATAAGGAAGTTTTAAAACATTTGCTTTATGGTCTTTATCAGAAGTTACTAATAAAATTTTTTCATTGTTCAAATATTCTTCAGAACCTTCGCCTTTTTCGCATAAAAATTCTACCAATCTCGTTTTAAGCTGTTTAGCAATTTTAATATCTTTTGTAATTAAAATTGTTAATGGTTTTAGATTAGAATATTTTGCTTTGTTAAGTTTATGGTTTTGTAATATTTTTTGAAACTTCTCATTTTCGTTACTATCTTCGTTTTCCACTACATAATTTATGCTTTTTACGAAACGATTTTCTACAGCAGAACGCAAAGAATATCTATAAATAACATCATTAAAATAATCATTGTCAATGTAGGAAGTTCCTGTAAAACCTAAAATGTATTTGAATTGATAAGTTGCATCCAACAAAAATTCTTTCCATTTTTTGATGCTCTTACTTTCGTTAGTAGTTCCTTCTACTTTGTTGTATGCGTGATGCACTTCATCATTTAAAACTAAACATCTTTCGCCTTTACCAAATGCTAAACTATCAAAAATAGATGAACCTGTTTTTGAATAAACTGCGTTTATGTTTTCAATAGCGATACACCCATCTTTAATGGTTTGGTCAGCGTTTATGATTGTTGGATTACTAACTTTTGCACTTGGTGGAATAGCATTTTTTAAATTCGTATCTATTGAAAGCTCGGTAAATTTTTTAGTTAATTCTCTTTCAATAGTTAAACTTGGCGGCCCCAAAACCAGAACTTTATCTACAATCCCTAAACCTAATGCAATTTGTGCAATGCCATACATTACAAAACTTTTTCCTGTTCCTGTTGCTAAATCTATGCAAGCAGAAAGTTTATTAGGCAACTGAATTTTCTTTAAATATTCGTTTTCCGTTTTGTATCTTAATTGTAATTGGTCGTTTGCTTTGTAGTTTTCTTTTACCAAATCTTCAATCGTGTTGTATTTGGTAGAAATCAAATAATGTATAGCTGTTTTAATTGCTTCTTTTTGATAATCTCTATTACTACAAAGTATATCTAAAAATCTTTCCCATTCATCCAAAGGATATTTTATTGGGTCGTAATTTTTGTCATTTACTTTTAAAACTAAATCTTGCGTATTAAAAATTTTCTTTCCTGCCATTGCTTATTTAGTTTTAATTACTTGCTTAAATTCATTGCCATAAATATCAATAAAAATGGCACAAATTTTATCCCCAGTATTTTGAAGTGGAATTTGAAGTGTGCTTTGCACATTTTCAATATCTTCACTAAAAATACAATCACTCATCATAAAATCTTTGTCATTAAAATCATTATCAATAATTACCATACTCAAACTTTCAAAATTGGGTAAATCTTTGTTCGTTTCTTCTTCTCTAAAATTAGAAATGAATTTCTTGATAATGAGTTTATTATCTTCAAATGTTGCATCAACTTCGGGTTGTAAACTGAAATGAAAACCAATAGCATTGTCTAAATCATTGACTTTGTTTTTGCTTTTGGGTTGTCTTATTTTTGCAAAGTCTTTTGGGTGTAACTCCTTTATGATTTGATAAGGAATTTTTAGAAAATAATAGCGAACATCATCTAATTCGTAAAAATCACTAATAAAATCTACTGCATTGGCTGGTGCTATTATGTAAACTCTTTTTGAAACACTCTTTCCTAAAATTTGATGTAAATTTTCTAAAAAGAAAATGTCTAAATTACTGTCTTTGTTATTCCAATAATCCCAAACGATTACAGGATAACCATCTTTGCGTTCGCCGGAAAAAGTAAATCCTTTTTTAGTAGTTTTTTTGGGTGTAACTTCAAATAATTGCAAAACAAACTCAATGTATTTATCTTGATTAAGTTCCTGCATTTTTTTGAGATCATAAATACCTGTGTTTACAGTTACAAAAGTTTTAGCCAATTTTCCATACTTTTGTTTTGAATTGTCTAAATTTTTGCTGTCTTGTATTGTTAAAAGTCTTTTCTGTTGCGTATAAAAACTATATTTTCCTATGTCGCAACTTATCCATCTTCTACCTAATTTTTCAGCAACGGCGCAAGTAGTTCCACTTCCTCCAAAGAAATCTAAAACAATTTCATCTTTGTTTGTGCAAGATAGAATTACTTTTTTTAATAAATCTTCAGGTTTTTGAGTAGGATAACCAACTACTTCATTTTTTTGTCTTGGAATGGGAATATCCCAAACATCATCAGGATATTTTCCTTCTTTTGCGTATACAATTTCTTTTTTTCCACTTTGTAAAGCACTAACTTTATATTTTCTACCTAATTCATCTGTATGATTATATCTTTTTATTGTTCCTTCACTATATGGCTCTAAAATATCTTCAAAATTAAATTTAGGCGGATTTTGATTGTAAAATAAAAATATTACATCGTGTTTTCTTGGAAATGATTTTACAGGAACAGAGTTTCCTGTATAATGCCAAATAATTTCATTTATGAAGTTATTTTCTCCAAAAATTTCATCTAAAACCAATTTTATGTAATGGCCTTTTTTCCAATCTAAATGTACTGCAATTAAACCATCATCACTTAATAAGTTTTTAGCTACAATAATCCTTCTACGAATAAATTCAACAAAATCTGCACCTTTTGCTTTGTCTGTATATGCTTTAATTTCATTTTGATTGAAATCGCTTTCTGTTCCAAATGGTGGGTCAATATAAATTAGTTTTACTTTTCCTTTTACTTTGTCTTTTATGATTGGGTCTTCGTTTTTATAGAGTGTTTTTAGAAACTGTAAGTTATCTCCAAAAACAAGCATATTTCTCCAATCGTCTTTAAACTTTTCTCTTTCTCCATTATATATTTTCTCTACTTGCAAAGGCACTGCAAAAGTTCCGTCTTGGTCGGCTAAAATGTCTTCTTTACGCATTTTTCCAGCATAACGAAGTTCATATTCTTTATGTGTAGTCGGAAAAAGTTTTTCTCTAAAATCTTCGGGAATTGCAGAGCCATTGGCTAAACATTCCATTAAAAATTCTCGTTCTTGTATATTTAGATTTTTCATTTATTAATAGCGTGTAATATATTTTACAAATCTATTTATTTAAATGAACAAATGGGTATTATATGTGTATTTTCGAGTAAATATTTTCTCGATTTAGTGTAAATATTTGCACAATGCAACACAGAGGAGAAATAATAAGGAAGGCTGTCTATAATAGTGGTTACACTATTACAGAAATAGCAAAGTGCATAGGAAAAAGCAGGAAGTGGATGTACCTTATGTTTGAAAATAGTAATGTTTCTCTGGATATTGTGTTACAAATTGGTAAAATTATCCACTATGATTTTACAGATGAAATCAAAGAATTCAGTCCTTCTCAAAGGGTTATAGAGAAGTCGCCTTTAGATTCTAAAAAAGAGAATTCTGATGCAGAGTATTGGAAAAACAAGTACTTGAAGTTACTGGAAGAATATAATGATTTGTTGAAATTGAAGAAGTAATTTCTCTATTTGAAAATTATCAAATAATATTGTTCTCGATACATTTTTATGGCATTACATAAAAACACTCGAATTGACGTTTAGTTTAAACAAATATTATTTGATTTCCCTAAACCATGAAGGTTTTCTTTTTCCGCTCAAAACACCCAAAATTGTGATTACATTGCCTTTAAGTTTAAAGACAATTAACCAAGACTTGTAGCCTGCTTCTCTGTAAATTTTGGATTTTGTTGGGATATTTTCGCACTCGGCGTAAATGGTTGGATTCAAGATAATTTTATTCATTGTTTTTTGAATTCCATTACCCACTTTGATTGCATTGAGTGGTTGAAGTTTTACAAATTCGATATAATCTACAATTTGTTCTAAATCTTCGTAATATTTCTGTGAAATAATTAACGCATGCGAGCTAGAATCTCCGATTTTTTCTTTTCCCATTTTTCATTGAAAGTTTCTAAAGACATCGTTGGCGATTTTTCGGCATCGTCAATCCATTTCAAAAAATCTTCCTGAGTCATTTGTTGCTCGTCGTCGTCTTTTTCAAAATCAATAAAAACTTTTAAAGGTTTACCCACAAGATTTTTTGGAATCTCAAAAGTAAGATTCACAATAGTATCCTTTGGCGTTAAAGTTTGCTCGATCATAATCAGATATTTAAACAAATTTACAAATTAATCTCTTTTACAACAACTTTCCCTCCTCTTTTTCATAAAAAGCATCTACCGAAAGTTGCTTTTGCATCGAAGCCATAACTGCCAACTCGTCACATCTTTCGTTTTGAACATGGTTATTGTGTCCTTTTATCCATTTGAAATTGACTTTGTGTTTTCTATAAACAACCAGAAAACGTTTCCACAGATCGGAATTTTTCCTGTCAACGAACCCTTTTTTTTCCCAACCTAAAACCCACTTTTTCTCAACGGAATCCACCACGTATTTAGAATCGGAGACCACTAAAACTCTCGTATTGGGGTTTTTCAATTTCTCAAGACCCACAATTACCGCCAGCAATTCCATTCTATTATTGGTGGTATGACGAAAACCTTCGTAGAATTCCTTCTTATACGGTTTTCCTACCCATTCCATAACCACTCCATAACCGCCTGGGCCTGGATTTCCTTTGGCAGCACCATCCGTATAAATATGTACGTCGTGAATATTCAAAATTATAAGTTATGATTTAAGAGTTTTTCAATCACTTCCGGAAAATATTTTTGCTCCAATTCATGAATTATTTCGGCCACTTCTTCCGGAGTTTCATCTCCTGATAAAACTACATTTTTTTGAAAAAGAATATTTCCTTCGTCATAATGTTCATTTACAAAATGAATAGTAATACCTGTTTCTTTTTCTTTATTCCCAACAATTGCTCTGTGTATGTGCATCCCATACATTCCTTTTCCGCCATACTTTGGCAACAAGGCCGGATGAATATTTATTATTTTATTAGGATAGGCTTCGATGATATTCTCAGGAAATTTCAACAAGAATCCAGCCAGAACGATCAAATCCGGTTTTATATTATCTATTTTTTGTAATATTTTACTTTCAATTAATTCTGTTTTTGAGAAAATCTCTGTTGGTATCCCATAATTTCTGGCTCTTTCAATCACTTTAGCATTTGGGTTGTTTGTAAACACCACTTCAACTCTTCCAATTTCAGTTGCAGCAAAATACTTGATGATATTTTCAGCATTAGTCCCCGATCCAGAGGCAAAAACCACTATTTTTTTCATAACCTGACAAATTTTAATTACGCAAAAAAAGGCATAAAAAATGAAATTAAATAACATTCAGAAGTCTTTGTCAAATATATTTTATAAATTAGATGTCACATTTATTAACTAAATAGTTGTTTTAAAATAAAGTTTTTTATTTTTGCCAACAAATTAAATTCTAAAATTAAAGATTATGTCAGACATTGCATCAAGAGTAAAAGCGATTATCGTAGACAAATTAGGTGTTGACGAAAACGAAGTTGTAACAGAAGCAAGCTTCACTAATGATTTAGGAGCTGACTCATTAGACACTGTTGAGCTTATTATGGAATTCGAAAAAGAATTTGACATTCAAATTCCAGACGATCAAGCAGAAAACATCGCTACTGTAGGTCAAGCAATCTCTTACATCGAGGAAGCTAAAAAATAATAAATTACACACCCGTTTGCAATCCTGTAAACGGGTTTTATTATTTTTTAAAAAAATTAAATTCGAGATTGAATTTCAATCAAAAAATATTTATTGTAATACCCATGGCTCTTTAGTAATACTAATACAGTAAAGAAAGCATGGGTTTTATTTGTTTAAAGATAACAAAATAAAGAATTTATGGTATTAAGACGAGTTGTTGTAACAGGTTTAGGTGCTCTTACTCCTATTGGAAATAACATTGAAGAGTATTGGAATGGCCTCATTAACGGCGTTAGTGGAGCTGCACCAATAACTTATTTTGATGCTTCAAAATTTAAAACTCAATTTGCATGCGAATTGAAAAATTTTAATGTTGAGGACTTTATAGACAGAAAAGAAGCCAGAAAGATGGACCGCTATGCACAGTATGCCATGGTTTCATCTGATGAAGCTGTACTTGATGCTGGTTTCAATTTTGAAAAATTAGATAAAGACAGAGTTGGCGTTATTTGGGGTTCAGGAATTGGTGGCTTAGAAACGTTTCAAATTGAAATGCTGGAATATGCTAAAGGTGACGGAACACCTCGATTCAATCCTTTCTTTATTCCAAAAATGATTTCGGATATTGCTTGTGGACATATTTCAATAAAATACGGTTTTAGAGGTCCAAACTTCGCTACCGTTTCTGCTTGTGCTTCTTCTACAAATGCAATTATTGACGCGTTCAATTATATTAGATTAGGTCATGCAGATGCAATGGTAACTGGAGGTTCTGAAGCTGCTGTAACTATAGCAGGTATGGGCGGATTTAATGCTTTGCATGCTTTATCCACTCGAAATGACGATCCAAAAACCGCATCCAGACCGATGGATAAAGACAGAGATGGATTTATTCTGGGTGAAGGAGCCGGCGCTTTAATCCTTGAAGAATACGAACATGCTGTTGCTCGTGGCGCAAAAATTTATTGCGAAATTGGCGGTGGCGGAATGTCCGCAGATGCATATCATATTACCGCACCACATCCTGAAGGATTAGGCGCCAAAAATGTAATGTTGAATTGTTTGAGAGATGCTGGTTTACAAGCCAGTGATGTTGATGGTGTAAATATGCATGGAACTTCAACGCCACTTGGTGATATTGCAGAATCTAAAGCAATATTGCATGTTTTTGGCGAACATGCTTACACTATGAATTTAAATTCAACAAAATCAATGACGGGCCATTTACTTGGTGCTGCAGGCGCAATTGAAACCATATCCTCTATACTTTCCATGAAACACGGAATAGTTCCTCCTACAATAAATCATTTTACCGATGATGAAAACATTGACTCTAAATTAAACTTTACGTTCAACGTTCCTCAAAAAAGAGAAATGAATGTTGTCATGAGTAACACTTTTGGTTTTGGAGGACACAATGCTTGTGTATTGGTTAAAAAATTAGACATCTAATTATATGCGTATAATTAGAAAAATATTTTCGAAATCCCGTTCTCTAGAAGACGGGATTTTTTTTGATTCTATTCAGAAAATTTTGGGCTTCGCTCCAGACAATCTGGATTACTATAAAAAAGCCTTCACACACCGTTCCTCAAATCGACTGGATGTTTTAGGAAATCCTATCAACTACGAACGATTGGAATTTCTAGGCGACGCCATGCTAAGCGCTGTGATTGCAGCACATTTATTCAGCAAAGCACCAGCGGGAGACGAAGGTTATTTGACTAAAATGCGTTCGAAAATTGTAAGCAGGGAACACCTGAACGAATTAGGAAAAGATTTAAATCTGGTTCAGTATATAGAAAGCAAAGTGCCGTTACAACATTTTGGCGAAAACATACACGGTAATATCTTTGAATCGCTAATTGGAGCAATCTATTTAGACAGAGGTTATGTCTACTGTGAAAAATTCATTCAGAAAAGAGTTATTATCCCCTATGTAGATATTGCCAGGCTGGAAGGAAAAGTAATCAGCTATAAAAGCTTGATTATAGAATGGTGTCAAAAAGAGAAGAAAATATTTCATTATGATATTTTTGAGGACAATGCAATAGATGGACAACGCTTGTTTGGGGTTAAACTCAGCATTGATGATAAAGTAATTGCAAAAGCCAGAGCAACATCTAAAAAGAAGGCAGAAGAAAAAGCATCCCAACGCGCTTATTTTGCATTTCAAGAAAAAATGGATAGAAAATAACATCATTTTCTTAAACCTATAACGTTTTCGTTGATAAATTAACAAAAACATCCTATTTAAGTAGGTCAGAACTTCAATAGAAATACTATATTTACAACTTATTTTTTCATGAAATGGCTATTCACAAACTGGATCTTGGAGAATTTGACGAAATAGATTATTATCTCATTGCTATTCACACTTCATTAGAAGACTATAGATTGGCTTTTTTTATTAATCAATTATTGCCAATAAATTTAAGCAAAAGCAAGAATGAAATTCAGATTAATATAGAAGAAGGAGAAACAAATTTTTCAAGATTCTATTATTATGATAATGAAAAAGCAATCACTTGGAATTTGATTCAAAATAAAAATGAGGTTATTCAACAGAAAAAGGGAATTAGCCAAAATTTATTTTCAAATGTTACAATGGAAGTCTCAACAAAGGTCTTTTTACTTCCTGAGTTTAAAAAAGTAGATTATTTCTTAAAAATAGAGAATGTTGAAGATACAAGGAGTGTATCAAAAATACAGACCATATTAAATAAAATCGATAGCATATCTACCCTTTATACAGTAGATATAAATCAAATCAAATCAAAAAACAATTTAATTTTTTAATACCAATGCTTACAAACAAAAAAACTAAAATTGTAGCCACACTTGGGCCTGCATGCAGTACTAGAGAAATCATAAAAGACATGATTGACGCAGGTGTAAATGTGTTTAGAGTTAATTTTTCACATGCTGACTACGAAGATGTAAAAGAAAAAATAAATCTGATACGAGGTCTAAACGAAGAGTTTGGCTACACTACTGCAATCCTAGGGGATTTACAAGGACCTAAACTTCGTGTAGGAGTTATGGAAGAAGGGGTTGTTGTACATGATGGAGACTTAATTACATTTACTACAGCCGAAGATATTCTTGGAACTGCAAAAAAAGTATTCATGAAATACCAAAACTTTCCAAATGATGTAAATCCAGGGGAAAGAATTTTGCTTGATGATGGAAAACTTATTTTCGAAATCGTTGAGACTGATAAAAAATCAGAAGTTATAGCAAGAGTAATTCAAGGTGGTGAATTGAAATCTAAAAAAGGAGTAAATCTACCAAATACAAAAATATCTCTTCCTGCAATGACTGAGAAAGATATTGCAGATGCTATTTTTGCTATTGGACAAAATGTAGATTGGATTGCATTATCATTTGTAAAAACACCAAGAGATTTGCAAGACTTACAGGAATTAATTGCAGAACATTCAGAATATAAAATTCCAATTGTTGCCAAAATAGAAATGCCAGAAGCATTAGAAAATATTGACAAAATTGTTGCGTATTGTGACGCTTTGATGGTTGCTCGTGGAGATTTAGGAGTTGAACTTCCTGCTCATGAAGTCCCTTTAGTTCAAAAAGAATTGATTCGCAGAGCTAAAACAGCTCGTATCCCGGTTATCGTTGCTACGCAAATGATGGAAACAATGATCACCAGCCTTACGCCAACACGTGCAGAGGTAAATGACGTCGCAAACTCAGTTATGGATGGTGCAGATGCTGTAATGCTTTCTGGAGAAACTGCTACTGGTAATTATCCGGTTCAAGTAATTCAAAAAATGACTCAGATCATTGAAGCAGTTGAGGATTCTCCGCTTATTCAAGTACCACAAAATACGCCACAGATAAAAACAAAACGTTTTATTACAAAAACGATCTGTCATCATGCTGCAACTATGGCTAATGTTATCAAAGCGAAAGCTATTTGTACATTAACTAATAGTGGTTATACCGCTTTCCAAATTTCGGCTTGGAGACCAAATTCACATATTTTAGTTTTTACATCTAATAAAAGAATCCTTACACAACTAAATTTATTATGGGGTGTGAAATCTTTTTTCTATGAAAAAACAGTAAGTACTGATGATACTGTGACTGACATAAACGAAATTGTAAAACAAAAAGGCTTTGTTCAAAAAGGCGATTTTCTTATCAATTTAGCAGCAATGCCTATTAAAGATAAAGGAATGGTAAACACCTTGAGAGTTTCTGAAATAGAATAGTTTTAAGTTATTTTGAATATATTAATCCGTCCCGTTAACAAACTGGACGGATTTTTTTATGATTTTAATCTAAACGTGAAAATACCTCCATTTTCATTTGAAAAAAATTAAGAACAATTAAACATTCTTCTGCAAAATAAAATTTATATTTGATGAACAAAAAATCAGACCAACTATGAATTTCAATTCTAAAAATCCATTTTTAAATAATAAAACTTTTTCGTCAACAGCAGTTTCAAAAAAAGACGAAGTACATCAAGCAACTCTAATTGATTACGATCAAGAAATGACTTTGTCAGGAACTGTCAATAAGAGTTTAATTCTATTTTTACTTCTTACGGCTTCAGCAACGGTAATTTGGCGGTTGACTTTTAATGGCATGAACCCAATGGTTCCGGCAATTGGCGGTGCTATCATTGGACTTGTTTTAGTAGTAATCTCTGCTTTCAAACCGCAATATTCTCCATATTTAGCTCCTGGCTATGCCTTATTTGAAGGGTTATTCATCGGTGGAATTTCGGCGATATTTGAAGCTATGTATCCCGGGATTGTGATTCAAGCCGTTGGGGCAACATTTGTGACTTTTATGGTTTGCTTGGGATTGTATAAATATAAAATTGTAAAAGTAACAGAGCAGTTCAAATCAGTTGTTGTGGCAGCTACACTTGCCATTGCGACTTATTACCTGATATCTTGGTTGTTTTCTATGTTTACCAGCTTTGTCCCTGTACATCACGGCAACTCGACGATGAGTATTGGAATCAGTATTTTTGTAATTATTATTGCCGCTTTGAATTTGTTCTTGGATTTTGATCGAATAGAAAAAGGAGCCGAACAAAAAATGCCAAAATACATGGAATGGTATGGAGCTATGGGATTGATGATTACTTTAGTTTGGTTATACATTGAGTTCCTAAGATTACTATCCAAACTGTCCAGTAAAGACTAATTCAATAAAAAATATTTCAGTAACAAAAACCCTTTCTAACTACGGAAGGGTTTTGTTCGTTTATGCCGCTTTTTCAAAAGCGATAAAGTGTGATAATTCCCCTTTTGCATTAAAAATTGGAAATGCTTTTATCTCACAAAGATACGTTTCTCCGTTTTTTTTATAATTTAAAACCGTTTTTTCGAATGGTAGTTTTAACTCGATAGCTTTACGAATTTCATTCGAAGTATCTAAATTAGTCTCTTGACCTTGAAACATCTTAGGACTTTTACCCACAACTTCCGCTGATGCATAGCCATTCATTTTTACCATGTTATGAGAAGCAAAAACGATACTCAATTTGGCATCCGTTACAATTATTACTTCCTCTTTGATCCTTGTTTTTAAATCCCAATTGTTCTGAATCCATTTATTTTGGGAAGCAATAGAATTCAGTTTACTTAAATCCAAAAAGGAATTCTTTAATTCATGTAAAAATTCATGATGGAAATCCCAAGAAAAAACTGGAAGTGTTTTTATGCTTAAGCATTTGTGATACTTAGCAATAGCCTCTTCATATTGTCTAAAATTATTCATGATATTTTATCTTCAAGAACCAAATGTAATTTTATTTATAAAAACAAAACAACAAATTTCAGACTTTAACCATTGTTGAACGTACCCATTATTAATTAAAAGTCAAATTTTAACTGTACGACAACAAATTTCTTCTCTTCAGTATTTAAATTACTTAAAGAAATTCCCAGTAATCTGACGGAATCTTTCATCCGTTCTTGATACAACAGTTCTTTTACGACTTCTGATATCAATGCTTTATCAGAAATAAAATAAGGCAAAGTTTTGCTACGGGTTTGTTGCGTAAAATCACTGTATTTAATTTTTAATGTGATTGTTTTCCCCGCAACATTGTATTTTTTTAATCTTCTTTCTAATGCATTTGCAATATTCCCAAGCTGCTCTAACATGTAAATTTCAGAAGAGAGATTGACATCAAAAGTATGTTCTGCCGCAACTGACTTTGTAATTCGATTTGATTTTACTTCACTATTATGGATCCCTCTCACAACATTAAAATAGAAACCTCCTGACTTCCCGAAATGTTTCTCCAAAAACTCTAATGATTTACTTTTTAATTCTACTCCGGTAAAAATTCCCAGTTGATACATCTTTTCGGTGGTGACTTTTCCAACACCATGAAATTTCCGAATGGGCAATTCCTCCAGAAATGAAATGACTTCATCTGGATTAACCGTTTTTTGTCCGTTGGGTTTATTATAATCACTGGCAATTTTAGCCACAAACTTATTGACCGATATTCCAGCCGAAGCCGTCAAACCTACTTCGCTGAAAATGCGCTGTCTTATTTCCTGTGCCAATAAAGTAGCGCTAGGATTCCCTTTTTTGTTATTGGTAACATCTAAATAGGCCTCATCAAGAGACAATGGCTCTACCAAATCCGTATAGTCATGAAAAATTTTGTGAATCTTAGTTGAAATCTCCTTATACCGGTCAAATCGTGGTTTTACGAAAATGAGTTCCGGGCAGTTTTTCTTGGCCATAACTCCACTTATAGCACTACGAACTCCAAATTTCCTCGCTTCATAACTTGCCGCTGCCACTACCCCTCGGTTTTCAGAGCCTCCTACGGCAATAGGTTTTCCTCGCAATGCCGGATTATCCATTTGCTCTACCGAAGCATAGAAAGCATCCATGTCAACGTGTATGATTTTTCTATTTGGAATTATTTCGGACATGACACAAATTTATGCACGTTTTATATTAAATGAAACCAATTGTAATTAAAAATATTTGATACATTTGAAATTACTAATTAGCACACAGCTTAAAATCTAAAATTCAACGGTAAAATGATTGAAATAGAAAGAAAATTTTTAGTTAAAGACGATTCGTTCAAGGCAGCCGCTTTCGCCCAAAATCGTATTGCACAAGGGTATTTAAGCTCGGTTCCAGAACGTACAGTACGCGTACGCATAAAAAGCAACAAAGGATATTTGACTATAAAAGGAGTTTCAAATGATGCTGGGATGTCTCGATTTGAGTGGGAAAAAGAAATTCCCTTTGATGAAGCTAAAAAATTATTGCTTTTATGTGAGAAAGGCGTTATCGACAAAACCCGTTTTGAGATAAAACGAGGAAATCATGTATTTGAAGTTGATGAATTTTATGGCGAAAATGAAGGATTGATTGTTGCTGAAATTGAACTTGAATCTGAAACGGAGACTTTTGAAAAACCAAATTGGCTAGGGGATGAAGTAACTGGCGACACTCGATATTACAATGCCTGTTTAAGCAATAATCCTTACAAAAATTGGTGATTAATTACTCAATACTGCTATTGTTACCAGTATTCCTCCACTGCTTTTATTGGAAGCAATATCCATAAATGCGCGTTTTGAGAGGTCAATCTCTCTAGACTTTACAAACGGGCCTCTATCTGTAATTTCTACAATTACGGACTTCCCATTTTTTTCATTGGTTACTTTCACTTTTGTTCCAAACGGGAGTTTTTTGTGTGCTGCAGTATATTTATTGTTATCAAATTTTCTGCCGCTTGTAGTTCTTCTTCCATTAAATTTATCGGCATAATAAGATGCATGCGCCTCTTTTTTATAGATTTTGAATTTTCCCAATGAGATAACTAAAGAGTCTAATTTGTTTTCTTGTTGTTCAACTGCTATTTTGCTCTTTTTGAGAGTGTCTTTTTGTACTGTGGCTTTTTGTCTATCCAAGGAACTTTGGCTGCTGACTATGCTAATAATTGCCACCAAAAAAAATAATGTTATTGATTTTTTCATTTTTATCTTTTTAGTTAAATCTATTTTACAAAAACCATACCTAGATAAAAAAAGCCCTATTTCTAGAGCTTTAACCGGTTTTTTAAAACCACATTGACCATGGAATTCTACTTAAAATAAGTAATAATCCTAAACCATAAAAAATAGAAAACGTTTTGAATTTTGACTCACTTGTAGTGAGTTTTTTATGTTTTGACCATCCTATTGTAATCAAAGTAATTGCAATAATATTTATTAATGGATGTTCTAATGACGTTAAACGCAAAGCTTTATCTGACATTTGTCCTAATGAAGCTAACCCTAATGGTGAAACAAAATATAAAATTAAACCAATCAATAATTGAGTGTGTGTTCCTATTAATGCAAACAATGCAATCTTTCTGTCTTTTGAAGTAAATTCTTTTTTAGAAGACATTCCAATAAAGGAATTAACAACTGCAATCACTAATACTAAAAGTGTTAAATAAGCCCAACCGGAATGAAATTTTTGAATAAATTCGTACATATAACTTGTTTTTGTTTTAACAAATATAAGAAAAAAAAGGCATAAAAAAACCACACATTAATGCGTGGTTTTAATTTTTTGATATTTTTTCAGGTAATTATTTACCAAAAATATATCTAAGTGTAAATTGTGCTTGCCAAACATCAAAAGTTGAAGCATTTTTCTGGAAAGTATCTTTAATTAAAATTCTAGTTCCATCATCTTCTGTCTGAGTTGCTAATTGAAAAAATGGCACATTTGCTGTAGCTGCTCTGAAATTCAAAACATTAGCATTTATAACTCTTTGTGAAATACCCCAATCTTTATTTATAAAATTAGTAAAATTTAAAATATCAGCTCTAAACTGGAAATTGTTCTTTTTATGCTTATTTATATATATCATAAAAATATTACAAACAAGATAAAAACAAAAAATAAAGTTTGCGATAAAAAACTACTGTTATAGAACTACTTGCATAAAAAAGCCCCGATTTTATAAAATCGGGGCTTTTTGGTAACTGTAATTTAAAAAATTATTTTTTAAACCTTACAACTTGATTCGCTTTAATCAAATTTTATTTATTCGACAGAAAGTGATTCAACAAATAAGCTGTGGAAGAATCGTGCTTTTTTACTTTTTTACTGTTAATCTCCTCTAAAATTGAGTTGGCTAATTGTTTCCCAAGTTCAACTCCCCATTGATCGTAACTAAATATGTTCCAGATGATTCCCTGAACAAAAATTTTGTGTTCATACAATGCAATCAAAGAACCCAAGGTTTTCGGAGTCAATTTTTGTATTAAAATGGTGTTCGTAGGTTTGTTTCCTGCAAAAACTTTAAATGGCAAAAGAAACGCAGCTTTATCTGCAGCAAGCCCTTGTTTATCGAATTCTGCCTGAACTTGTTCCTTCGTTTTTCCGTGTAATAAGGCTTCGGTTTGCGCAAAAAAGTTAGACATCAATTTATCATGATGGTCTTCATCGCCATATAATGGTTTTATAAAGCCAATAAAATCAGTAGGAATCAACTTGGTTCCTTGGTGAATTAATTGAAAAAAAGCATGTTGTGAATTGGTTCCTGGCTCACCCCAAATAATAGTTCCTGTTTGATAATTTACCGGTTTCCCGTCACGACCAACACTTTTCCCATTACTTTCCATTGTTCCTTGCTGTAAGTAAGGTGCCAGTTTTTGTAAATATTGTGTGTAAGGTATTAAAGCTTCGCTTTCTGCTCCAAAAAAGTTGTTATACCAAATGCTCAATAAAGCTAAAACCACTGGTATATTTTTATCAAAATCAGCAGTTTTGAAATGGTCATCCATTTCGTTAGCACCACTTAATAATTCGTCAAAATTCTCAAAACCTACCGCTAGACTTATTGAAAGCCCTACAGCGCTCCATAAAGAAAAACGACCTCCAACCCAGTCCCACATTGGGAATACATTATCAGGGTTAATCCCAAATTCCGTTACTTTTGCAATATTGGTAGAAACCGCGACAAAATGTTTTGCCACATCTTCTTGTTTTGCTGATTGTAAAAACCATTTTCTGATAGTTTCAGAATTGGTCAATGTTTCCTGCGTTGTAAATGTTTTAGAAACAACAACAAAAAGAGTGGTTTCCGGATTTAATTTTTTAATAATTTCATTCACATGATCCCCATCAACATTCGATACAAAATGAACGTTTAAATTATTTTTATAAAATTGTAATGCTTCAACAGCCATTGCAGGTCCCAAATCTGAACCACCAATCCCTATATTTACAATATCAGTAAAAGGTTTTCCTGTAAAACCTGTTCTTTGTCCTGAAGTTACTTCGTTAGTGAATGCTTTTATTTTATTTTTTACCTCATAAATTTCAGGAACTACATTTTGTCCTTCTACATTTACAATAGCGGATTCTTTGGCTCTTAAGGCAGTATGAAGTACCGCTCTATTTTCAGTTTGGTTGATAATTCCTCCGTCAAAATAGTCTGAAATAGCATTTTTAAGCCCTGTTTCCTCTGCCAACTCAAGTAATAAATCAAGAGTTTCCTGATTGATAATGTTTTTAGAATAATCAATTAAAAAATCATTCCATTTCAAATTGAATTTTTCAGTTCTTGAAGTGTCAGATAGAAACATTTCTTGCATCGAAACTTTTTGCATTTCGTTGTAATGCATTTGTAGTTTCTTCCAAGCAATCGTTTCTGTTGGGTTTATTGTATTTAAAGCCATTTATATTTGGATTGTAGTTTTGTTTAATTTTTGGCAAAAATACTGAAATTAGTTTTAATGATAAATGTGTTTACAATTATATAACAATTTAAGGCGATTTTGCCAAAATAGTAATCCCTTAAATAGGACAGAAAAAAACCTATAATTAAATCCGAATCCTATTTCTATGGTAAAATCCAGATTTGCTTTTAGCTTTCCAGTGTAAACACACCTTTTTAACTAAATAAATCAATTCTCTTACAAATTAGAAACACTATCTAATTGCCATTTTAAAGGAGTAATAACCTTTAAAAACTGATCTTTATTTCTACCGCTCATTGGTTCGCCGTTAGGCAATTTAAGTCGTAACGCATCTACCTGAACGCCATTTTTCCAAAATCGATAACAAACATGAGGGCCTGTTGCTAAACCAGTACTTCCTACTCGACCTATAACCTGACCTTGATTGACATGCTGACCACGTCGTACCAAGATTCTTGACATGTGTAAATATTGAGTGGAATACGTACCATTGTGCTTTACTTTTACGAAATTTCCATTTCCTGCCGTAAAACCTGTTTGCTCTATAGTCCCTGCCGCAGTAGTTGTAATTGGGGTTCCGTATGGCGCAGCATAATCGGTTCCTTTATGTGCTTTCCATCTTTGTTGTACTGGATGGAATCGATTAGTTGAAAAACGAGAAGATATTCTACTAAATTTTATTGGTGTTTTAAGAAAGAAATTTTTCAATGTTTTCCCTTCTTCATCATAATATTCTATTTTATTGGATGAAGGATTTTGAGCATAGGGAAATGCATAAATTATTTTTCCTTTGTATTCAAAAAAAGCGGCTTTAAGACTGTCTACTCCATCATATATAGTGTCATTTATATATCTTTCCGTAAAAGTAATAGCAAATCGATCTCCTTTTTTAAGCTTAAAAAAATCGATTGACCAAGCATAAATTTTAGATATTTTGCTCGCCAACGCACCTTCTACATTAGCCCCTTCCAAAGTTTCAGACAAAGAACCCTTCAACAATCCTCCTATTGTACGGGTCTTAATGGTGATAGGTTTTGTCTTTTTATATACAACCACAGCTGTATCTCGCAAATCGACAACATAATAATTCATTGCATCCGGTTGATAAACAAAAACCTGCAACTTATTTGTTTTGTTTTTTGATCTAAGGAGTGTATAGGGCTTGTTTATTCTAATTATTCTAACATCAAATGTATCCTTTACTTTTTTAATAATATCATACACTTTCTTATTACCAATATTTTGATTTTCGATAATAGTACCAAAAGTATCTCCTTTTTTAATAGTATCCTGAACTACATTAAAATCAGAATATTTAAACCCAAACTCAATTTTCTTAACTGCTGGTTTTATAATTTCTTTTTCTAATACATCATCGGATTTATTACAAGAAACTAAAGAAAACAACACTATAATTGTTATTAATACTTGTTTCAAACTATATTTTTTTTGCATTCTAATTATTTTATTCTCCCCAATGTGCCAACTCATCTACCGACCATAATTCTGGAAAAAATATTCTACGTTGGTATTTTGGATGCATGTATTTTTTCCAGTCACTTCCTCCTGTAGCTTCTCCATTTCCTTTCCCGCTTTGATCTATATATTTTATAGCGACATTCAAATGTTGCATAACCCAAGTAATATTTACAGTATGATCATAATGACGCATCGCTTTAATTAACTCTGAATTTTTTTGATCTAAATCAGGGAGCTGCTTGAATTTTTGCCAAATGTTTATGGTGTTATATTCCTCCATATGTTTCAAAAACATTCCTTTGTATTTTCTTTCAAATTCCTCCAGCAAAAATGATTTTTTACCGGTGTGATACTCTTTTCCGGCTGCTTGCCAATACAAGTGTTCAAAAGCAAATTCGAACGGAGTATTCCTATCAATTGAATCTCTATAACGGTGATCTACAAGATTTATTAGATCCGTAGAAGAAAACTCTATAAATCTATATTGCGCGCTTTGAAAACCACTTGCCGGAGTAAGGGTATTCCTAAATTTCATATATTGATCGACTTCCATTCCATCTTCCATAATACCGAAAGAAGTTGTCAGCATATCAAAATAGCGACTGATTCTCATTAACCTTTCGGTAAAAAAATCAGTCTTTATGTTCTCAGAATAAGAAATTTGATTCATTTCCCAAAGTATCATCTTGAATATTAATTCATTAACCTGATGATACATAATAAAAACCATTTCATCCGGAAGGGTGGTTCTTTGAATTTGAAGACTTAATAATGCATCTGTGTGAATATAATCCCAATAAGTTATCGGCTTAGACCAAAGCAATCCTTCTAAATGCGTCTCGGTTTTCTGGTTTATTGCTTGGTATTTAAGTTCAATTTCTTTTAAAATTACTTCAGAATTCTCATTATTGTCCATTATATTTTGTTTTAAACTGATTCTTCAATCCTTTGTATTGATCTAAATCTGCTTTGATTGATCCTACAGCCAGACTTGCTTTAATTCGCAAGGGTATTTTATTATCATCGTCTGAAATCCAAACGGTTAGACTTTCCTGTTCTTTAAAAACGCGTCCTGATTGCACCAAAGGCCTAAAAACCATTGTTGAAACAACACCAAATTTAGTTGTAATATCTTCACGACCTATAAATTTCATCCTAAACTTTGTAGTCTCATCATCGAAGAACATGTCAATTGACACTGATTCTCCAATTTTGATTTTATCAATACTTGGATAATTTCTCAAATAATAGAAAGTTGACAAAATGTCTTGCGTGTTTTTCGGAATGACAATTGTTTTTTCGTTTCTATGTTTGTAATCTTTTACAAGAATTCTATTTGTAGTTTGATTGAAAAAACCTTCCTGATTTTTAGTGTATCCTCCTTCATTAATCTTCCTTACAAATCGATATGGATTTCTGGTTTCCTTATCGATATAACTTTCATACAAATCATCCACTTTAAAGAAAAACCGAGACATTCCGGTTGTATATCCTTTCCCTACAACATGAAACGTTTTTTTGTTGTTTATGATCGCGTCTTTGACTTCAAGTGTTGCATATCCTGCATTCACTATACCGTAATGGATTCGAAATTTAAAATACTCGCCCACATCGTAAGCATCTTCATTTTGAGAATCAAAGCTTACTGTAGTTATAAATATAAAGAGTAGGATTATTTTTTTCATTACTTTTTTGTCAATTTATTGACTGTAATAGCAAATTTTGTTCCAAATATATTAAAACAAAAAAACTCAGTCAAATAATGACTGAGTTTTTATGCTATTAACTAACCAAAAAACTATAAATTATGAAATTTATATCAATATAGGAAGGAAACCACCCCTTCCTGTTTTGCGAGTGCAAAGCTAATTAATAAAACTAGTTTTTAAAGCTTCGAAATAAAGTTTAACACAACATTTGCAGAAAAACAGGTCATTCGTTGATTATTTTTTAACATAACATAAAAATAACACACTTTTATAGCGTTCCTCGCAATTGTTGCTCTCTTTCAATTGACTCAAAAAGAGCTTTAAAATTACCCGCTCCAAAACCTTTGGCTCCCATTCTTTGTATAATTTCAAAAAACAAGGTCGGTCTGTCTTGCACTGGTTTTGTAAAAATTTGTAATAAATACCCTTCTTCATCGGCATCGACCATAATGGCTAGTTTCTCTATCTCATTTAAATCTTCTTTCATCATTTTCATATGCGCTCCCAATCGCTCCGGAATTGCCTCATAATAGGTATGCGGAGGAGCTGACAAGAATTCTATTCCTCTTGCTTTCAATTGCGTTACCGTTTTGATAATATCATCCGTTGCAATAGCGATATGCTGAATTCCAGGTCCGCCGTAAAAGTCCAGATATTCCTCGATTTGTGATTTTTTCTTTCCTTCGGCAGGTTCGTTAATTGGAAATTTAATTCTTCCGTTTCCATTCGACATCACTTTACTCATCAAGGCCGAATATTCGGTATTAATTTGTTTGTCATCAAAAGAAAGGAAATTCACAAATCCCATTACTTCTTCATAAAACTTAACCCAGGTATTCATTTCATTCCAACCTACATTACCCACCATGTGGTCAATGTATTTTAATCCTGTTGACTCTGGATTGTAATCGGATTTCCATTCCTTATATCCAGGGAGGAAAACACCGTTATAATTTTTGCGCTCTACAAAAATATGCACGGTTTCACCGTAAGTATAAATTCCTGAACGTACTACTTCTCCAAATTCATCTTTCTCAACTGTTGGCTCCATAAAAGAGCGAGCACCACGCTTCATTGTTTCCTCGTAAGCACTAGTGGCATCTTCTACCCAAAGTGCAGCTACTTTCACCCCGTCACCATGTTTTCTCAAATGTTCGTGTATCGGAGAATCTTGCGTTAATGGTGTGGTCAATACGATGCGGATCTTATCCTGTTTTAGCACATAAGACGATCTGTCTCTTACTCCGGTTTCTAATCCTGCATAGGCCAATGATTGGTAGCCGAAAGCGGTTTTATAATAATGCGCTGATTGTTTTGCATTTCCTACGTAGAATTCTACATAATCGGTTCCTAATAACGGAAGGAAATCCTGTGCTCCTTCAAATATTTTTTCTAGTCCGTATTCTATTGATTTTATTTCTTTTGACATGATATTTATTTTTTGATTCGGTAAATCTAATTTTGGAAAGTGGATAAAACGGATTTACAAAGTTTTTATTAATTTAAAAAATATTGCTCGTTATACAAAAGTCCTAGCCCTGATGGAAGTGGCATCCTTTATGTTTTTCCTTTAAAAACATAAAGATACAGCGGACAGCAGGAAATAGCTCCTCCCTTCGACTGCGCTCAGGATGATATTACTCCACCCAAGATTTATAATATTGTCCATCATCCAATCCCATAGCTTCTTCGGTAACCATTAAAGGGCGAAATGTATCGACCATTACCGCTAATTCATGCGTTATGGTTTGACCAATGCTGCGCTCCATTGCTCCTGGTGCCGGTCCATGAGGAATCCCTTTTGGATGCAAAGTAATGTGTCCTTGCTCGATATTATTGCGGCTCATGAAATCACCATCTACATAATACAAAACCTCATCACTATCGATATTGCTGTGATTGTAAGGCGCCGGAATTGCTTTTGGATGGTAATCGTACAATCTTGGAACGAAAGAACAAACTACAAAAGTCGCCGTTTCGAATGTTTGATGTACTGGTGGCGGCTGGTGTACACGCCCTGTTATGGGTTCGAAATTATGAATGCTAAATCCATAAGGAAAATTGTAACCATCCCAACCTACGACGTCAAAAGGATGTGAAGCGTAAATCACTTCATGCATCATACCTTCTTTTTTTATTTTAATAAGAAAGTCGCCTTTTTCGTCGTGCGTTTCTAACTCATCTGGTAAAATAAAATCGCGTTCGCAAAACGGAGAATGTTCCAGATGCTGCCCCGATTCGTTTTTATAGCGTTTTGGAGTATAAAATGGCGCAAATGATTCTACGTAAAACAATCTGTTTTCTAAAGTTTCAAAATCGATTTGATAAATCATTCCACGTGGAATGATAAGATAATCCCCGTATTTAAACGAAATATTTCCCATCATGGTGCGCAATTTTCCTTTCCCTTTGTGAATGAAAATCATTTCATCGGCATCGGCATTTTTATAGAAATAAGTACGCAAGGATTGTTTTGGCGCAGCTAATCCTATGGTACAATCTTTATTGACCAACATGGCTTTGCGACTGTCCAGAAAATCGTCTTCTGGTTTTAACTCAAACCCTTTTAACAATAACGATTTTATGTTTTTTCCAATTGCAATTTTTGGTTCTACCGGATAGGATTTTAGGATTTCCTTTACTTGTGTTGGTCTGTGAACATGATATAACAATGACGAATGGCCATGAAAACCCTCGGTTCCAAAAAGTTGCTCGTAGTATAAACCACCGTTTGGTTTTTCGAATTGCGTGTGTCTCTTTTGAGGAAAACTCCCCAATTTATGGTATAAAGGCATGATTTTTTTGTTTAAAAGTGTAACAGATTAAAGTTGAGATTACTTTATAATGTGCTATGATAAATCAAAAAAGAGTACTCACTCAGGATTTCTCTTGATGAGGAATTGAAGATAATCTAACAAACCTAGCCATTTTGTTTTCATTATAACAAATATCGGAATTATTATTGATATAATTTACAATTAAAACAAAAACCCAATGCTAAACCAAGTATATCCTTTTCCAGTTTCCGGCGACCAGGAATGTTTTATTTCTATAGGCCCAATTACAGTTTCCAGACCATATCCTACCGCATAACCTGAATATTTTGGCATTGAAATCCAATCGACTTTTTCAAAAATTCTATCCCCAATATTAGCAAAATTTGCCGAAAAGTTGAAATGATTATTCTTGTAAAACTCATAATCAATAGTTCCAGTTGATTTTATATAACTATTGGCAGCCACACTTAAATAATCATATCCATATAAATACTTAAAGTTATTTATGGGGTTATAGCCATAACCTCCCAAAATAAAATTAAAAAAGGCTACACTTTCGTTGCCAAATAAAAATCCCGCATCCGTTTGAAATTTTACTGTGGCGTTTTTAAAAAGCGTCGCAGCTATTCCAAAATCGCCTTTTGCAATAGAGAACGGTTTGAAATCTCCCGTGTAATTTGAAGAAAGCAAATAGGTTTGAATATCCCCTGAGAAATACCAACCTTTTTTAGGAAAATATTTATTATCAAAGGAATCAAATTTCATATACCCAAAAGCACTTAGATAATTGCTGTTATCAATTATTGGATCCACATTTGCCAATGTTTCTGATTTTATTTTTAAAAATTTAAGTTCTACTCCTCCTCCTACTAGAAATTTTTGCACGAATAAAGATTGAAAATAAGCTTGATTTGTCAGGTCGGTAAAATCAATATTGATTGAATTTACTTCACTTAAATTCAAATTACTTATTTCTTTAGCTACATTTCTATTAAATTGATTGAACTGCGATTTAAAACCAAAACTCATATTAAATCCATTTTCTACATAGTAATCTAAATTATATCTGATATTGTCCCCTAAAACAATGTCAAATGACGCTATATCATTTTTAAAAAGCGTTTTTTTACGTGTCAAATTAACTAAAACAGCACTTTTAAACAAATTATCATAATGCAATCCAAATTTTAAATAAGTCTTTGTGGGATTTTCTTTCAAACTGAGGTTTAAGTCATCCCCGTCTTCATTAGCATCCAACGAATAAGATATGGCACTGAAATTTTGAGTCGCATTAATATTGTTTATCCCATTCTGTAAATCATTGTATGTTGTTTTAGCTCCTGGTTTAAACCTTAGTTTACCAACAACATAATCCTGTGTATAATTGTCCAGCTCATTACAATTTATATTTTTAATTTGTAAACTATCGGTTACTATTTTCAGCTCAGGTTTCTTATAAGGGTTTGACTCATCCACTAACAGTTTTAATTTTTCAAAAACAGAAAATGTCGCCTCTTCTCCTTTTCTAATGATTTCTTTTCCTTTATCAAATGATATAACACCGTAGTTTTTGATATCTGGTTTTATATAGATGTCCGTATCTTTTACATTTTTCTTCATTCTATCTCTTGATTGAAGATTTGTAATTTGTACCAAAATTTTTGTGGCATCTTTAAGTTGGGTTCTGTCCAATAAATTATTCTGAACATCAACGCCTATAATAATATCCGCCCCAAGTTTTCTGACCTCTTCAATGGGATAATTATTAGCAACACCGCCATCCACCAATAGTTTCCCATCAATTTCTACAGGTGAAAACAAAGATGGAAATGCGGAACTGGCAATCATAGCCTGTGCCAAATTACCTTTATTCAACAAAACTTCTTCTCCTGTTTCTATATTGGTACCAATACATAAGAAGGGAATTGGCAATTTATTAAAATCCTTTATGTGTCTAACATTTCTGGTAATTCTACTCAATAAATTATAATTATACATCCCTTTTGACAATGCCTCGGGAATACCTATTTTTAGGTTATTAAAAGGTAAGACTAACGCGTATAATTCGTCGTTTCGTCTTTCATAAAAATTTTTGGAAGATCTGGGAATGAAGTCGTTTAATAGTTCATCAAAATTTGTTGATCGAAAAATAGAATCAATCTGACTTGCATTATATCCCGAAGCATAAAGCCCGCCAACAACTGCCCCCATACTGGTACCACCAATGTAATCAATCTTGATTCCTGCTTCTTCCAACACTTTTAAAACACCAATATGCGCAAATCCTTTTGCTCCACCACCACTTAAAACCAAACCTATTTTAGGTCGGCGTTGCTCCTGCGAAAACAAAGTTAAACTCATACAAAAAACAATGAATAACAGCGCAATTTTCTTCATAAGTAGCAATTTGGTATGCATTAGAAAGGTGTATTAATTATCATTTGTTGCCTTGTAAAATTCGGCAATTTTTTTGGCTTTTGATACACCTATAACGTCAGAAATTTCTTTTTCTGTCGCTAACTTCAATCTTTTAACACTTTTAAAGTGCTGAATCAAAGTCAACATCGTTTTTTCTCCTATACCAGGAATGCTTTCTATCGACGAATTTAGTGCTGCTTTGCTCCTTTTATCTCTGTGATGTGTAATTCCAAAACGGTGTGCTTCATTGCGCAATTGCTGGATTACTTTCAAGGTTTCTGATTTTTTGTCTAAGTATAACGGAATAGAATCTCCTGGATAAAAAAGCTCTTCTAGTCTTTTGGCAATACCAATTATAGCTATTTTTCCCCGCAGACCCAATTCATCAATACTTTTCAGTGCCGATGACAATTGTCCTTTTCCTCCGTCAATAATAATTAATTGTGGTAAAGGTTCATTTTCGTCCAGCAATCTTTTATATCTTCGATAAACCACTTCGGTCATCGAAGCAAAATCATCCGGTCCTTCGACCGTTTTTATATTAAAATGGCGGTAATCCTTTTTGCTGGGTTTCCCATCTTTAAAAACAACACAAGCCGCCACAGGATTCGTTCCTTGAATATTCGAGTTGTCAAAACATTCTATGTGTCTTGGCTCCACCGGCAATCGCAAATCTTTTTGCATTTGCGCCATAATCCTTTTGGTGTGGCGATCAGGATCTACAATTTGCAGTTGTTTTAATTGTTCAATTCTATAAAACTTGGCGTTTCGAATAGACAAATCCAAAATTTGCTTTTTATCTCCCAATTGTGGAACAGTAATTTTTATATTTTCACCCAAATCAACCTGAAACGGAACGATAACTTCTCTCGACAACAATTGAAAACGGTCTCTCAATTCGATAATCGCCAATTCTAATAATTCTTCATCGGGTTCATCCAGTTTCTTTTTGATTTCCATCGTATGGGAACGAATAATCGAACCGTGAGAAATTTGTAAGAAGTTCACATACGCCGCACTTTCATCCGAAACGATTGAGAACACATCAATATTGGTGATTTTCGGATTTACAATCGTTGAACGCGATTGGTAATTTTCAAGTATTTCTATTTTCTCTTTGATTTTTTGCGCTTCTTCAAAATGCATATCCGCAGCCAGATTCGTCATAACCCGTTTGAAATCTTTCATGCTTTCCTTAAAATTCCCTTTTAAGATTTCGCGGATCGCATCAACTTGCTTCTGATAATTTTCTAAAGTTTCAAAACCTTCACAAGGCCCCATACAATTCCCAATATGATATTCGAGACAAACCTTGAATTTCCCACTGTCAATATTGCTTTTATTCAAATCATAATTGCAGGTTCTTAGCGGATACAATTCTTTTATGAGTTCTAAAATAGTATTCACCGTTTTGAAACTGGTATACGGTCCAAAATATTCCGAGCCATCTTTGACCATTCTCCTAGTAGCAAATATGCGCGAAAAAGGTTCTTTTTTAATACACAACCACGGATAACTTTTGTCATCTCGTAACAACACATTGTAACGTGGCTGTAAGGTTTTTATAAGGTTATTTTCCAATAAAAGCGCATCCGTTTCAGAAGGAACCACAATATGTCTTATGGTCACAATTTTCTTAACGAGCACATTCGTTTTGGCCGTATCATGAATTTTATTAAAATAGGAAGAAACCCTTTTTTTCAAATTTTTGGCTTTGCCCACATACAAAATCTTCCCTTCCTTGTCGTAATATTGATATACGCCGGGATTATCAGGCAAAGTCTGTATTTGAAGGATTAAAGTTGTTGGATTAATCATTAGGATTTATGAATGCAGATTAACGATTTTTGATTTAAGATTTGGTTTCATTTTCAGCAATTTTTTTTTCGATGAATTTTTTGTGGCGTTTTACTTCCGATTCAACTATTTTTTCGATTTCAATTTTTGTTAATTTTGTAGCATAATCGATTTCTACAAATGGTTCATCATATTTTAAGTAAACAAAACACAAATTAATATCAAATTTGATTACGATATAACTCCCATATTTTACATCTTCAAAACCTATTTGCTTTAATTTTGAAAATGTATAATTAATGATTATTTCATCTATTATTCTATCATAACTTAACACATCAAAATCCTTTAAAAAATTTTCTGCGTTCTCATATTTTTTAGTACCGTTAAAAATTATTGAAAAATCATTTTCATAATAAAGTTTTTCAAATTTTGACATTTTTTCAATATACTTTATAATAAAAGGAAGAATTGAATTATTGTATAAATCAAATGTAACTTCTTTTGTTTTTTTTACTTTCTTTTTTCCAAAAGAAACTAATCTCTGCTCCAACAAAGCAATTTCCTTATCTAAATCATCTTCTTCCTCAATACTTTCCCCTTTAGCTCCTGCAATCATTATTTCAAGGGAACGAACTAAATTTTGAGAGACATATTCAATAAATGCTTCAATATTTCCTGCATCTGCAAGCTGTAATGCTGCAAAATAATTAGCTTTGTCTTCCGTTTTAATAATTACAGGCGGGTAATCAAACTTCATCAAGATAAAATTCATCAAAATCCTTGCCGTCCTACCGTTTCCATCATCAAAAGGATGAATCCGAATAAATTTATAATGAAACTCTGCTGCTAAAAAAATAGGATTTACGTCTTTCTGTTCGCTTTTTTCCCTGTACCAATTGATTAAATCGGTCATTTTAGATGGCGTTTCTTCTGGCGTGGCAAAATAAAATATTTCCCCTGTTTTTGTTTTTACATGATTGGGAGAGGTTTTGTAACGCCCAACATTTATACGTTTTTTTGTTGGTTTACCATCAGAAGTAATTGCATCAACTTCATAGGGTCCTTTTAGCAAAAGTGTATGCAACTCCCTAATAAAATTTTCATTCAATGGATAGTCGCCTTTTACAACATCGATAACCCAATTTATTGCTTCATTATGTCCCGTTATTTCAAAATGATCCTGTAATGGCTTACCTTGAGCTGTAACACCAAATAAGATTAATGCCTTAGTTTCACCATAAGTCAACGAATTCCCTTCGAGATGGTTGGAATGATAATTCCAATCCAAACGAAATTTTTGCATGATTCGCCCTTCTTGTTCTTTATCAATTGGACGTAAATCATCTAATTGTTTTTTTAATTCTAAAGCTTTTCTGCTGTTTTCCATCTGAATTTTCAATTTACTCCCAACAAATTTACAAATAACATTTTTCTAAAACGAAAAACAACACACAACTTATAATTCCTAACCCATAATTGTATATTTTTATCTTTTCAATATCTTATGATAAAAAACAATACCACACCCATAGTCCTTTTTGGCGAAAGCATTATTCCCGGCGAAAGTAAAACCATCAATGTTGAAATTGCCAGATTGCACACCACGACAAAACTGAACATTCCTATAATTGTCCGACGTTCTAAAATTGATGGTCCAGTGGTTCTTTTTTCTGCAGGAATACATGGCGACGAAATCAACGGCGTAGAAATTGTCAGACAGCTTATCCATAAAAAAATAAACAAACCGAAAAGAGGTACAATAATCTGTATTCCAATAATTAACGTGTACGGATTTGTCAATAAATCCAGAGAATTTCCTGATGGCCGAGATTTAAATCGGGTTTTCCCGGGAAGCAAAACTGGTTCTTTAGCCAGCAGATTCGCTTTTCATATTTTAACGGAGATTATGCCAATTGTACAATATGCAGTAGATTTTCATGCCGGTGGCGCCAGCCGTTTCAACGCACCGCAAATTCGTCTTACCCAAAACAATAGAGAGTTAAAAATACTGGCCGATGTGTTTAATGCGCCTTTTACCTTATATTCCAGAAATATTTCGGGTTCTTTCAGGAGTTCAAGTGAAAAATTGAATGTGAAAATGCTACTTTTTGAAGGCGGAAAATCCCTTGATATCAATAACGCTATTGCAGATGAAGGTGTAAATGGAGTGAAGCGCTTGCTATCTCACCTTGATATGCTAGACCCAAAACATTTTGTTACTAAACAAAAAACACCTACCATTTATATTGAAAAATCTGGTTGGATAAGAGCCAAATGTTCCGGATTATTACACGATTACGATACAATAGGGAAATTTGTAAAAAAAGGAACTATTCTTGCCACGATAACTGATCCTTTTGGGAAATTTGAACGAAAAGTGAAAGCGCCAAATGACGGTTACGTAATCAATGCCAATCATTCGCCTATTGTTTACGAAGGCGATGCTATTTATCACATGTCTAATACCAATGAAGAAGATGAAGAATAAAACAGCATTAAGACTAAAATATAAAACCTTACGAAATTCACTTTCTGAAAATGAATTGGAAGAAATGAGTTTGGCTATTGCCAATAAAGTATTGGCACTTCCCATTTGGGAGAAAACCTATTTCCATATTTTTCTTCCCATTACGGAACACAGGGAAGTCAACACTGAATTTATTCTGCACTTATTATCCGGAAAAGACAAGGAAATCGTTCTTTCCAAATGCGATTTTAAAATTTGTAATTTGGTTCATTATCTTTTGACGGACAACATCAAAATCAAGAAAAACGAATACAATATTCCCGAACCTGTTGATGGGATTGAAGTTCCAACGCATAAAATTGATGTCGTTTTTGTACCGCTTTTAGCATTCGACAAAAAAGGAAATCGGGTGGGTTATGGTAAAGGATTCTATGACAAATTCTTATCAGAATGTAAACCGGATACAATCAAAATTGGTCTTTCTTTCTTTGATCCTGAAGAATTGATTACAGATGTTTTTGAAGGTGACGTGAAACTGGATTATTGTGTTACGCCAAATTTAATCCACTCTTTTTAATTTTGAATTCGTACTTTAGCAGATAAAGCCTAATTAAAGCTATGAAAAAATTTCAATATTCAAGATTTGCAACAATTCTTTTAATTGCTGTATTTGCCTTTTCACTGTCTGACTGTGCGGTGAGAGTGGGAACAAGATCACCCAGAGCCTCCTATAAGGCGAAGAGACTTCCTCCGGGACAAGCCAAAAAAATAAATGGGGACCAAAGTGCTAAACGCTATGCTCCGGGACAAAACAAATAAATCCAAGAAAAAGAAAAAGACCTATTCAAATTATGAAATAGGTCTTTTTTATTTTATGAATTAGTGATTTAAAATTTAGGCTGTTTTATGATGAAACGCTTTTTTATTGAAAAAAATCAAAATTCCAACTCCTGTAGAAATCGCCATATCGGCAACATTAAAAATAGCGTTGAAAAATGTAAATTCTTTTCCTCCCCAAACTGGCACCCAACTTGGTAAAACCCCATGCCAAAAAGGAAAATAAAACAAATCGACAACTTGACCATGAAACCAAGTTCCATAAGGTTTGTCTGCAAATAAAGTAGCCAATTGCTGATGACTGTCGTCAAAGATAACTCCGTAGAAAACAGAATCTATGATGTTCCCAAAAGCACCTGCAAGAATTAATGCAATGGCTACAATTAAGTAATTTGAACTGTGTTTTCTTTCAACAGCATCCCACAACCAATACCCAATTCCGCCAACGGCAACCAATCTAAAAAGTGTCAGGAATAATTTTCCGTATGCTCCCGGGATTTTAGTTCCCCATGCCATTCCTTCATTTTCGATAAAAAGAATTTTGAACCATTTGAATACTTCAACTTCTTCGCCTAAAATAAAATTAGTTTTGATGTATATTTTTGAAACTTGATCGACAAGTAATATGATAAAAATAAGGAGATACGCTTTTCGTAATGACATTTTATAAATTTTAATGGCGCAAAAGTAACAATTTAATCAAAAAAAACGCTCCCAATGGAGCGTTAAATATTGTTTAACAACAGGTTTATCGTTGCAAGTTTTTTGCTTCGATACTCATTGTTGCGTGAGGAACGATTTTCAATCTTTCCTTCCCGATTAATTTGCCTGTTACTTTGCAAATTCCGTAGGTTTTGTTTTCTACACGGAAAAGTGCATTTTTCAAATCGCGAATAAACTTTTCCTGACGGATCGCCAGTTGTGAGTTTGCTTCTTTAGACATCGTTTCGCTACCCTCTTCAAAGGCTTTAAATGTCGGCGACGTATCGTCAGTCCCATTATTCAAATCATTCATATAAGCACTTTTTATCAAATCTAAATCTGCTTGTGCTTTTTGAATTTTGTTAAGGATTATATCTTTGAACTCTGCCAAATCAGCGTCAGAGTATCTTGTTGCTTCATCTACCATATTCTAATTATTTAGTAATTATTATTTTTGTTTTTATTTCATCAAATTCAATTTCCGTACCGTTTTCTATTTCATCTACAAAAACCAAATCGCTGGTTAATGTTTCTGATTTTATATATGCTTCATTTTTAAGAATTGCCTCTTCTAAAAGTCCGTTTCTTTTCAGTTCAACTTTAATTTTATCAGTAACTTCAAATCCCGAATCTTTACGGATATTCTGAATTCTGTTCACCAATTCTCTGGCAATTCCCTCCTGTTTTAATTCTTCAGAAATTGTAATGTCAAGCGCAACCGTTATTCCGTTTGAATTGGCTACCAGCCAGCCTTCAATATCTTGTGATGTTATTTCTACATCTTCTAATGTTAAAGTTACGTTATTTCCTGCAATAACAATATCCAGGCTGCCTTCCTTATCCAATTGGCTGATCTGTTCTTTAGAAAACCCTTGTATTTCCTTAGAAATCAAGCCTATATCCTTTCCAAAACGAGGTCCGAGCGCTTTAAAATTCGGTTTAATTTGTTTCACCAAAACACCCGAAGCATCATCCAAAAGTACGATTTCTTTTACGTTTACTTCTGCTTTTATAAGGTCAGAAATGGCCTCAATTTCAGCTCTTTGATTCTCGTCAAGTACTGGTATCATTACCTTTTGCAATGGTTGACGCACCTTTATCATTTCCTTTTTTCGGAGTGACAAAACCAATGATGAAATGGTCTGCGCCTTCTGCATTTTGCTCTCTAACATTTTATTAACAAAGTTTTCAACGTGTTTTGGAAACTCCGCCAAATGCACACTGTCGTACTTTTCCGACTGTGTTGCTAAAGTTAAGTCTCTGTAAAGTTTGTCCATAAAGAACGGAGCTATAGGCGCACCCAGCTTACTTATGGTTAACAAACAAGTATATAAGGTTTGATAAGCCGCAATTTTATCTTGTGCATATTCCCCTTTCCAGAAACGTCTTCTGCATAAACGAACGTACCAGTTACTTAAATTTTCCTGTACAAATTCAGAGATTGCACGAGCTGCTTTCGTTGGTTCATAATCCGCATAATAGCTGTCAACATCTTTTATCAAAGTGTTCAATTCCGAAATAATCCATTGATCAATTTCCGGTCTTTCATTTAATGGAATCTCTGCTTCTTCAAATTTGAAACCATCAATATTGGCGTACAAACTAAAGAACGAATACGTATTGTATAATGTTCCAAAGAATTTTCTACGCACCTCAGCAATTCCTTCTAAATCAAATTTTAAATTGTCCCAAGGATTTGCATTTGAAATCATATACCAGCGTGTGGCATCAGGACCATATTCTTTTAATGTTTCGAATGGATCTGCAGCATTCCCAAGACGTTTGGACATTTTTTGTCCGTTTTTATCTAAAACCAATCCGTTAGAGACTACATTTTTGTATGCTACTTTGTCAAAAACTAAAGTTGCAATAGCGTGCAACGTATAAAACCAACCGCGTGTTTGATCGACTCCTTCAGCGATAAAATCAGCAGGAAAATCTTTGTTTTCGTCTATTTTATCTTTGTTTTCAAAAGGATAATGCCATTGTGCATAAGGCATGGAACCCGAATCAAACCAAACATCAATCAAGTCCGCTTCACGCGTCATCGCTTTCCCCGAAGCAGAAACCAGAGTAATTTCATCGACTACATTTTTATGTAAATCAACTAAATCATAATTCTCCTCAGCCATATTTCCAATTTCGAAACCTTTAAAAGGATTTTCTTTTTGGAAACCGGCAGCGATTGATTTTTCAATTTCGTTATATAATTCTTCAACAGAACCTATTAAAATTTCTTCTTGTTTGTCTTCGGTTCTCCAAATCGGTAACGGAATTCCCCAAAATCTTGAACGGGATAAATTCCAGTCATTGGCATTTTTCAACCAATTCCCAAAACGTCCTTCTCCGGTAGCTTTTGGCTTCCAGTTGATGGTTTCGTTCAGGTCAAACATTCTATCTTTAACTTCAGAGATTTTTATAAACCAAGAATCCAAAGGGTAATATAAAATAGGCTTGTCTGTTCTCCAACAATGCGGATAACTGTGCACGTATTTCTCCACCTTGAAAGCTTTATTTTCTTCTTTTAATCGAATAGCAATCTCAACATCTATAGAACGTTCCGGTGCTTCACCATCATTATAATATTCGTTTTTCACATATTTACCGGCATATTCACCCATGTGTGAAGTGAATTTTCCTTGTAAATCTACTAAAGGAACCGGAGTTCCATTTTCGTCCAAAACCAACATTGGCGGAACTTCTGGCGTAGCTTCTTTAGCCACTTTTGCATCATCAGCACCAAATGTTGGCGCAGTATGTACAATTCCTGTTCCATCTTCTGTAGTAACGAAATCCCCTGAAATTACTCTAAAAGCATTTTCTGGATTTTGGTATGGCAACGCAAACGGCAATAATTGCTCGTAACGTATATCGACCAAATCAGCTCCTTTACATTCAGCCAAAACCTGATAAGGAATTTTTTTGTCGCCTTCCTTGAAATTCTCAAAATCAGCTGGTTCTGAACTTTCGAAGAAACCTTTTCCAAATTGCTTTCCAACTAAATTCTTAGCAAGAATCACTTTCGAAGGACGAAATGTATATTGATTGAAGGTTTCTACCAATACATAATCGATTTTTGGACCAACCGTCAAAGCGGTATTCGAAGGCAAAGTCCAAGGAGTTGTTGTCCAAGCGAGGAAATAAATCCCATCCCCATCCCTTCCCAAAGGGAAGGGTGACGTGGCGCTGAAACCGAATGCCTTGAACACAGAGTTTTCGGCTCCGGTTCCCTCCCCTTCGGGGAGGGCTAGGGTGGGGAATTGTGCCACAACAGTCGTATCCGTTACATCTCTATAACTTCCCGGTTGGTTTACTTCATGAGAACTTAAACCAGTCCCTGCTTTTGGAGAATACGGTTGGATCGTGTAGCCTTTGTACATCAAATCTTTGTTGTAGATTTGTTTCAAAATCCACCAAACCGTTTCCATATATTTTGGTTTATAGGTCACATACGGATCTTTCATATCAACCCAATACCCCATTTTTTCAGTCAGATCGTTCCATACGTCCGTGTAACGCATCACGGTTTTTTTACACGCTTCGTTGTATTCTTCGATGGAAATCGTCTTTCCAATATCTTCTTTGGTAATGCCTAATTCTTTTTCAGTACCTAATTCCACAGGCAAACCATGAGTATCCCAACCTGCTTTACGCTTTACTTGGAATCCTTTTTGAGTTTTATATCTGCAAAAAATATCCTTAATCGCACGTGCCATTACGTGGTGAATTCCAGGCAATCCATTTGCCGAAGGCGGCCCCTCAAAAAACACGAATGGCTGATTTCCTTCACGCGTGGTTACGCTTTTCTCGAATATGTTTGCTGCCTTCCAAAAATCAAGTACTTCTGACGCTACAGTTGGCAAGTCAAGTCCTTTGTATTCAGTAAATTTTGTCCTCATTTTATCCTTTTCTAAATCGAGGTGCGAAAGTAAGGAATTTTGAATTATTGAACACGAATTTCACGAATTTTCACGAATTTTTGTTTACCAAACAGGTTTGAAATTTTTTTGTTCATTTTAAAATTGATTCTATTCTCAAGTTTCAAAATCCAAAATCTAAAAAACAACATGAATTAATTAGTGAAAATTAGTGTAATTCGTGTTAGTTTTTCATTTTTAATTTGTGTCTCTGAACCTTTACTAAGGTTTTTCAAGAGAAAACTTCTTTTAAAACGTCTAAGGATTTTGGTTTTTTAAAGCCATCCAGGTGAAAACTGTAGTAATCGATTAGGATTTTCAAAACTAGCTGTCTTTCAATAACATGAAATATTTTTTGATTGTTACCAAATTTTAAATCAATGAGTTTTTTAAACAAATTACTTTCATGTTCGGTGAGCGAACTGATGGCATTGAACGGCGTAAAAACGCCCTCAGTCATTTCGAAAAAAGGCATGTTCATGTCCGAAATATCAGGATAAAAGCCTAAGTATTTTGTAGTTTCCAGTAATAAAATCAGGTGAAAATTGGCGATTTCATCATGATTGTCGAGCCAATGCAAAGCAGTTTCTAAAAAGGTAAACAGTTGCTCGTTTTTTTCTTCTTCATGAATCGAATGATGCAGAATTTCAGAAACAAACATCACAATCGTGCTTTTATAAATATCCGAATGGATGGAATGAAAAGGCGTTGCGATTTTTATTTCTTTGAAATTCTCCAAAGTACCTTTATTTTTATGAACAGCTTCAATTTCGAGAATAGTCAACGGCTGAAAATAGGCGATTTTCTGATTGGATTTTCTGGAAGAAAATGCATCCCGAACAAAATAAGATTTCAAACCATGCGACAATGTGAAGCATTTCACAATCAAGCTTTTTTCCTGAAATTTTAAAGATGAAATGACGATAGCTTTAGTTTTTACGAGCATTTTTTTTGTTTAAAGTTTAAAGTTTAAAGTTTCGGATTGTAAAAACAACCCACAAACTCAAAACCATAAACAAATTACCTGATTATCATTACTTTTTTAACTTTCGTTTCGACTCCGTCTTGTGCCGAAATAAAAATCATATACACTCCCGAAGCTACTTTGTGTTTTCCAAAAGCCGTGGTATCCCATTCTATTGTTCCGCCTTCGGAAGTGGTTTCATAAACCAGATTTCCTTCAATATCGGTAATTTTAATATTGGCTTTATCGAGTAATCCGGCAATTTTAACGGTTCCTTGATATTCAGGCCGCACTGGATTTGGGTACACATACGCATTGCTTAAATCATCATTTGCAGCAGTCGAGACTCCTTTGAAAGAAACTAAACCTTTAGCGGTAGCTATAAAAACTTCGCCCGTTGTACTATTTATGTCGATGTCATTTATATCATTACTGGGCAAAGGCGAATTGTTTATTGTAAAGTGATATTTTGTTTCCTGACCGTTTGGTGAAACTAAAAAAACACCCGAATCGGCAGTGCCAATCCATTTGTTATTGGCTCCATCCACAGCAATATCAGTAATAAATTGTTCGTACAACAACTCTTGCGCCAAGTTATCTTCTAAAATAATAATGGGATTGGTCGTTAATTGATTATCAGATTGAAAACTTCCAACATTAGACAAAACTCGCAATCCTTTTGTAGTCCCTATCCAAAGTTGGTCTCTGGTATCTACCGCAACCGTTCTTACATCAGCAATAGGTAAGTTCCCGGTATCAGGTCCAGTTGTAATTTTTTTGAATTTATTGCCGCTTTCGTTAAAACCAATAACCCCATCACTACTTGTAGAGAGCCATTTCGTACCATTTTTATCAATTGCAATTGTTCCAAAATTATTATCAATAGCTGAATCCAGAATATTATCCATCGCGTAACTTTGCCACTGACCGTCAGATTTCAACACTTTCAATCCGTTTTTAATTCTGCTATTGGTCACCCAGAAATTCCCCGATTTATCAAATGCCGCTCCGTTTATTCTAACATCAATATAATTTGGACCGGCAAAGGTTAATGATTCCAGTCCACTATTCGTTTGATTATACAAAAAAGTAGGTTCATCATTTTCAATTTTTAGTAATCCTGAAAAAAAAGAACTCGCGTACACATCGTTTTCATTACTTGGATTAACGGTGATTCTGGTCATTGATTTGGCCCCAAAAACTTTTTCATACGGAATATTCAACCATCCTGTGGCGCTAAATTTACTCACGCCATAACTATCTAAATCATACGGATTATAATCTACTGTATAATCGCCATAAACCGTCCAAAGTGAATTTGATGTCGTTTGAAGCGCAAATATATTATTCCGAGAAGGTCCAATTGGAGTCGTATTTTCAAAAGTTCCAACCGAAGAAAGTGAGGTAGTAATCAATCCATCTTCTTTGGTTCCAATGAAAATGGTATCTCCTATTATCGTTGCACAAGTAAAACTAGGATTACTCTCCGTAATTTGGTTTGTGGTTATTTGGCGTACCAACCCCATCTGACTGTTGTAAATATAAACACTGTTTAAAGTAGTAACTATTAAATAATTAACAGTTGCTCTCATGTCTGAGGAGGGTTGATTGAGAGCTAAATATCCTGTAAAAGAACTAGTACTTTCATTATATTTATGAATGTAACCTACAGCATTAACAGCAAACAAATCTGCTCCAAAAATTTCAACGCTGGACCAGTTTCCAGGTGCAATTGTTTCCCACTGGCTATAATCGATTAAGTTTTCATTAAAAATAGTAGCTCTTTTTATACCGCTATTTGTAGCTGCATAAATAAATCCATTAAATAGTGCCGTTTGGTTAACAATTATTTCGGCTCCATTAGTTCCAATAAAATAGGTGTCACCAAATTGCATGGTAGCCAAATTGAATTGGACAATTCCAAAATCACAGGAAACGTAAATAATACCTTCAAATTCCGTGAAGTGATTTATTTTTTTTATGTTTGAAGGAAGTTGTTTGTTGATAATATCTACAACATTCAGCATACTCCCATCGGCCTCGTTGATAACTATTATCAATCCGTTTTCATAACCTACAATTGTTTTATTGAATGTTGCGCTGTGGTATGATGCAGAAATAGTTTGCCCAGAAAGTCCATCAATTGTATTGGTAGTTTTAATTTGGCTTGTTGTTATATTTTTAGAAAACAAGGCATTTTCTGAAGCGACAAAAACAGCAGTTGTAGATTCTGAAACGTCTTTAATTTCATTATAAGAGAAATAACCTTGCCACAACAAATTACTTTGGGCAAAACCCATTTGGATAAAAAGTAAAAGCAAAAAACATAAAACGCCCTTTTTCATTATTTGCATCAATATTTGGTTTACAAATATAGAACAAACGAAAGTATTAGAATTTTGTTACACAAAAAAATGCCTTCCATTCGATCCCGAAGCATCGGGACGGTAGAAGGCATTACTATTTTTAACTCTCTCCTTTGGAGAGTCCCGAGGCTTCGGGAGGGGTGAGGATTTTTTATACCACTCCTTGAGCCAGCATAGCATCAGCTACTTTTACAAATCCTGCAATGTTGGCTCCTTTTACATAGTCAACATAACCGTTAGCATCAGAACCATATTTCACACATGAAGCGTGAATATTTAGCATAATTCCTTTTAATTTTTCATCCACTTCTTCAGATGCCCAACCTAGTCTTAATGAATTTTGAGACATTTCTAAACCTGAAGTTGCAACCCCGCCAGCATTAGATGCTTTTCCCGGAGCGAATAATAATTTTGCGTGTTGGAAAACTAATACTGCATCTGGCATAGTGGGCATATTTGCTCCTTCGGCAACACAGATACATCCATGTGCTACTAAAGCTTTTGCTTCGTCTTCATTCAATTCGTTTTGAGTAGCACATGGCAATGCAACATCACATTTTACATCCCAAGGACGTTTTCCTGCAACGTATTTTGCATTTGGATATTTAGTGATATAATCACTAATTCTACCTCTTAACTCATTTTTGATTACCATTACATGAGCTAATTTCTCCCCATCAATTCCATCGGCATCATAGATATATCCTCCAGAATCTGACATGGTAACTACTTTTCCACCTAATTGAGTTGCTTTTTCAGCAGCATATTGTGCTACATTTCCTGAACCGGAAATTACAACTGTTTTCCCCGTAAAGCTATCGCCTTTTGTAGCCAACATACTTTGAGCAAAATAAACGGCTCCGTAACCTGTAGCTTCCGGTCTAATCAATGAACCTCCAAAAGAAATTCCCTTCCCAGTTAAAACACCAGTAAATTCGTTTCTGATTCTTTTATATTGACCAAACATATAACCTACTTCTCTTCCACCAACGCCTATATCTCCAGCAGGAACATCCGTATCAGCACCAATATGTTTACACAATTCAGTCATGAAACTTTGACAAAAACGCATCACTTCATTATCTGATTTCCCTTTTGGATCAAAATCAGCTCCACCTTTCCCACCACCCATAGGTAATGTAGTTAAGCTATTTTTGAAAGTTTGTTCGAAAGCCAAGAATTTCAAAATACTAAGATTCACTGAAGGATGAAAACGAAGTCCTCCTTTATATGGTCCAATTGCAGAGTTCATTTGAATACGGTATCCTCTATTCACTTGAATTTCACCTTTGTCATCAATCCAAGTTACACGAAACGTAATGATTCGATCTGACTCGACCATTCTCTCCAAAAGCATTTTGTTCTGGTATTTTTTATTTTCTTCGATAAAAGGAATTACTGTTTCAGCAACTTCTAAAACTGCCTGCATGAATTCAGGCTCGTTAGGGTTTTTTTTAGCAACCGCTTCGATAAAAGTAGTAATACTTTGTGACATAATAATTAGATTATTAACGTTTAAGAAAACGTTTTCGTTAGTGTATACAAAGATACATCTTATAAGAATATTGCAGTGTTTTTTTTGACTTTATCAACAGAATTATCTTTTTATTAAGCAATTACAGAGAAATATGCTTTTGAAGTGGCATTTGTTACGAAAACGTTATAGTTTTCGTAACCAAATGAGAATTTGATTACTTATATTTAATTTTTAGTTTATTTTAATTAATGGATGATGTTTTTATATATTTGTCAAGAGTTGAAATTTAATATCTAATGATCAAACAAACCATCCTTACTTTATTTATTTTATTTGGCTTTTCAAATAAAATAAATGCGCAATTTGGTTTTTCGCATGAAGTAGGAATTATTGCTGGTCCTGTGGCTTTTCAATCTGATTATGGGGAACGCTATGATTTGAAAACTAACTCCGGAAATACAGGTTTAGGAATTGGAATTATTCATTATTTAAATTTCTCTTACAAAGCCGAATGTAACTGTTTTACTCCTGAAACTTATTTTAATGACCATTTTAAATTAAGATCCGAGCTTTCTTATAATAAAACCAAATTAGAGCATTTTGGAGAATGGGTAGAACCAAATAAAACCTCTCTTGGAGCAGATCAATTACGCGCAATGAAAGGAAGCACCGCGGTTACAAACATAGGAATGCAACTAGAATATTTCCCATGGAGTATTCGTGATTTTACCGCAAGAATTGGTAGCTTAGGACCATTCGTAAGTCTTGGAGCCCAATTCAGTTATTATGATGCCGAAGCTTATTCAACAATGGGAACTTTGGGAACACCCTTAACTACATTTCCTAAATATTTAATCCCTACAGACGATCGTCCTTATGGATTTTCTACTGAAGGCGGGACCGTGTGGTCAGTTGTATCAAGCATGGGAACCCGTTATAAACTGACTCCTTTACGAGATTTAATGATTGATTTAAGATTTCAATATTATTTTTCCAATTGGGTAGATGGTTTAAATCCTAATCCGGCACTTTACAAAGAAAACAAAGCAAACGACTGGCTGGTTTGGTTGAATGTTGGTTATATTTATTACTTACAATAGAAAAAACAAAACACCAATATAAAAACAAAAGCGCCAATTCTAAAATTAGAATTGGCGCTTTTTTCCTCTCCCCTCCCGAAGCGTCGGGACTCTCCAAAGGAGAGGGAGAAAAGCGGGCTGTTTTATTTTTATAAATTTACGCTAATGCTTGTTTTAAATCTTCAATTAAATCTTCGGCATCTTCTATACCAACGCTCAATCGAACCAGATCATCTGTAATTCCTATTTCTTTTCGCTTTTCTTCCGGAATCGATGCGTGAGTCATCAAAGCTGGGTGATTTGCTAATGATTCTACTCCACCAAGAGATTCTGCTAAGGTGAACACTTTTAGTTTCTCCAGAAAATCAATAGCATCTTCTTTTTTACCCGAAACAAAAGTGAACGAAACCATCCCTCCAAAACCACTCATCTGCTTTTTGGCGATTTCATGATACGGATGACTTGGCAATCCCGGATAATAAACCGTTTTCACTTTTGGATGGTTGTTTAAAAACTCCACCACTTTTCCACCGTTTTCACAATGTCTTTCTACTCGCAAATGCAAAGTTTTTATTCCTCTAAGAACCAAGAAACTATCCATTGGTCCCAATGTAGCTCCCGTTGCAAATTGTTGGAAATGCAATTGTTCTCCAAGTGCTTCGTCTTTTACAATTAATGCTCCCGCAATAACATCAGAATGGCCACCAAGATATTTGGTTGCAGAATGCATTACAATATCAGCTCCTAAATCCAATGGTTTTTGTAAATAGGGTGTTGCAAAAGTATTATCAACTGCAAAAAGGATTTTATTTGCTGCAGTGATTTTAGCAATTTCTTGAATGTCGGCTAATTTCATCAATGGATTTGTTGGCGTTTCTACCCAAACCAATTTGGTGTTTTCGTTGATTAATGACTTGAATTTCTCCAAATCATTCATATCCACAAAATGGAATTTTATTCCGGAATCTTTATAAATACGGGTAAACATTCTGTAGGTTCCACCATACAAATCATCCATAGCTATGATTTCATCACCAGCCTTGAAAGAACGTAAAATACAATCCGTGGCCGCTAATCCTGACGAAAAAGCCAATCCTCGTGTTCCGTTTTCAATACTGGCTAATGCATTTTCCAAAGCACTCCTGGTAGGGTTTGCAGCTCTACTGTATTCATAATCCGGATTTATGGGGTGTCCAGGACTTGTTTGTACAAATGTTGACGTTTGGTATACTGGCGGCATAACTGCTCCCGTACTAGGATCATGATGCTGACCACCGTGAATAACTTTAGTATTGAATTTCATATATTGAATTTTTAATGCAAAATTGTTTTACAAATTTACCTTTTAATTTATTTTAACCAAGCCACAAGTAGGTACCTTTGTATTTAATTAACAATTTTGAGATGAAACACCTACTAATTTATACTTTATTGCTTTTTTCGGCAGCGCGATGTTCTAACGAATTGGTTTTTGAAGATCAATCTTTCCAGAAAAAAACGACTTTGCCCTGCAAAGAAAATTGTCCAAAAATTACTGTAAAAATCCCTGTTGCAAATGCAGTCCCAATTGTAGCGGACAGCATCAACAAAAAAGTGTTTTCGGTATTGAAGGAGATTATTTATTTTGGCGAAAAGCCATATACATCAACGAATTATGACGGATTGTTAACTTCGTTTATTGATTCCTATGAAAAACTTCAGAAAGAATTTCCGAACGACAAATTTGGCTGGGAAGCTGACATTGAAGGAAGTATAAAATACCAATCCGACAGTATATTGAATATAGAAATCAAGCACTATACCTATACCGGTGGCGCTCATGGCTACCAAGGGTTGCGTTCGCTGCTATTTGATCCTAACACCGGAAAATTTATTCCGAATACTAAATTATTTAAAGACAAGAATGCTTTTAAGGCTTTCGCCGAAAAAAAATTCAGAGCCAAATATAAAATTCCGACAAACAAATCTATAAATTCAACCGGATTGATGTTTGAAGACGAGAAATTCAACCTGCCCCAAAATATTTTCTACACCGATAAAGGGTTGCTTCTTTATTATAATTCCTATGAAGCGGCATCGTATGCAGATGGACCAAAAGAATTGTTGTTGCTTTATAAGGAAGTGAACGATTATTTGACCGTTAAATAATAAATGGTCTTTAAAAAAATCAGAAACATATAAGGAATTTAAGTTCCTATAATTTGAAAATTCTTTTAAAGACCAAATTATTATATTTTTAGGGATTGCCTAGCCCGGATAGCAGTGAAAATCCTTTTTTGAGGTTTTTACCGAAAAAAAGATTGCAACGAATAGCGGGAAATAGCTCCTAAATAAACTTTCTGATGCTCATCATAATCCCGATGTGAAGCCCTTCGTGGAAATTATTAAAAGCCAATGCATCTTCAATGCTTTTTAAGATAAAACCAGTTGATGTGGGATATTCATTATAATTTTTGAAAATTTTATTGTCAAAATCAACTTTGGTTTGATTGATTGTTTCAAACAATACCGATTTGATTTCGTCCACTTCGGTTTGTGTGGCGATATGTCCCGGTTTAGTTCCCTTTCTATACTTTCCGACTAACTCGTCGGAAATCATCATGGGTAAACCTGAAAGTTTATACACTAACAATTGTTGTGTCACGATAACATGGCCAATATTCCAAATCAAGTTATTGCTGAATCCCTCAGGAATCGTGTTGAGTTGTTCTAAAGTGTAACCGGCTAGAAATTTTGAAACTATATTTCTGCTTGTAGTGTTGACGTCGAATGTTTGATTCATTTTTCTAATTTTTTGATAAAAATAATCATTTTCCGTGTCAAATGATTTTTCTTTGCACAAAGAAATCGCTGTTTATATGAACAAAATATATTATCTCGCTTCTTGCGACACCTGTAGAAAAATTATAAAATCATTACCGAAAGATCATAATTTGAAGTTTCACGACATCAAACAAGACCCGATTACAGTGGAAGAATTGGAACAAATGCGCGTACTTTCCGGAAGTTACGAAGCACTTTTCAGCAAAAAAGCACAATTGTATAAATCAATGGATTTAAAGAATAAATCTTTAACTGAAGATGATTACAAGAAATACATTCTGGAACATTATACGTTCTTGAGCCGTCCTGTTTTTATTATAGACGGAAAAATTTTTATTGGTAACACACAGCAAAACATGTTGCAAGTAATGAAAGCTTTGGGATAATATCGAATACCAATAAAAAAGTAATCAGTATTCAGTGATCAGTAGCAATCCTAAACGATTACTCAACTGAACACCGATCACTGAAAACTGAACACTTTTTCATTATCTTTGACCTCTTTTATACAACTATATGATACAATCAATGACGGGTTTTGGTAAAGCGACTTTGCAATTACCAACCAAAAAAATCACGGTAGAAGTAAAATCCTTAAACAGTAAAGGTTTGGATTTGAATGTGAGAATGCCTTCTCTTTACCGCGAAATGGAATTGGGTTTGCGCAACCAAATTGCCCTAAAACTGGAAAGAGGAAAAGTAGATTTTTCTATTTTTATCGAAAGTACCGCTGAACAAACTTCTACGAAAGTTAATGTGCCCATTGTAAAAGGATATATCAACCAGTTGAGGGAAGTCTATGCCGATGCTGATGAAACGGAACTAATGAAAATGGCCATTCGCATGCCGGATACCATGAAAATAGAACGTGATGAAATCGATGAAAACGACTGGGTTCAAATCCAAACCGTTGTCGAAGAAGCGTTGCAAAACATCTTGACCTTCAGAAAAGATGAAGGAATGTCTCTTGAAAAAGAATTTCAATTGCGAATTGGTAATATCCGTCAATACATGACCGAAGCTTTGGCACTTGATCCAGAACGTGTTCAGGCGATAAAAGACCGTCTGCAAACTGCAATTTCAGAACTAAAAGTTAATGTAGATGAAAATCGTTTTGAGCAGGAATTGATTTATTATTTAGAGAAATTAGACATCACCGAAGAAAAAGTGCGATTGACCAATCACCTTGATTATTTCCTTGAAACCATCAACGGCACCGAAGCCAATGGTAGAAAACTAGGTTTCATTACACAAGAAATGGGACGTGAAATCAACACGATGGGTTCTAAATCGAATCACGCACAAATGCAAAAATTAGTCGTTCAGATGAAAGACGAATTGGAAAAAATTAAGGAACAGGTGTTGAACGTTCTATAAGTCACAACCTGCAAGTTTTTTTTAACCTTGTAGGTTTATTAATTTTAAACCATACCTACAAGGTTAAAAAAACCTTGCAGGAAAACATAAATAGATACTGAAATAAATTCAGCATAAAATGAGTACAGGAGGAAAATTAATCGTTTTTTCGGCACCATCAGGATCTGGAAAAACCACCATAGTTAGGCATTTATTAAGCAAAGAAGATTTGAATCTTGAATTTTCAATTTCGGCAGCTTCCCGTGCACCAAGAGGCGAAGAAGTAAATGGAAAAGATTATTATTTCATATCGACCGAAGCGTTTAAAAAACACATCAAAAACGAAGACTTTCTGGAATGGGAAGAAGTCTATCGCGACAATTTCTACGGAACCTTAAAAAGTGAAGTGGAACGCATTTGGGCTAAAGGAAAAAATGTGATTTTTGATATTGACGTATCGGGCGGATTACGTATCAAACATAAATTCCCAGAAGAAACTTTAGCTGTTTTTGTAAAGCCACCAAGCGTGGATGAACTAAAAAGAAGACTGAAAGAACGTTCTACTGAAAGTGAAGACAAAATCAATATGCGTATTGCCAAAGCTTCTGTTGAACTAGCCACAGCACCACAGTTTGATGTTATTATAAAAAACTACGATTTAGATATTGCGCTTGAAGAAGCCTATCAATTGGTAAAGAATTTTGTAAAATAAAACACGAATTTCACGAATTAGCACGAACGAATTGTTTTATAAACACTTTGAGCCTTTGCGGCTTTGTGCAAAATAAATTACTAGTTAGCGGTAAAATATGAAAATAGGTCTTTATTTCGGAACGTTTAACCCCATTCATGTTGGGCATCTCATCATTGCCAACCACATGGCGGAACATGCCGATTTAGACCAAGTATGGATGGTGGTTACGCCTCACAATCCTTTGAAGAAAAAAAGCACTTTACTTGATGATTACCATCGTTTGCAAATGGTACATCTCGCCACCGAGGATTTTCCAAAAATCAAACCTTCGGATATTGAATTTAAATTATCACAGCCTAATTACACCGTGAACACTTTAGTTCACTTACAGGAAAAATATCCAAGTTACGAGTTCTCCTTAATCATGGGCGAAGACAATCTCAAGTCGTTGCACAAATGGAAAAACTACGAAGCTATTCTGGCAAATCATGAAATTTATGTCTATCCTCGACTTTCAACCGAAGCAGAGAACGTAATGTTTAAGGACCATCCAAGAATTCATATGATTGATGCTCCGGTTGTAGAAATATCATCGACATTTATTCGGAATAATATTAAGAAGGGGAAAAATGTACAGCCGTTATTGCCTGCAAAAGTTTGGGAATATATTGATCATAATAACTTTTATAAGAAGTAATTATTCCAAATAATACTGATGCTGGTTGACTTTAGCACAAATAAAAAGGCGTTCTCCTATTTATAATGGGGACGCCTTTTAAAATACTAAAACAAAACCAACTAATTCAATATGCATTATATTTGTTAAATGATTAATTTATAAAGATCTACAACGCAAGTTACATGTATATATTGTGTTAAGAAGTAAAAAAAGTAAAATTATTTTTTAAGCCTTATAATTATTGCATTTTGAAAACTCTTAAAAATACAAATTTCTTGTTCCAATTTTATTTGTATAATCACTACTTTTTTAAGTACTTTTGATTAAATTTAATAAAAAAATGACCGAAAATATAAAATTTGCAGTGATTGGCGGAGGAAGTTGGGCAACAGCGATTGCAAAGATGCTATGTGTAAATCTTTCGGAGATTTCGTGGTATATGCGTAATGAAGCTGCTATAGAACACATTAAAACCTACAAACACAATCCAAATTATCTAAGTTCCGTTGAATTTGATGTCAAAAAACTGAAATTGACCAGTGATATAAATGAGGCTGTGGCTTATGCTGATTATATAATCTTTGCTATTCCATCTGCTTTTTTAGATGCTGAATTAGAAAAACTGACGGTTTCATTGAAAGACAAAATCATTTTTTCGGCAATAAAAGGTATCGTTCCCGAAACGAGTTTGATTGTTGGCGAACATTTCCATGTTAAATATGACATTCCTTATTATAATATAGGTGTAATTACCGGACCTTGTCACGCAGAAGAAGTTGCTATGGAACGATTGTCTTATCTGACTATTGCCTGTGGCGATGATGAAAAAGCTAAAATTGTTGCTAAGAATTTATCTGGAAATTACATCAAAACGAAGATTACAGATGATATTATAGGAACCGAATATGCTGCCATGCTAAAAAATATTTATGCAATTGCAGCTGGAATGGCCCATGGATTGGGTTATGGTGATAATTTCCAGTCGGTGTTGATGAGTAACGGGATTCGAGAGATGAGAAAATTCATCAAGAAAGTTCATAAAATGAAACGTAACATTAATGATTCAGCTTATTTAGGCGATTTATTGGTTACGGGTTACTCTGTATTCTCCAGAAATAGAATGTTCGGGAATATGATTGGTAAAGGCTACACGGTAAAATCAGCGATGATGGAAATGAGCATGGTTGCCGAAGGCTATTATGCCGCTAAAAGTGCTTATAAACTCAATCAAGGCTACGGTGCTAAAACACCAATTATAGATGCCGTTTACGAGATTCTATATGAAGGAAAGGATGCTAAAACTGTCTTTAAGGCCCTGACTGACAAATTAGATTAATTCAGATTACAGATAGCAGATTTCAATAATCAAAATACACATGTCATGGGCGAAAGATGGAAATATCAGATTAAAACCGGTGGAATTTGGGGTGTTTTCATGACCGTCTTTATGATTTTATTTGAAATAAAAGAAGTTCCTTTTTTAGAACAGGTTTCCAAACCTAGTTTTTATATTCGCGGGGGTGCTTACATTATACTCGGCATTTTTGTTTTGGGTTATTTTACTTGGAAATCCAAAAACAAAAGGCTCAACAATCAATAATTTACCTCACAATAACTCCGTCAACGAATAAAATAGGCACTTCTTCCACAAAATCTTCATGGATGGAATGTGCCTTAAAAATGAATTTTTTGTCGTGCAATTTATCCCCGATGAAATAAGTCAACATAAATTCATTGTTAAGTGCCAGAACACTTTTTTCTATCATTTCTATTTTGATCACTGAAACTGGCGGCACTTCTACAAAAGCATGACGCAAAAGTGATGTTTTTTTCATTTCGCCGTCTATGGTTCCAAAAGCTTTGGAAACGACCATTACACTTTCTATAAGGTAATCACTATCATTTATTAAATAGGCATACCATACTTTTTCCATGAAATCGTCGCTCCATTCCTGAACTGCAGCAAGGAATACGTTTTCTACTTCGGGGATGATGATGTCGGATTTCATATTTTTGATTTTAGATATAAGATTAACGATTTCTGAATTCAGATTTTAAATCCTTCAGAAATCGTTAATCAACATTCTTAAATATTTAAATGCTTGATTTGAATTGCTCTAAGAAACGAACGTCATTTTCGTAGAACATACGGATATCGCCGATTTGATACAACAACATGGCGATCCTTTCAATTCCCATTCCGAATGCAAAACCGTTGTATTCGTCAGGATTAATGCCACAGTTTTTCAAAACGTTAGGATCTACCATTCCACAACCCATGATTTCTAGCCAACCGGTTCCTTTGGTGATTCTATAATCGGTTTCTGTTTTCAGACCCCAATAAATATCAACCTCAGCGCTTGGCTCAGTAAACGGGAAATAAGACGGACGCAAACGGATTTTTGATTTTCCGAACATCTCTTTGGTAAAATACAAAAGCGTTTGTTTTAAGTCGGCAAAAGAAACGTCTTTGTCTATATACAATCCTTCCACTTGGTGAAAAATACAGTGCGAACGCGACGAAACGGCTTCATTACGGAAAACTCTTCCCGGAGAAATCGTACGAATGGGCGGTTTGTTGTTCTCCATGTAACGCACCTGAACGGATGATGTGTGCGTGCGCAACAAAATATCAGGATTGGTTTGGATGAAAAACGTGTCTTGCATGTCACGTGCCGGATGGTATTCTGGCAGGTTTAATGCGGTGAAATTATGCCAATCATCTTCAATTTCAGGACCTTCGGAAACATTGAAACCAATGTTCGAAAAGATATCGATAATTTGGTTTTTTACCAATGAAATAGGATGACGGGAACCAATAGTAATCGGTTCAGCTGAACGCGTCAAATCCCCGTGCAACCCTTTGATTTCTTCTTTGCTTTCTAAAGCTTCTTGTATGGTTTTTACTTTATCTTCGGCAGAAGTTTTAAGCAAATTGATTACTTGACCAAATTCTTTTTTTTGTTCGTTAGGAACGTTTTTGAATTCAGCGAAAAGTTCTTTTAAAAGCCCTTTACTTCCAAGAAATTTAATTCGGAATACTTCTAAATCTGCTGTATTTTGCGTTGAGAAAGCTTGTGCTTCGCCAATATATTCTTTTATCTTGTCTATCATTTTCATCCAATAATTGAGAGTGCAAATTTAGGGAAAAGTTTTCAGTTTTCAGTCTCAGTTTTCAGTAGATTCGTTCTGAAAACTGAGACTGAGACTGCAAACTACGAAATTAGTTCTCTTTCAATAAAATAATTAACAATAGCTTCTTTCATTAAAACCGATTGTTCTCCCGCTTTTAGTGGCGGTAATTCCTCTTTTACTTTGTAATGAGGCCATCCTTCTTCATCAAAAAATTCGAATTCATAGAATCCATAAGGCTCTAATAACCTGCAAATCGCGATGTGCATCAGGTTTAATTTTTCGTCTTTCTTGTATTCGCTATGTACTTTCCCGAGTTCTTGTACTCCAATCAGATAAATAATAGCATCGAGATCTAAATCTTCCCCTTGAGAAAATTGATTAGAAAGTATATTTACAAGCTGTTCCCAGCGTTCTTTAAGTTGTGTGTCTCTTGACATTTTTATTTTTGATTGCAGATTAACGACTTTTGATTGTAGATTTTCAAAAATAGTAATCGAATTATTTTGACAAAGATAAGAACTTGAAATTTGGCAATTGATACCGAACAATTCTTTTATATTTGCACTTTTTCTTTTATAAAATATAATTATGAGTTTTTTAGATATCGTTTTGGGTGGATTACTTGCCTTTGCTTTGTATAAAGGCATTAGAAATGGTCTTTTTGTTGAATTAGCTTCTTTAGTTTCAATAATAGTCGGGATTTATTTTGCCATAAAATTTTCCTCACTTATAAAAGGACTGTTGGCAGGATTTGTTCATTGGAATCCCCATACCATTCAAGTGATTGCTTTTGTGCTCACTTTTATCCTTGTTGTGATTGGAATATCATTATTGGAAAAATTCCTTACCGGAATAGCGGATTTTGCTTATTTAGGTTGGATTAACAAATTGGGTGGTGGATTTTTTAAGGTTTTAAAAACTGTTTTGATATTAGGTATTGTATTCGCTGTTTTCGAAAAAATAAATTATCATAATTTTATAGCCAAAAAAGAGACATTGGATAAATCTCTATTTTATAATCCCATCCAAAAAACAGCTAGATTTATGTATCCTTCCATAGAGAAATGGTACGATGGTTTGAAGAAGAAGTAATCAGTGTTCAGTTTTTAGTGGTCAGTAATTGGACACTCTGTTTTAAGTTTCGATTTTGTAAAGCGATTAGCCAATATTGTTTGTTAATTCATTTATTCCAATTTGAATGCTGAACACTAAAAACTGAACACTGAATACTATTATTTCACTTCCTTTATCGCGCTACTCTCGATCCAACCTTCGGTTCCATCCGTTAATTGCACTTTTTTCCATTTTCCAATGATTTCCTCCACGTACACTTTGGTCCCTTCGTGCAACATAAAGATTGCCTGACCTCCATTTCTGGGTTCGCTTTTTGCATCTGCTATTTCGGCAAAAACAATAGCCGGTTTTTCAGTATCAAAATGGCTTTTCTCGAAAATCGCTGATAAAACACTTATTAGAATCAGAAAAATAAGTACAACCATTCCAAAAAAGAATATTCTTTTGGATACTGTTGTTTGTGAAAAATAATATCCCAGAAAAAACAATAAGAATGATGTTGCAAGTCCAACAGAAATCCACGCCCAGGTATTGTAATGATAGATTCCCGTGAAATCACGGACTAACTTTCCAAAACCAACTTTTGGCACTACTTTAATTTCATCAATGGTTCTTTTTTGAGCAAATTTTAAGTTGTTGATACTTTCGCTATCATTTGGATTGAGCACTAATGCTTTTTCATAATTGTAAATGGAAGGTGCTACTTTATTCAATTTATAATACGCATTTCCCAAATTAAAATACAATTCTGACGAATGTTTGTTGTCTTTCAAAACACTTTCGTAAGCTGTAACAGCTTCCTCATATTTCCCTTTTTCGTAAAAGGCATTCCCTTTTTCAAAGCCATTTTGGGCAAAGAAAACTTGGGTTGAAAGTAAGAGTATGTATAGTATATTTTTCATTTCTATTTTTATTTACCCGGAGGCACTACTTCATTTTTTTTGCCACGAAGGCACAAAGACGCAAAATTAGTTAACTCAATAATTAGTCCAATCTGCGTTGTGTCTTAGTGTCTATTTTAAATAGATATTTAAACAATCTGTTTTTCTAAGTCAGAGATTATCGCTACCGCTTTATCAAAATCCTGTTGTATCGTAACACTTGACGATGGTGCATATCTGGCCACTTCACAGTTTTCTGTAAGTGCGATAAAATCATTCACCGCTTCTGGATTAGCATTTCTCGACAACAAGAATTCCTGAATATTATCCTTGCTCATTTCTGAAGTCTCAATATGTAATTTAGCTTTCAGGAAATTATGCATCGCTTTTTCAAGTGCAATATAAAACAGTTCTTTGTTGTTGATTTGTTTTTTGGCTTCCGATAAATATTTCTTTGCCAATCTATTATTCATTCGGATTCTATTTCCGGTAATATCACCGTCAATAGCTTCTTTTTTCTTTTTGAATAATACAATCAAAGGCAATAATAGAAACGGGAAAAATAGCAATCCATAAAATAAATTAGAACCGAAGAAATCTTTTTTATTCATGTTCAAAAGATTGCTTTTTAACTTGATGAATTTGAATTGTTCAACGTTTGTAATTTTATTTTTGTTCTCCCCTGAATTCGAAGCTGTAGTAGCATCCGAAGCTGTAGGACCATTGAGAACATTAATCATTATCTCTGGTGAACTTAGTGTTTTATAGGTTTCTGAACCCAAATCAAAATAAGAAAACTTTAATGGTTTTATAGGATAATCCCCTTTGTACTGTGGTATAATAGTATAACTATCAGAAATTTTTCCTGACATTCCTGAAAGCGGTGTATTCACTTGCTCATTATGAACCGCATCATACATTTCCAGCGCATTTGGCACAACCGGTTTTGGCAAGCTGAATAGTTTCATATTCCCTTTTCCAGTCACACTTACAACCAAATCAAGGCTTTCTCCGTTTTTTAAATCGGTCTTTGATGGTGTTACTTTAAAACTAAAATTCCCAACAGCTCCAGAGAAATCTTCTGGTTTTCCTGCTTCAGGAAGTGGTTTAACGGTTATTGTTTTTGTTCCTGCAGAAACTCTTTTGTTACCCTCATTAACAATTACACGTCCAAACATATCTCTGCGATTTGTAGGCAATTGCACATCAATATCTAATGACAAAGGTTCTATTGCTAACTTTCCGGATTTTTGCGGATATAAAACGGTTTTTCTCAATACCACATAACGGTATTTTTGCCCTTTAAACATGCCTTCCTCAGCAACAAGCTGTTTGATATCGATGTTCTGACTCCAAAAGTCGTTGTACTTTGGTTTGTTTAATTCTCGCCAATTGGTAATTCCAATATTATAACTGAAATACAATTTATAAACCACCGTAATAGGTTCGTTGATGTAGGGATTTGTCTTGGAAACATCCGCCACAAGATAGATATTGTCATCCGCAGAAACTTGAGTATCGTTAGGATCTCTAGGCTGTTCCGTTGCCGCAGTAACATTAATTCTTATGGGCGATGTTTTAAAAATTTGCCCGTTGTATTCTATCGCTGCTTGCTTGATAACTAACGATCCTTTTTGATTTGGCAAAAGAAAATAAGAATATACTTTTTCAAAAGAACTCTTCCCATTTACCCAAGACTGACTAACCTGCTGACTCGGTCCGGCAATAATTCTAAATCCTTCAAAAGATGGCTGATTAAAATTATCTCCATCTACATTCATTATAAAATCGATACGAAGTCTTTCGTTTAAGCCTAGCGTGGTTTTACTTACTCTCGCTTCAAATTGTACTTGAGCGCTAAGTGAGCTACACACCATTAAAACAAGTACTGCTATAAATCTTTTCATTTTCAAATTATCTAATTGAATTACCAATCTTTCTCCGTTTTCATTGGTTTTCCTTTTACTTTTTGGGCATTCACTTTATCCTGAACTTTCTTTTCTTCCTTATTTACCGCATCCAAAAGATTTTCTAAACGTTCTTTAGAGATTCCTCCAGGCGTCGGTTTTGGTTCCCCATTCTCATTTGGTTTAGGCTCTTTCTTATCTTTGTCCTTATCTCCTTTGTCGTCTTTTTTCTTTTTATCTTTTTTATCTTTTTCTCCGTCTTTCTTGTCGTCCTTTTTATCCTCTTTCTTCTCTTTATCACTCTTCTTGTCGTCTTTCTTATTATCATCCTTTGGCGGATTTTTTTTTAGCATTTTCTTTGCCAAAGCATAATTATAACGAGTTTCTTCATCAGCAGGATCATTTCGCAGTGCGTTTTTATAGGCTTCCACTGCTTGCGTATAATCCTTTTCTTTCATGAAAACATTTCCTAAATTATGAAATGCTTGGTGTTTATCAGGTCTTGATTTAGCGTTTTTCAATGCTTTTGCGTAAGCAAATTTAGCCTCTGCAACTTGGTTTTGCTTATAAATAGCATTCCCTAAATTGTAAGGTGCAACTGTTTTATTCGGAAATTTTGAATCCGAAATTCTATAATTAGCTTCGGCATCCACAAATTTATTTTCAGCATATTCCTCGTTTGCTTTAGGCAATATCCTGTCTTTCTGTTGTGCGTTTACAACAAAAGAAAAAAGTAATAACAGGTGTAAAATTATGTTTTTCCTCACCCCTCCCGAAGCGTCAGGACTCTCCAAAGGAGAGGGAGACGAAGCTAAATACATTTTTGTCATTCTATTTTATTTATTCTCGTTAAATAAATTCAATTTGTTTACCCAGCTTGTTTTTCTTTCCAAAAGAAAAATATCCAGAAATAAGAAAACAAAAGCAAAACCTAAAAACCATTGAAATTGCGATTGAAAGTCGGCCATTTGTGTGGCTTCAAATTCGGTTTTTTGAATATTATTTAATGCGTTTTTCACATACTCCAGCACTTCTTTAGTATTCGTTCCGTTCACATAACCGCCTTTTGTGGCTTTTGCAATTGCTTTTAGACTTTCTTGATTTAATTTGGTAATAACCACTTCATTGTTATTGTCTCTTTTAAAACTTTCGATAATGCCGTTTCTTTTCAAAGGAATGGCACCTCCTTTTTCAGTTCCTATTCCTATTGTGATGATTTTTACCCCTAATTTATTAGCTTCCTCTGCAGCTTCTTCTGCTCCTTCGGCATGGTCTTCACCATCGGAAATCATAATCAATAACTTACTCGTTTTTTTATCATCAAAATAAGTCGTAGACAGTTTGATTGCTTCGTTGAACGATGTTCCTACAGATGAAACCATGTCAGTATTCATGCTTTGCAAATACATTTTTGCAACACCATAATCAGTCGTAATGGGCAATACGGGAAAGGCACTTCCGGCGTAAGCGACAATTCCTATTCTATCACTCCCTAATTGATTGATAATTTGCGAGACAACTTGCTTGCTTTTGTCCAAACGATTGGGTGCTACATCCTCAGCCAGCATACTTTTGGATACATCCATTGCAAAAACAATATCAATTCCTTCTCGCTTTACGGTTTCCATTTTAGTACCAATCTTTGGATTTACCAATCCAAGAATCAGTCCAAGTAATGCTAATAATAACAATACCAACTTCAAAACTGGTTTAAAAACAGAGCTTTCCGGGCTTAGTTTTTTTACGATCTCTAAATCTCCAAATTCGCGTTGTTTTTTTCTTTTCCAATATAAATTAACTAGAAAAACCAGCGCCACAATGGGTAGTATAAAAAGGAGGTATAAATATTTTTTTTCGTCTAATTCCATTTTTTTCCTTTTAGTTGCAGTTTACGACTGAAAACTACGACTGACATTATATAAAGCTTTTAAAAACTGTATTTCGCAATCCTATCTCAAGTAATAACAAAAAACCTGCAAACCATACAAATGGCCTAAATTTTTCATCATAATCATAGAATTTTAATTCTTCAATTTCTGTAGTTTCCAGTTTGTTTATTGTTGCATAAATTTCGGCTAACTTGCTATTACTCGTCGCTCTAAAATATTTTCCACCCGTATTGTTTGCAATTTTTTTCATCATTTGCTCATCAATTTCAACTTTCATCATTTGAAAAAGAAATTGTCCATTTGGTGCAACTGCGTACGGAAACATTGCCATTCCGTTTGTTCCTATTCCTATAGTATATACTTTTATTCCGTATTGTTTGGCGATATCCGAGGCTGTGTCTGGCTCAATAAATCCCGCGTTGTTAACCCCGTCAGTCATCAAAATAATCACTTTGCTTTTGGCTTTACTGTCTTTCAAACGGTTTACAGCAGTAGCCAATCCCATTCCTATTCCTGTTCCGTCTTTTAGAATGTTATCGTATTTTATACTTTGGATAGCGTCCAGAATAACGGCTTTATCACTTGTTACCGGCGTTTTTGTATACGCCTCAGAAGCATAAACCACCAATCCAATTCTATCGTTTGGTCTTTCTTCAACAAAATCTGCAGCTAATCTTTTAAGCGCCTGCATTCGATCTGGTTTCAAATCTTTGGCCAGCATACTTCCGGAAACGTCAACTGCCATAACAATATCAATTCCTTTCGTAGTTTTAGTTTTATTGCTTATATCAACCGTTCTTGGTCTTGCCATTGCAACAATCAAAGAACATAAAGCCAACACTCGAAACACATTCAATATTGGCTTCAGCTTTGTTAAATAAGAAGTTGTGCCTTTAAATCCTTGTATTGAACTTATTTTTAACGTTGCTGATTGTTGGTTCTTTTTCCAAAACAACCAGACAATTGCGACTGGAATCAGAAGAAACAACCAAAAAAATTCTGGGTTTAAAAAAGTTACTTTAGCCATTATTTACTTGCTTGTTTTAATTCGACAGAGTTCAAAACTCGTTCTGATATTTCATTTGCATACCTATCCCCTTCTTCATGGAAGAGTAAAATTTGTTGTAATCCGCCTTCTTGACTAAACAATAATGCTTCATAATACATTTTAACGCTCGCTTTATTATCGCCATCAATTTGCGAGAATGTTCCGTAGGCTTTCAATCCTTTAATTCCTTCTTTGGTTTCAAAATCCTCTTGCTTAACAATCATGTTTTGGGCTCCTTGAGCTTCAAATGATTGCAATGCACCGTCCATTGATTTTGCCAAATCTATTTCTGTCTCCTGTTTGTATTTTAAAGTAGAAACCATAAGGTAAAAAGGATCTACAACACTTCCATATGCAAAAGATTGCATCTCTTTAATCAAAGCCATTCCGTTTTTAGGCAGCGTTTTGGTCAGATCAACTCTTTTCAACACTTTTGGTGTTTCTATAATAACACCTGGGTTTCCGTAATCACTTTTCACCCATTCGCCCTCCAATAATTCTTTAGTAGGATGGCCAAAAATATTGTCCTTTACATAATCAAATCCTTTGAGAACAATGAAAAAAGTCGTGATTGCCACCGCTAAAAAGACAACCGAAACAACTGCAGTAACAATACGCTTATTCCTCTTTTTTTGCAATTGAATTTGTATCTGTTTTTGTCTTTGCGCCTCATTCAATAAAGTATCTTCTTCTACTGGAACTTCCACTGGAATGGAGCTATCTAATGTCAGAATTGCTTTTTGAATCTTATTTCTATCTTCGGTAATTTCAAAATCCAATGGTTTAGATTTGGCAAATTTCACTAAATCGGCTTGTTTCAAAACACGTTCCAGATTTTCAATTGTTTCCTGAGAAAGCGTCATTTTCTTTTTGACAGAAGCCGCTCTAAGTCCCTGAATCAGTTCCATTGTAGTGCTTTCCATCGCTGGAATTTCAATTGCTTCTTCGATATAATTTCTGGCGATATCCGTCAATTCACTGTAATAGGCTTTGACTTCTCCTTTTTGCCAAAGTTCTTTTTTCTCTAAAGTATCCAGCAAATTGGTTGCTTTCTCAATTGGCGTTTTGAATATTTCCTCTTCCAGCTTTTTCTTTTGTTGTTTTTTAATGTACCAATAAACCAATGCTCCAATTCCAACAATCAATGCCAGTATTAAAGGATATTTCCACCAATCTCCTATCGAATTATCCGCAGCAGCGATATCCTTAATATCGAACATTTTTTGTTTTAAAGTATCCACCTGAACATTCGCCACTTCAACCAAAAACGAATCCGTAAAAAATGGTTTACTGTTGATAAAAATCTTTATGCTTGGAATAACATATCTACCGGAATCAAATTGGGTTAAACCATATTTTTTCACCAATTCATAACGGCCATCCGTTTTGACGGTATCAATAGGATAGGACTGAATTACCTCTAAAGCGCCAAAGTTTTTCAGGTTTGGAAAAATCACTTTAGACGATGTGTCAACAGTCGTTTTTATCGATAGTTTAAATTCCGCACCAATTTTATTTTTAATCGTGTCAATACTTGTGACTACTTGTTTTTGTTGTGCAAAAACAGCCGTAGAAAGCAGCAATAATAGTAGGTATAATTGTTTTTTCATCTTTTATTATTGAAACCTTTTGATTTTTGATTGAAGATTAACGATTTCAGATTTCTCCCGAAACTTCTATTCGTTTAACATCGAAAATCTAAATTATTTCAGATTTGTTTTAGCTGTTTTAATACTTGATACGAAAATAGAAATTAACTCATTGGCTTCTGTTTTTGCAATCGATAAATTATTTAAATCTGAGATTAAATTTGATTTTTCAATAATTTTCAAACAAACAAAACTTTCTCTTAATTCTTTTAAACAAATACCCATTTTATGAATAAAATCTTTACTGCTTTCTGCGCTTTGCGCTTCTCCATAATTTAAAGCGGGTGAAGTTCCAGATCTAATTATTTGTCCTGCCAGATGATTTCCAGCATAGTTTTTTTCAAATTTACCTGCAACAATTATTATTATCGCCGCAAAATCTATCAATCTATTTTCTAATTCTTGTTTATTCACTTACTCACTTTCTATTTTTATTTCTCCAATCTAAAATCAATTTTCCACTTCAACAAAATCTAAAATCGTTAATCTTCAATCTTCAATTTAAAATCATTGCTCCATCCCAACAAAATCTGAAATCAAAAATCGTTAATCAACAATCTGAAATCATCATCTCGATTTAAAATAGCCTAATAATTTAGTGACATAACTTTCGTCAACTCTAGTGTTTACAACACCTGAACCTGATTTACTGAATGTTTCTTTAAAATAGTTTACTTTATCGTTATATTGTTTTTCATAATTCATTCGCACCGATTTTGAACCAGTATTAATCAATTCGATTTCTCCGGTTTCAGCATCGAGCATAGAAACCATACCCAAATTGGGCATTTTTTCTTCTCGAATATCATAGACGCGAATACCTGTTATATCGTGTTTTTTGGAAGCTATTTTTAATGTCTGTTCATAATCCTCCGACATGAAATCAGAAATTACAAATACGATGGCTTTCTTTTTTTGGGTTCCCGATAAAAACTTCAAGGCTTGGGCAACATCTGTTTTACGGCTTTTAGGCTGAAATTCTATCAATTCCCGAATGATTCGCAATACGTGTGATCTTCCTTTTTTGGGTGGAATATACAATTCTATTTCATCTGAAAACAAAATCAAACCTATTTTATCATTGTTTTGAGTCGCTGAAAAAGCCATTGTTGCAGCAATCTCCGTAACGATGTCTTTTTTGAATTGGTTTTTCGAACCAAAACTTTCTGAACCCGAAATATCAACCATTAACATCATGGTCAATTCACGTTCTTCCTCAAAAACCTTTACGTGTGCTTCATTATAACGTGCAGTTACATTCCAATCAATAGCACGGATATCATCCCCGTATTGGTATTGGCGCACTTCGCTGAACGTCATTCCACGTCCTTTGAAAGAGGTGTGATATTCTCCCGAAAAGATATGATCGCTCAATCTTCGGGTTTTAATTTCTATTTTTCGTACTTTTTTTAAAAGCTCTTTTGTATCCATTTTTTTTAGTGATCAGTGTTCAGTATTGAGTGATCAGTAAGAGTATTCAGTTAATTAATTTATGTCAGTCTTTCCTATTAGTATTAAGTCTATTGTCTAAAGTTTTTTACATTGTAATTATTTAACAACAAATATTTTTGAAACGACCTAGACTGAACACTAAAAACTGAACACTGAATACTATTCTTATGGTACTTCTACTTCGTTTACGATTTTGTTAATGATATCCACTGAAGTAATATTTTCGGCTTCGGCTTCATAGGTAACTCCTATTCTGTGACGCAATACGTCATGAACTACAGCACGAACATCTTCTGGAATTACATATCCGCGACGTTTGATAAAGGCGTAACATTTTGCGGCATTCGCCAAATTGATACTTCCACGTGGCGAAGCTCCAAAACTGATTAATGGTTTCAAATCGGCCAATTTGTATTTCTCTGGGTAACGCGTGGCAAAAATGATATCAAGTATGTATTTTTCTATTTTTTCGTCCATGTACACTTCACGAACCGCTTCTTGAGCACGTAAAATTTGTTCTACTGAAACTACAGGATTTACTTTTTCATAACTTCCTTTTAAGTTTTGACGAATCACTAACCGTTCATCTTCCATTTTTGGATAATCAATAACCGTTTTCAACATGAAACGATCGACTTGTGCTTCAGGCAATTGATATGTTCCTTCTTGTTCGATTGGATTTTGCGTAGCCAAAACCAAGAATGGTCGGTCTAGTTTAAAAGTTGTATCACCAATAGTCACTTGTTTTTCCTGCATCGCTTCTAGCAATGCCGATTGTACTTTGGCTGGCGCACGGTTAATCTCATCGGCAAGGACGAAATTAGCGAAAATTGGTCCTTTTTTTATCGAAAATTCATTTTGTTTGATGTTGTAAATCATTGTCCCAACAACATCGGCAGGCAATAAATCCGGTGTAAATTGTATTCTGCTGAAAGATCCGTGTACCGCTTGTGAAAGGGTATTTATCGCTAAAGTTTTTGCTAATCCGGGAACTCCTTCCAACAAAATATGTCCCTGACCCAAAAGTCCGATTAACAAACGCTCCACCATGTGCTTTTGACCTACGATAACCTTGTTCATTTCCATAGTGAGAAGGTCTATAAAAGCACTCTCTCTTTCAATTTTTTCATTGATTGCTCTGATGTCTAAAGTCGCTGTATTTTCTTCCATTTTATTATTTTTAAAACCGTGTGTTTAATGCCTTACTTTTGAGAGTGCAAATTGAATTTTTTTTTAGAAGTAAGATGTTAAAAAATGGTTAAAACTTCGACAAATGCCCTAATTTTAAGGATGAATTATGATAGAATTTACCTATTTTTAAGAACTTTGAAAAATATACTTTGAAATCGAAGAATTAAGCATTTCAATAAAAAATAAAAACCATGAGTAAAACAAAATTATCACCTATTGTAGCAGGTGTCATGAATTGGGGAATTTGGGATAAAAATCTCAATACAACAGAAATGGAAAACATGATAAATATCTGTTTAGAAAACAAAATTACCACCTTTGATCATGCGGATATATATGGTGACTATACCACGGAATCTGATTTTGGAAAAGCATTTGCTTCCGGCAAAATAGCCAGAGAAAAAATGCAACTCATATCTAAATGTGGCATCCAAATGGTGACGGAAAATCGCACCAATACCATAAAACATTATGAGTATTCGAAAGACTACATTATTTGGTCCGTTGAAAATTCATTAAAAAATTTACACACCGATTATCTGGATGTGTTTTTGCTTCACAGACCCAGTCCTTTGATGCAGGCGGATGAAATTGCCGAAGCTGTTTTGAAACTAAAATCCGATGGAAAAATTATTGATTTTGGCCTTTCTAATTTCACTTCTTCGCAAACAGAATTGATTCGTCAGAAAACGGAAATCACTTACAATCAGGTGCAATTTTCGGCTACCAACTTTGAACCGATGCTTGACGGAAGTTTTGATTATATGCAAACCAACCACATTCGTCCTATGTCATGGAATCCGTTGGGATGTGTTTTTAGGGAAGATATTCCACAAACCCACCGATTAAAAAAATTATTGGCGACATTGGTTTCAAAATACCATTTGGGTTCCGATACCATTTTGCTGTCCTGGGTTTTACAACATCCTGCAAAAGTTATTCCTATTGCCGGAACAGTAAATGTGGCCAGAATTCAATCGTTGATGAAAGCAGTTGAATTAGAACTGGAACAAGAAGATTGGTTTGCCATTTGGACAGAAAGTATGGGGAATAATGTACCTTAATGATTTCAGATGACAGGTTGCAGATTTTGGAGTGTCTTTTAAATTTATAAATCTGCAATTCTCATTCGCTATTCCATTTATTTTAGAACAAAAAAACAGCTGTATTTTCAGCTGTTTTTTGTTCTAAAGTTCTTTTAAAATGAAAAATTACCCATGTCAGTCGTTACTCCGTTACTTACAACTACTCCCGTAATAATTTGTGGTGTTTGTGACCATGTCACAGTAGGAGGAGTAGGAAGAGTATTAGGGGTTAATGTTACCGTATACGTTCCTGCGGGAAGCCCGGGTAACAGAAATACACCGGTATCCGTATTCATAGTTGTCGTAATGGGATCATTCCCTGCCTTTACCGCCGACACCCCTACCCCAAACCCAGTTGGGAATGCAAGTGGTGAACTAGTAAGTAATGGACCAGTAACTTTGCCTGTAATACCTCCCGAAGCTTCTACCGTGGAAACCCTGACAACTGGGTGCAAATTATAAATTCCGGAACCCCCGGCTTTGACGATAGAGCCATCCACATCAAAATCCAATAGGAAATCGTATGTTTTGCCCGCCTCCAGGATTTGGTTAACTTTTAGTTTCAAACCGGATTGTTGGGCACTAGGGGTATTCAAGGGAATTGGAACAGTTTCACCTTTAAGCAATACCGAATTATCATCACCAAGCACCAATCGAATTTGCCCCAAATTCCCTGAAGGGACCAAGTCATCTGCCAATAAAGCGTTAACTCCGCCTCTCAATGTCAGCAAATCAACAATTTTGCCTCCTTCGGGAAGATTTCCAATGCTTTCCCATCCCTGATCACTGGGGTCTGAACTGTTTTTTATCAAAACATCCAACACTTCCACATTCACCTGGTCATAATCTCCCGGAGCATCGAACAGTCTCACGGTAACTCTTGCTGTTCCTGTTGAATCATTGTTGTCACACCTTGTGAAAAACAAACTCAGCAGCGTTATCGCAAAAAAGCCTAATACGTAAAATTTTATATTTTTCATGGTTTTCGTATTTTTTAGTTCTTTATTTTTAGTGAGTTTTATACGTACAAAATTAGTAAATTTAAAACGTAGAAAATTTCCTTTTAGTGCGTTTCTAAATCTAATAATCAACATTAACAATGATTAACAAACGTTTACTTATAAAAAACCTCCTTGCCCACAATGATGAGAGCAGTTTTTATGACAAAAAGCGTCAGTTGAATTTACATACCAGAGAGGGAAAAGCCAAGTTCCTCAAACACATTTGCGCCTTGTCCAATTCGAATCCCACTAATAATTCTTATATAGTGGTTGGAGTTGAGGACCAAGACAATGCCATTGTGGGTGATGACTTTTTTGACGATAGCCGGATTCAGAATTTAGTGAATGCATATCTTGAAAATCCTCCGAAAATTCAGTACGAGAATGTACCATTCCCAAATTTGCCAAAGGATAAAGTGATAGGATTGGTAACCATCAAACCAAAAAGCAAAACTTCTCATTTCAAAAAAGGAATTCATACTATTCCAGCCAATGCCGTTTTTATACGACGAGGCAGTAATACAATGCCGGTGGAAGGCGAAATCGAGAAGAATTACCAGAACACAGAAACTGTTATTGGAATCGAAAACAATTCTAGAAACAGCATCAAATATACGCTCGATGGCGTGATCGATTTCATGAATTTTCGGCACAAGGATATGTCACCAAAGTATAAAGTTTTTAAAGAATTATTCGTGATTTGCTGGGCAGGAATTGCTAAAAAATCCCGTGATAAAACCTATTTATCCCGTGTTGACATTGAACTGATAAACGAACAAATCAAGCTGTTTTACTCGGCTCAGGATGTTGTCGAAATTACTTTTGACGAGGACACTTTCACGATTATAGAATATGTTCCCTTAGGTTTAAATGACAAAACGAGTTATTATCCTTTGGAGAAACAAACCATTCATTTTCATGATAATGGTTATTACAAAATTGAAAGGGAAATGCTTTTTCAGCCACCGGAATTCAATAAGAAAATGTTGTTTCATATTTACAATTCCAATATTGCTTTGCTGAACAAACTAAAAAAAGGACTTTCGTTAACTGAAAGAGAACACAAAGATTTAGAGAACTTACCCTCGACATTCATGATTTGTTACCTCAACGGTTTTGAAGAAGCCAAACAAAAACTGATTGATGCCAAACTGCTTTTAAAACCTTTCAACCAAGTATATTTATCGTTTAAAGAAGCATTGCGAATTTTGAGAAAGATGAAATATGATGTGCAGTGAAATATTAAAAAGCAATCTTTTTAATAAATTACAGATTATTTACAAAGTATTTACGACCACAATGCCGCAAACCAAACTATAATTTCATTTATTACTTGACATACAAAACTGGTCAATAGAAGCAACAAAGCGAGAACTGCATTCATCTTATATATGTTTTAAGTTTTGGTAAAAATAACCTAAAATACTTTATCAAACTATCACCAAAAACAGTGATTTTTTTGCAGCACTGAAATAAAAATTTGAATAATGCCATTTAATGTTATACCTCTCACATTAGCTTCGGAATAAGAAGTATGATTCACTATGATTTGAATTGCCTTTGGTATTAACCAACGGAACGCAAAAAAGCAATTCTCATTGGCTTTAGTCAAAATATCGCTTTGTTTTGGTTAAAGTCAATACCAATAAAAACCTACCTATCCGTTGGTTAAAACCAACGGCAATTCATTCTAACTATATTGAAAGCTAGAAGTTTAAAAAAATTATAAAAACAAACCTCTTTTCTGCTATTTTTGTAAAAGAACAAATTGAGATAATAAGAAATGAGAACACTCGTCATAGGCGATATACACGGTGGTTTGCATGCGCTACACCAAATTATGGAAAGAGCCAACGTAACTACAAAAGATACCTTAATCTTTCTGGGAGATTATGTTGATGGCTGGAGCCAGTCCCCTCAGGTAATTGATTATTTAATTGAATTGAGTGCCAAAAACAATTGTGTTTTTATTCGCGGCAACCACGATGAATTACTGCTGCACTGGCTTAACGACAGCAAAGACAATCTTTTATGGTACAAACATGGAGGCGAAGCAACGGTTATTGCGTATGAAAAAACTAATGCGGAGACCAAGAAAAGACATATTGAATTCCTCCAATCACTGGAAAATTTTTATCTTGATGAACAAAACCGTTTGTTTATTCACGCCGGTTTTACCAATATGAATGGCATCGATTTCGAATATTTTCCAAAGCTTTTTTATTGGGACAGAACCTTGTGGGAAACCGCTTTGGCATTGGATAAAAACATGAAATCCGATGATTTATTGTATCCCAAACGATTCACATTATACAATGAAATTTACATTGGTCACACGCCTGTTTCTCGAATTGGCGAAACCACTCCGGTTCAAATGGCCTGTATTTGGAATATAGACACCGGCGCCGCTTTCAAAGGTTCTTTAACTATTATGGATGTTGATACAAAAGAATTCTGGCAGAGCGAACCTTTACCAACTTTATATCCAAGTGAAAAAGGTAGGAATTAGTTTAAAAAAAACTATTTTTGCAAGAAATTATTAAATCTCAAGAGTATGAAAAAGATTATTACGCTGGCATTATTGCTGTCATTTAGTTTGATAAACGCACAAGCTTTTAAAGGAAAAGGCGATGCGAAATTTAATGTAGGAGCTAATATTCAAAACGGAGGAACAGGAATTCAAGTATCTACTGATTTTGGAATTGGCGAAAACTTATCGTACGGATTTGTTGGATCTTATTTATTGGGCGTAAAAGAAGTTTTAGGCGAAAAACCAGAATTCAAAGATCGTTTTGATGCTAAATTTAGAATTAATGCTAATCTTGGAAACGTTTTAAAAGTTGATGAGAAATTAGATTTTTATCCAGGATTGAATTTAGGGCTTAAAAACTTTGGCGGACACGTTGGTATGCGCTATTTCTTTTCGGAAGGATTTGGAATTTATTCCGAAGCTGGTTTCCCGATAGCAAAATACGACAGCAATTCTGAAGTTTTTAATCATTTAAACAACCAATTTACTTTTAATATTGGTGCTTCGTTTAATATGTAGAATGGTTTAAGCACAAAGATTTCTCGTGAAGTTCACGAAGCAGTTTATAAAATAAAAAAAGGCCATTTGAAATGTAACTATCAAATGGCCTTTTTTAGTTTATGATTATTTGTTATCCTACAAATCGAATTTTATTCCTTGTGCCAATGGCAAACTCGTTGTATAGTTGATTGTATTGGTTTGTCTTCTCATGTAGATTTTCCAAGCATCAGAACCAGACTCACGTCCGCCACCTGTTTCTTTTTCTCCACCAAAAGCACCACCAATTTCCGCACCTGAAGTTCCTATGTTTACGTTTGCAATTCCGCAATCAGAACCTGTAACGGATAAGAAAAGTTCTGCTTCACGCAAATTGTTCGTCATAATCGCAGATGATAACCCTTGAGCCACTCCGTTTTGAATAGCAATGGCATCTTCTACGGAACCGGAATATTTCAATAAGTATAATACCGGTGCAAATGTTTCGTGTTGAACGATTTCAAAACTGTTATCAGCTTCAGCAATCGCTGGTTTTACATAACAGCCACTTTCGTATCCTTCACCCGAAAGAACGCCACCTTCTACAAGGATTTTTCCGCCTTCGGCAACCACTTTTTCTAACGCTTTGTTGTACATTTCAACGGCATGTTTGTCAATTACCGGACCAACATGATTGTTTTCATCTAATGGATTTCCGATGCGTAATTGTTTGTAAGCCGAAACAATGGCATCTTTTACTTTATCATAAATACTTTCGTGAATGATTAAACGACGAGTTGAAGTACAACGTTGTCCTGCCGTCCCCACTGCTCCAAAAACAGCACCGATAACAGTCATTTTAATATCAGCATCTGGTGTTACTATTATCGCATTGTTCCCTCCTAATTCCAATAATGATTTTCCAAGACGACCCGCTACAGCTTGTGCCACGATTTTACCCATACGAGTGGAACCGGTTGCTGAAATTAATGGTACACGTCTATCATTGGTCATCATTTCACCCACTTTATAATCTCCGTTTATCAAACAAGAAATTCCTTCTGGAAGGTTGTTTTCTTTGATTACTTCAGCAATAATATTTTGACAGGCAATTCCGCAAAGTGGTGTTTTTTCTGAAGGTTTCCAAACGCAAACGTCTCCACAAATCCAAGCCAAAGCGGTATTCCAAGCCCAAACTGCTACTGGAAAATTGAATGCCGAAATGATTCCAACAACGCCCATTGGGTGGTATTGCTCGTACATTCTATGTCCCGGACGTTCTGAATGCATGGTCAATCCGTGTAATTGTCTGGATAATCCAACTGCAAAATCACAGATATCAATCATTTCCTGAACTTCTCCATATCCTTCCTGCAATGATTTTCCCATCTCGTAGGAAACCAATTTGCCTAAAGCTTCTTTGTTTTTACGTAATTTATCTCCAAACTGACGCACGATTTCCCCACGTTGTGGTGCTGGCATCAATTTAAATGTTTTAAAAGCTTCGGTTGCAGTTTGCATTACTTTTTCGTAATCGGCGGCGGTTGAAGTTTTTACTGATGCTATTAATTGACCGTCAACTGGCGAATAACTTTCCAGAATTTCACCGTTTGAAAAATGGTTTATTCCTGTTGATGTTCCTTCGTTTATGGCTTTTACACCCAATTGCCCCAATGCCTCTTTCATTCCGAATTGACCTACTATTGTTATCATTGTAACTTTTTTATTGAAATTTGTTGTATTTTTTTACAAATATATTATTTTAACCTGAAATACTAAACATTGCCGCTTTTATTTAACTCTTTCACATCCAAAAATTTTGCAAAACTTGTCCTTTTAACCAAGCGGAAAGCTCTTTAGAAAGCATTCATCGAATGAGATTCCCCCTTCGTCGGAATGAAAAAGTGGTCCGATGCACGGTTTTTAGCCCCGATGGAAGTCTAACCGTCTGGACACATCTTAAAATAGAACACAGATAACACGGATCGAACAAATTAACACAGATTTAAATTTGTTCTTTTCTAATTAAAAAAGTCGTGTCCCGAAATGTCATAATCATGTTGGCTTTTTCATGTTATAATCAAAAAAACCTGTGACAATCCGTCTAATCTGTCAAATCTGTGTTCTATTCTAATGTATAAAAATTTGTGTCCACACGGTAGGATGGAAGTGGCATCCTTTTTCTCCTTTCTTTAGGGAAAAAAAGATATAACGCACAGCGGGAAATCGAAGATTCAGCGAAGCTAAATAGCTCCTCCATTCGAATTCGCTCAGGGTGACATTTCTCTTGCAATCGAAATGATCGACACCAAGCAAAGAGAATCTGAAATTAATTCAGATTAAACAAATCTTGGGTCGGTTTCCATAACAGTTCCGCATTTTTCACACGTTCTCAATGCTTCTGAATTATAGAAATGTTCAAAATGAGGCAGAAAATCTTTTTCGATATTATGCAGTTCAAAATAGACTTCGTGCAATTTATGATTGCAATTATCACAAAACCACAATAAACCATCAGTATATCCTTTTCCGGCGCGTTTTCTTTCAATCACCAAACCTATCGAACCCTCGGAACGCACTGGAGAATGTGGAACTTTAGCAGGATGAAGGTACATATCGCCGGCATGGAGTTCCATTTCCTTGCGCTCACCATCTTCCTGAATAATCACTTTTATGGAACCTTCGAGTTGGTAAAATAATTCTTCCGTTTCATTATAGTGGTAGTCTTTTCGGGCATTAGGACCCGCAACAATCATGACGATATAATCGCCGGATTCTCTGTACAAATTTCTATTGCCAACTGGCGGTTTAAGCAGATTACGATTTTCATCTATCCATTTATTGAGGTTGAAAGGTTTTGCTATTGCCATTTTTTCTAATTTTTAAATGTAAAGTTATGAAATTAAAAATGCTATTGTTTTTCTTTGATTAAATAAATATAAACCGGAAAATGGTCACTAAATCCTGGAACAGTTGGTGTATTTCTTAAACCATACCCTTTATATTGTCCTGTTGTTTGAACCATAAATAGAGCGTTATAAATGCCTGCTTTCCAATATTTATAGGTCGAATAATCGGCTCTTATTAATGATTCTGTCAGTATTATTTGATCAAAAACATCCCATGCGTCTCGAAAAGCAATAGTTCCAATTCCTTTTTTGGCGATGCTTTCCATTGGGTTATACATTCCTAAAAGTTGAACATCGTTTTTATTTGCTTTTGTTTTAAGTACCTTTTTTAAACTAGTATTAAAAGGTCCGTCATTTAAGTCGCCCATAGTAATTACTTTAGCATCTGGATTTAATTTTTGCAAAGAATCAATAATTTTCACATTCAATGCCGCAGCCTTTTCTCTTAATAGGCTACTTATAGCTTCCCCTCCTCGTCTTGAAGGCCAGTGATTTACTATAAAATTCATTTCTTCTCCATCAAGAAATCCTGTTAACAGGATTTGATCTCTAGTATAAATTCTTTTTGTAGTTTGATCTGGTTCATTACTATCCTCTTTATCGTCTTCCAGTATTTTTCTCTTAATTGGTCTTGTGTCTTTTTCATAGATCAGCAATGGAATGTTTGCATAGCTGGTAGGTTTAAAATATTTCTTTTGATATAGAAAAGAACAATCGATACCTCTTCTGTCTGGCGATTCAAAATGTACTATTCCATAATCTTTATTGACTATTTGAGGATCTTTGATTAAATCTTCCAAAACATTTCTATTTTCAGCTTCTGCCAAACCTATAATTGTTGGCGAATTAGGATTCTCTCCTGTTCCTATTTTTGAAATAACTCTTGCTATGTTACTAATTTTTTTCCTGTAATAGCTTGAGGAATAAACCCAGTCATCATCTCGAGTATTCGCATCATTTATTGTATCGTATAGATTTTCGAAATTATAAAATGCAACCGTATGAATCAGATAATTCTTTTGCTGAGCGTCCGATTTTATCATTGGAAAAAACAAAAACAATAACAGAATCAGATGGGTAATTTTCATATGTGTTTTATTTTTGATCATAAATGTGATTCCTAATGGTGTCGTTTATTGTAAAAATAGTCATTTGAAGACGGAACTTAAAACTATTTTGTAATTGCTTATATTTGTTTTAGAAAAAAGCAACAAATATGCATGCTACCCGATTTACTTTTATAAACAGAAATTATGTTTTATATAAATTCCTATTTCTTATTTTTGTTTTCCAATCTTTCAATTCTCAAGCCCATACACTAATGATAACACCACCTATTTTACAAAAAGGAGACACGATAGCCATTTTGGCAACAGCCAGAAAAAACATAGACGACAACCTTAAACCTGCAATAGATCTGTTACACAGTTGGGGATTGGAAGTCGTCATTGGAAAAAGTATTGGTTTAGATGATAATCAATTGGCGGGTACGGATGAACAACGTGCCGCCGATTTCCAGGAACAATTAGACAATCCAAACATTAAGGCAATCTGGTGTGTTCGCGGTGGTTATGGTACGGTACGAATGGTTGATTTATTGGATTTTACCAACTTTAAACAAAATCCAAAATGGATTATTGGTTTTAGCGATGTCACTGTTTTGCACAATCATTTGAATACGATGGGTTTCAAATCTATACATGGTATTATGCCCATCAGTATCCCAAAAGCAACCCCTGAAGCCATTGAATCCTTACGAGTAGCCATGTTTGGGGAATCCTTAAAATATGCGATTGAACCAAATACAATGAATCGATTTGGTGATGCTTTCGGTGAATTGGTTGGCGGGAATTTATCTATTTTGTATAGCTTATTTGGTTCCAAATCGGCTATAGATTGTGCCGATAAAATCTTGTTTATAGAAGATTTGGACGAATATTTATATCATATTGATCGTATGATGATGAACTTAAAACGCAATGGTTGCCTGGAAAGTATTAAGGGAATTATTGTCGGATCCATGTCAAAAATGAAAGACAATGATATTCCTTGGGGAAAAAATGCTCTTGAAATTATAGATGATGTCACTAAAAAATACAACATTCCTGTTATTTATAATTTTCCGGCGGGACATATCCATGATAACAGAGCCTTGATTTTGGGAAGTAAAGTAACTATGCATTTGAATGAAAATTCTAGTAGCGTTATTTTTGAATAAAAAAGATTGATTGTTGATTAACGATTTTAGATTGCAGAAGTTTTTCGATCTAAACACTGCGACTGAACACTTTTTTTGATTTAAGATTGTCGATTAACGATTTTTGATTGCAGAAGTTTACGAACTGAATACTGGGACTGAACACTGAACACTTTTTTTGATTGTTGATTAACGATTTTTGATTGCAGATGTTTGTGAACTGAATACTGCGACTGAACACTGAACACTTTTTTGATTGCTGATTGTTGATTAACGATTTTTGATTGCAGATGTTCACGAACTGAATACTGCGACTGAACACTGAAACTTTTTTGATTGCTGATTGTTGATTAACGATTTTTGATTGCAGATGTTCACGAACTGAATACTGCGACTGAACACTGAATACTTTTTTGATTGCTGATTGTTGATTAACGATTTTTGATTGCAGAAGTTCACGAACTGAACACTGCGACTGAACACTGAATACTTTTTTGATTGCTGATTGTTGATTAACGATTTTTGATTGCAGATGTTCACGAACTGAATACTGCGACTGAACACTGAATACTGAATACTGAATACTGAATATTTGATTGTTGATTAACGAATTTTGATTGCAGATGTTCACGAACTGAATACTGCGACTGAACACTGAATACTTTTTTGATTGCTGATTGTTGATTAACGATTTTTGATGCAGATGTTTACGAACTGAATACTGCGACTGAATACTGAACACTTTTTTATGGCTGAACACAATGAACTGGGAAAATTTGGAGAAGAAATGGCTGTAGAATACCTGCAAAAAGACGGCTATACTATACTTGAAACCAATTGGACTTTCCAAAAGGCTGAAATTGACATTCTTGCCCAAAAAGAAAACATACTCGCCGTTGTTGAAGTAAAAACCCGTTCATCCTTGGAATTTGGTTTACCACAGGATTTTGTAAAACCAAAAAAAATTCAACTGCTCGTAAAAGCCGTAAATGCATACGTAATTTACAAAAATATCGATATTGAAGTCCGTTTTGACATCATTGCCATCCATAAAGAAGGCAAATCTTTTGTAATTGAACACCTTATAGATGCTTTTTATCATTTTTAACAAAAAAAACCAATGTTATATTTGTAACAAATTGTTTTTTATCTATCTTTGCAGAGATTTTTGACACTCTAACTAAGTAAAAACTACGTAAAAACACCTAATACATTATGAAAACTGTTTCATCCATTGTAGAAAATTACATCAAAACAAAGCCTTTTCTATTAAATGCTTTATCTCTTGGAATCATTAATTTGACTTCCTTGTCCCGAAATATAATGACAGAATTGGAATCTGAATTTGGTAAAGAAGTAAAACAAGGAGCAGTCGTTATGTCTCTAAAAAGACTTACGGAAGAGTTGGATTTTAGATTAAATCATAAAATAAATAAAGTAATAAAAAACATCGGAGAAATCACAGTTCGTTCTGAACTAACCGATTATACTTTTGCAGCATCAGATACCGTTTTAAACAAACAAGCTGAATTAATTACCGATTTGAATGCTTTCCCAGACATTTTTTATACCTCATCAAGAGGCGTAAACGAAACCAATATTGTGGTAAGTAATACGATAAACCATTTAGTGGACAAGCACTTTGCCAACGAAAAATTGATTCAAAAACTGGACAATCTGGCTTCGATTACGGTAAAATTACCTAAAGAAAATATCGTAGTTCCCGGTATTTACTATTTCATTTTTCAGCGTTTGGCTTGGGAAGGAATTATCATTAACGAAGTAATTTCGACTTCAAATGAGTTTACAATTTTGGTAAGCGAAAATGAAGTAGATGTCGCTTTTAAAGTAATTAAGGATTTGAAGAATTAGAAAAATTTGATAATCAATATACAAAGCTTCCAGCCTTCAAAAGGCTGGAAGCTTTGTAAAACATTAAAATCTACTTTCCAAACAACTCCATCAACTCCAACGCTTTTCGAATTGATTTTACATTATCGAAAGTAAGTAACAATCGCAAACCATTCGGCGTTTGTTTTTCTTTCATTTTGCAAATACCATTGTGTTTTTGCACAAACTGCAATACGTCTTGAAAACGATTCGATTGGTAATAATCAGATTGTTGATCCGAAACAAAATAACCGATCATTTTGCCTTGTTTCATCACAAGTTTTTCAATTCCTACGCGAGTAGCAATCCATTTAATCCGAATGCTGTTCAATAAAGAAACCGCTTGTTTTGGTAAAGGTCCAAAACGGTCAATCAGCTTATTTTCGTATACAATTAAGCTTTCCTCATCTTTTATAGCACCCAATTCATTATACAAACTCAAACGTTCCGAAACATTATTGATATACTCATCTGGAAACAACAACTCAAAATCGGTATCGATTTGCAGGTCTTTTACATATTCTTTGGTTTCCAAATTGTTTTCCTCAGGATACAAATCCTTAAATTCATTTTCCTTCAATTCATCGATGGCTTCATTCATGATTTTTTGATAGGTATCAAAACCAATTTCGTTGATAAAACCACTTTGTTCGCCTCCCAATAAATCACCGGCACCACGAATCTCTAAATCTTTCATCGCAATATTAAATCCGCTTCCGAGTTCACTGAACTGTTCCAAAGCCTGAATTCGTTTTCTTGCATCTTCGGTCATCGCTGAATACGGCGGACAAATAAAATAGCAAAATGCTTTCTTATTGCTACGCCCTACCCGACCCCGCATTTGATGCAAATCAGACAATCCGAAATTATTCGCATTATTGATGAAAATAGTATTCGCATTGGGAACATCCAATCCACTTTCGATAATGGTTGTAGCGACCAAAACATCAAATTCTCCGTTCATGAAAGCCAACATTAATTCTTCCAGTTTTTTTCCTTCCATTTGGCCGTGGCCAATTCCAACTTTGGCATTTGGCACCAAACGCTGAATCATTCCCGCGACTTCCTTGATATTTTCTATTCGATTATTGATAAAGAAAACCTGTCCGTTACGCTGGATTTCATACGAAATCGCATCCCGAATCAATTCTTCGCTAAAGCCAACTACATTCGTTTCAATTGGATATCTGTTTGGCGGAGGCGTTGTAATTACTGATAAATCACGTGCGGCCATTAATGAAAATTGCAATGTTCGCGGTATTGGGGTTGCTGTCAAAGTCAGTGTATCGACATTGGCCGCAATGGTTTTGAGTTTGTCTTTTACATTCACCCCAAATTTTTGTTCCTCATCCACAATTAACAATCCTAAATCTTTGAAAACAACATTTTTATTGACCAATTGGTGTGTTCCAATAACAATATCAAGTTTTCCCTCGGCTAATAATTTTAAGGTTTCCGCTTTTTGTTTGGCTGTTCTAAAACGGTTTAAATAGCCAACAGAAACCGGCATGTCTTTCAATCGTTCCGTAAAAGTTCTATAATGTTGGTAAGCCAAAATTGTCGTAGGAACCAGAATGGCGACTTGTTTGCTGTTATCCACCGCTTTGAAAGCAGCACGAATAGCGACTTCAGTTTTACCAAAACCTACATCACCACAAACCAAGCGATCCATTGGGCGGTCGCTTTCCATATCCGCTTTTACTTCTTGGGTTGATTTGGTTTGGTCCGGTGTATCTTCGTAAATAAACGAACTTTCTAATTCATTTTGCAAATAACTGTCGGGTGCAAACTGGAATCCTTTTTCGAGTCTTCTTTTGGCATACAACTGAATCAGATTGAATGCAATATGTTTGACGCGTGCCTTGGTTTTTTGTTTTAAAATCTTCCAGGCATTCGAACCCAATTTGTAAATTTTGGGTGGCGTTCCGTCTTTTCCGTTGTATTTTGAAATCTTGTGCAGCGAATGAATACTCACATACACAATATCATTATCAGCATAAACAAGTTTGATTGCTTCCTGTGTTTTGCCTTCGACTTGTATTTTTTGCAATCCTCCAAATTTCCCAATTCCGTGGTCAATATGCGTCACATAGTCGCCAACGGATAACGTCGTCAATTCTTTTAAAGTAATATTCTGTTTTTTCGAATACCCATTTTTAATGCTGAATTTATGATAGCGTTCAAAAATTTGATGATCCGTATAACAGGTAATTTGGTTTTCTTCGTCTATAAAACCTTGGTACAAAGGCAAAACAACGGTATGATATTGTTTTCTAATGTTTTCAGAATTCGCTTCGTCCAAAGTCTCAAAAATATCATGAAAACGTTTGGCTTGGGCTTCATTGGAACAAAACAAATAATTTTTGTAGCCATTGAAATGATTTTCATTCAGGTTATTCAACAACAGATCAAATTGCTTATTGAACGACGGTTGCGGCTGAATGTGGTATTCGAATTTTTTGGTGGTTCTAAAAATAGCTTTAGAACTCAATTCAACAATTGAAAAATCTAAGGCTCTTTTTATAAACTCCGTTTGATTCAAGAACAATTGTTCCGGTGCAGCACGTTTTATTTCCTGCGATAATTTTGCGAAAGCTTCTTCGGCTTTGGCAAATTGTTTGTCTAATTGAGCTAAAAAATCTTCGGTGTTTTGAATGAAAACAACCGTTTTTTCTGAAATATAATCCAAGAAGCTTTCTCGGTTTTCCTGAAAAACTTTGTTCTCCACATTTGGAATTATCGTAATTTTCTTCTGTTGTAAAATCGACAATTGGGTCGCAACATCAAAGCTACGGATACTCTCCACTTCATCTCCAAAAAACTCAATTCGGTATGGATTATCATTCGAAAACGAAAACACATCAACAATTCCACCACGAACCGAAAATTCTCCGGGTTCCGTAATGAAATCAACTCTTTTGAATTCGTATTCGAACAATACTTCATTGATAAAATCGATAGAAATTTTGTCTCCAACGGATACTTTCAGTGTGTTTTTATCCAATTCTTTTCGAGTCACCACTTTCTCGAATAATGCTTCGGGATAGGTGACAATAATCGCCGGTTTTTTGCGGGAATTGATTCTGTTTAGGACTTCGGCGCGAAGCAAAACATTCGCATTATCAGTTTCTTCAATTTGGTACGGGCGACGATACGAACCAGGATAAAACAAGACATCCTGGTCGCCAACCATCTGTTCGAGGTCGTTCAAATAATAAGCGGCTTCTTCTTTATTGTTTAAAACAACCAAAAAAGGAAGTTCTGATTTCTTAAAAATCGAACGAATTACAAATGAAAGTGCTGATCCGAGTAATCCCGAAAGATGCATTTTTACTTGATTATTTTCCAATAAACGAGTAACTATTTGCTGGGTTTTTGGCGAATTATCGTAAATACTATATAAGGCTTTTTTACTCAACGCGTGGCAGATTTGGGTCGATTGGTGTATTAGGAATAGGCGTACTAGGAATTGCTCTTGCAGTATCCATCATTTTCAATAAGTCAGATTCTCCTTCTTCAACAGGAATTTTGCTTTTCTCTACAATTTTGTCCATTTGTCTTTGTAAGGAAACCAATTCCAAATTAATTTCCGCAACTAACTGCGTCACTTTTTTATCTGGAATATTATCCAAATGAATGAATAAATCCAACAATCGTACTTTAGTGATTAACGTCGAAATTCTACTTTTTATCTGAGGTTTATTAAACTCTAAAGGAATATTCTCATTTAAGGCCATTGCTTTTTTAGAAAGTGCTTTCGATTTTTGTTGAAATGCTCCAATGGTTTTTTTTGGTTTTTGAGCTAATTCAGCCAAAAACATACGCAATTCGTTCCAGGTAGCGATGCTTTTTTCAGAAGCCTCCGTTATAGGCGTGTCGTAAAAAACCCAGCCTTTTTCTATGTTTTTAAATATGATTTCTCTTTTTTTGATCTCTTTCTTATTTTCGGCAATGCGTTTTTGATTGTCATTTTGGCACGAGAACAAAATGAAAATCAGAGAAAGGAAGACCGTTATATTGTATTTCATGTGTAGCTATTTATTGTTTTTTAATGGTCGCATGTAATTCGCATACATCTTCCATCTTGTTAGCATAAAATTACCATTATGCTCATTTCATTTGAATTTTCATTAAAGTACAAAGTTACAAAGTAAATTTACAATTACGAATTACGGCATAGGAATAACAATCTAATATTCCTGAAGCTCTTTTTGTATTTAAAAAAACAAAAAATTAAGAATTTTACACCCATTTTAAACACTATTTTAGTAAATTTATAACTTTTTACATCAAATTTGTGTTATTTACGAAAACGTTATCTTTGTATTTCAAAACAGACAAAATGAGTACTAAAATATTGATTATCGGCGCTTGCGGACAAATTGGAACAGAACTTACCCATAAGTTGCGAAAAATATACGGAACAGAAAACGTAATTGCTTCTGATATTCGAAAACTGAATAATGACGTTGTCAATTCGGGTCCTTTCGAAGTAGTAAATGCGCTGGATTTTAATCAAATTGAGCATCTTGTAGAGATTCACCAAATCGATGAAATCTATTTAATGGCGGCATTATTATCGGCTACTGCCGAGAAAAATCCAGCTTTTGCTTGGGACTTAAATATGAATTCTTTGTTTCATGTTTTGAATTTGGCGAAAGCAAAAAAAATAAAAAAGATATTTTGGCCTTCCAGTATTGCTGTTTTTGGCCCAACAACGCCCAAAGAAAACACACCACAATACACAATCATGGAACCTTCAACGGTTTATGGAATCAGTAAACAAGCTGGCGAAAGATGGTGTGAATACTACCACAATATTTTTGGTGTCGATGTGCGAAGCATCCGCTATCCCGGCTTAATTAGCTGGTCTACGCCTCCTGGTGGCGGAACTACGGATTATGCCGTAGATATTTTCCACAAGGCAATTTCGGATAAAACATACGAATGCTTTTTATCCTCCGAAACTAAAATGCCCATGATGTATATGGATGATGCGATTGCTGCGACGATACAGATTATGCAAGCACCAGTTGAACAAATTAAAATTCATTCTTCCTACAATCTGGCCGCAATGAGTTTTACACCAACTGAAATTGCTGCCGAAATCAAAAAACATATTCCTGAATTTACTGTTACTTACAAACCTGACTTTCGTCAAAAAATAGCCGACAGCTGGCCAGCGAGTATTGATGATTCCGAAGCCAGAAAAGATTGGAACTGGAAACATAAATTTGATCTGGAATCAATGACGGTAGATATGTTAGAGCATTTGAAATAGTTCCCAAAAAAACAAACCCCAAAAAAAGTCTAGCTTTAAAACTAGACTTTTTTTGATTTTAATAAAACCTTACTTTATTTCAAACGTGTTATTTTCTGGTTTTAGATCCGCCATTAATCCACTTGGATCGATAGTGATTTTCTTGATTGAAGTTTTAGATTTCGAGATACTAAATTCAAAAGTTGGATACGCCCAAGCCCAATCATTCAGAATCGTTCTTTTTAATGAAGGATTCGGATTTTCTTTTTCGAAACTCATCATTCGCAACGGAATGTAGAAACTTTCTTTTGTTCCGTCCATATATTCAACAGTCAGATCAATTGGCATTGGCATTCTGCCAATCCTTTCTAATGTTGCAACAGTTTTATCTGCATTTTCTTTTACGTCTTTTATTCCGTAGTCAATCGTATTGGTAGTTTGCGTCCAATCGGTCAAATACCAATCTAAATTTGCTCCTGAAATACGTTCAGCAGTTCTTTTGATATCATTTGGCGTAGGATGTTTGAATTTGAAATCCTGGTAGTATTTTTTCAAGGTTTTCATTAAATTTTCCTTTCCTATCAAATACATTAATTGTGTCAGGAAAAGTTCTCCTTTGCTGTAAGAAGTGATGCTGTACACTCTATTCTCATCAAAACGATCCGCATGTGTGGTTTGAGGCAATTCTTTTCCGGAATTCGCCATCGAGGAATACCCTTTATAAGCTCCCGTAAATGGGTTTTCCATTTTCTTATCTGCCATTTCATTCAGTCCAAAATCTTCAAGGAAAGAGGTAAACCCTTCATCCATCCATCCGTGTTTTGATTCATTGGAAGCCAAAACATGTTGAAACCAGGAATGTGCCATTTCGTGAGCGGTTACACCAAGCAAACCTTCGAAATCGCCTTGACCCAAAATCAAAGTACACATCGCGTATTCCATTCCGCCATCACCGCCTTGAATCACGGAATATTGTTTGTATGGATAATCCCCAACTGTTTTGTTGTAAATCTCCATCAACTGAATCGTTTTAGGTTGTAGGCTTTTCCAGTTCTGAATATATTTTGGATTATTTTTATACAAGAAATGCAAATCAACATTATTAGGTCCTTTCACCACATCATGAATGTAATTTTTATCGGCAGCCCAAGTAAAATCATGAACCATTGGCGCTGTAAAACGCCAAGTCAGTTTTTTTGTTTTCTTTGGAACAGAGACTACAAGCCCTTGGTCTTGATAACCATGACCTATTTCGTTTTTGTTTTGCAAATAACCAGTACCTCCTAAAACGTATGCTTTATCAATAGTAATATTGACATCAAAATTTCCCCAAACACCGTGAAATTCTCTAGCGATGTAAGGATCAGCATGCCAACCTTCAAAATCAAATTCGGCTATTTTTGGATACCATTGCGCCATCGATAATTCTACGCCTTCGGCATTATTTCTTCCGGAACGACGAATTTGAATTGGAACCTGTCCGTCAAAATCTAATGTAAAAATGGTTTTAGAATTCGGTACTATTGGCTTCGCCAAAGTAACTTCGAGAATCGTTCCAACCTCTTTTGCATTAGCAACTACTCCGTCTTGTTTGAAATTAGAGATTCGCAAATACCCAATTTCATTCGGTTTCAAAGTTTTGATTCGGCTTTCTTTGACTTCTTTATCGCCAACTTTTATTTTGTTCACCATTCTTCCGTCTGGATCTTTGATGCTTTGGATTCTGGCATCCATCTCGCTTCCGGGCTGAAAGGCATTATTGAATAAATGGTAATAGACTTTTCTTAAAGTGTCAGGAGAATTATTGGTATAAACCAATTCTTGTTTTCCTTTGTATTGGTAATGCTTCACATCCATCGTAACGTCCATTTTGTAATCGACGTGTTGTTGCCAATAAGTAGAACTTTGGGCAAATAGGGACCCAAAATTAAGTGTGATAAAAGATAGTAAAAGGAATTTTTTCATACGAGGATAATATTTTTTTTAATGGAATATGGAATCGTCATTCTTTATGTGGATTTGTATTTTTAAATCTTGTCGATTTCATTATTTCTTTAATACAAAAGGAAGAACAAGCGCTCTTCCTTTAGATTAATAACTATTTAATTTATTTTTTTGACATTCTTTCAGCAAGAATCAAGGCATTATAAGCATTGACCATTTTTCCTGATTTTGAAGTATCAGCTATTGATTTTTTCTCTTGAGATTCTCCCAATTCAACTGTTGCTGGTAGCGGCGTCCCGGAATCCATCATAATTTTTTTGACTTGCGCTGCTGATAATTTTGGATAATACGAGCGGATTAATGCCGCAACTCCAGCCGCATTTGGTGAAGCCATCGATGTTCCTTGTTCGTATTTGTATTTGTTATTTGGCACTGATGCGTAAATTTCCATTCCTGGAGCATAAACATCCACATTGATTGTTCCGTAATTCGAAAAAGGCGCTACTACCGTTTCTCCGTACGTATTATTCAAGGCTCCAACAGTAAGAACATTAGTAACAAACTCCGTTTTATTGTCTTCAGAATCATTTGGAAAATTGATATTTTTTTCTAGATCGATATCATTCCCATCGTTTCCTGATGCGTGTACAAACAAAACATCTTTCTTTTCAGCATATTTTATAGCATCAAAAACCCATTGCTTGTGTGGAGAATAGCTTTTTCCAAAACTTCCGTTGATTACTTTTGCCCCATTATCTACTGCATAACGTATTGCCAAAGCAACATCTTTATCGTATTCATCACCATTAGGAACAGCTCTTACAGCCATAATTTCGACATTATTTGCAACTCCGTCACCGCCAATATTGTTATTTCTCACTTGAGCAATAATTCCGGCAACGTGGGTTCCGTGCAATGCTTCTTCTTTATCCGGTCCATAAACAATATTGTTACCGTATTTGGTATCATTTATATCATCAGGATTATCGCCAACAACTTTTCTACCATTAAAATCTTTGTTCAAATTATAATTCAATTGGTCGTAAATGTACTTTTTGTATTCCTCAATATCAGCACTAAATTTTGGACCTGACTGCCCAATAACTCGAGTCATAATCATTTTGCTTTTATTCAAAACTTCATCTGTACTAACAATTGCATTCAGTTCTTCAAGTGTATAATCGTCTTTCTTTAAGTACGTTTGTATTATTTTATTGGTGTTTAAAAGAAAATCTACTTGTTGTTTCCCTTCTAATGCTTCTTTATATTCATCTTCATAATCCGCTTTAGCATTTTTATATGTCACCGATCCATCATCCGCTTTTTTCAGAATACGAGTCATTTCTAAATTTTCAAATCCTGAATCTCCTAAGAAATTCCAACCGTGAATATCATCGATATATCCGTTTTTATCATCATCAATGCCATTTCCGGCAATTTCTTTGGTATTTGTCCAAATCACTGATTTCAAATCTTCATGACCAATATCGACTCCTGAATCAACAATTCCCACAATAACTTTTACTCCTTTTTTATTTTTCAATAATTCGGCATACGCTTTATCAACGCTCATTCCAGGAATCGTATCTTTTATTAAATCCAAATGACTCCAACGCTTTAAATCTGTATCACTTATAGGTGCAACTTTATTAATAATCAACGGAGTACTTACTGCTATAGGCACAGTACTTTTGGAAACTTGTTTTTGAGCGTTACATCCTACTAATGCAAAAAAAGCAGCGGCAGAATAATAGATTGGTTTAATATTGTTCATTTATAAATTTTTAAAATTAAATGCAGGGCCTAAATTATGTCTTTTTACAACAGAATATAAATGGATTAACACTCTATTAAGATTTGGTCGAAAGTAAAAGAATGAATATCAGAGGAGTTCTTAATATGGGTTAAAATATAAATGGAAGGACAAATTGCCCTTCCATTTATAAATAAATTGGAACTATTATTTTTTAGACATTTTCTCAGCCATCAGTAATGCATTATAAGCATTCACTATTTTTCCTGATTTAGATAAGGTAGCAAAAGAACGTGTGTCATTAGGTTTTCCACTAATAACAACATCTGTTATAATCGCCACTCCTGAATCCATCAAAATATGTTTTACCTGTTGCGCAGATAATTTTGGATAATGCGAACGTATTAGTGCGGCAACTCCGGCAGCGTTTGGTGCCGCCATGGATGTTCCTTGCAAATATTTATAAGAATCATTTGGCGTAGTGGCATAAATTTTCACTCCTGGAGCAAAAACGTCAACATTGATTTTTCCAATATTAGAAAATCGTGCCACCACTTTGTTTCCGTATTCAAAATTTAATGCCCCAATTGTAATTACATTATCAGCAAATTCAGTTATTTTATCCTCAGAATCATTTGGAAAATTATCCGCAAAGTCAATGTCTTTAGCATCATTTCCGGCTGCATGAACAATCAACACATCCTTTTTTTCTGCATATTTGATAGCATCATAAACCCATTGTTTTTGAGGAGAAAAGCTTTTTCCAAAACTTCCGTTAATTACTTTAGCGCCATTGTCAACTGCATAACGAATACCAAGAGCGATATCTTTGTCATATTCATCTCCGTCTGGCACGGCACGAACGGTTAAAATCTCAACATTGTTTGCCACTCCGTCACCACCCATTGTGTTGTTTCTAGTTTGAGCAACAATTCCGGCAACGTGGGTTCCATGAAGAATACTATTCTTGTCCGGACCCATAACATTATTGTTTCCGTATTTTGTATCTGTAATATCTTCTGGATTATCACCCAAAACTTTTCTGTAGTCAGTTTTTAGATTTTCTCCATTTAAGACTGTATTAAAACCATTAAGTTGTTTTTGAACAGCAACTTTCAGGTCTGCTATAGGAATCCCAAAAGAAAACATTTGTTCCATAGCGGCCTTACTTTTTTGCATTTCCGGTTCTTGTGAAACAATTGCTTTTACCTCTTCAATCGTATAAACCGATTTTCCAAAATGTCTCACTAGAGTTACATCACTCTCATTTAGGGCTATTAACATTTGTTCCGAACGCGTTTTCCCAGCTGTTGCATCAGCTGTTTTTTTATCACTTATGGCTTTAGCATCTTGATACGTTTTTTCGTCTACGAGGTTTTTATTTTTAATAATTCGCTCATATTCATAATTTTCTTTGGTGATATCTCCTAAGAAATTCCAACCGTGAATATCATCGATATATCCGTTTTTATCATCATCAATTCCATTTCCGGCGATTTCTTTTTTATTGGTCCAAACCACCGATTTTAAATCTTCATGTTCGATATCCACTCCAGAATCTACAATCCCAACAATTACAGTTACTCCTTTTTTACCTTTCAATAATTCGGAATAGGCTTTATCAACACTCATTCCCGGAATAGTATCTTTTACTATATCTAAATGACTCCAGCGTTTTAAATCACTTTCATTTATTGGTGCATTTTTTTTAATGTTTAATGGTGCGCTTACGGCAACTACCGCCGAAGTATTTGAAACTTGTTTTGAAGCGCCACATCCTGCTAAAGCTAAAATGGCAAAAGCAGAAATGTAAATGGGTTTAATGCTATTCATGTGTACGTTTTTTAAAAAGTTACAAAATTGGTCTAAAGTATATCTTTTTGTTACAAAAATAAACAGTATTAACACTATATTAGGATTTGGTCACAAGTAAATCGTTCCTTCAACCGAACTCCTTTTTCCGTTTTTTCAACGGTTATGATTTCATTATGCGCATCATGTTCCAAAAACAAATAGTAATTATTATCCGCCGCAGCATTCATAAATTTTGCTTTTTCGTCTAATGTTAAAAGTGGTCTGGTATCATAGCCCATTACATAAGGAATTGGAATATGTCCGGCTGTTGCCAATAAATCAGCACAAAAGACAATCGTTTTATCCTGATATTGAATATGCGGAATCATTTGCTTTTCGGTATGGCCGTCGGCAAAGAAAATACCAAAACCCAGTTCCGATTTTTCAAGGAAATCACCTTCCGGTCTTTGGATAAAATTGAGCTGGCCACTTTCCTGCATCGGCAAAATATTCTCTGACAAAAAAGAGGGTTTTTCTCTTAAATTAGGTTTTGTCGCCCATTCCCAATGCTTATCATTACTCCAGAATTTAGCATTTTTAAACGCCGGTTCGTAACCCGTTTTGTCTTTGTTCCACTGCACACTTCCCCCGCAGTGATCAAAATGCAAATGCGTCATAAAAACATCGGTAATATCATCGCGATGAAAGCCAAATTTGGCTAAGGATTTATCCATCGAATGCGTTCCCCAAAGCGAATAATACCCAAAAAATTTCTCTGATTGTTTGTTTCCCATTCCGGTATCAATCAAAATCAATTGGTTGTTATCTTCAATCAATAAACAACGAGCAGCAATATCAATTAAGTTGTTTTCATCGGCTGGATTGGTTCTATTCCAAATGGTTTTTGGCACCACGCCAAACATCGCACCACCATCCAATTTAAAATTGCCTGTTTCTATAGGATATAATTTCATTTTTTTCTTTTTTGAGAGGAACCAAAGTTAAGGAATTCAATTGCTATTACTCATTCCAAATAACTTTTTTCTATTTTGGCATTGGCTATAAAAATGGCATCAATTATGGAAAAAGCTTTTTATATAGTATCTTTGTGCTTAATTTAGACAAAATCAATATAAGCTATGATAAAAGTTTCTGACACTGCAAGAAAAAAAATCATCGATCTAATGAAAGATGATGGTTTTGATGCTGCAATCGACTACGTAAGAGTTGGTGTAAAAAGCGGCGGATGTTCTGGATTGTCTTATGATTTAAAATTTGATAAAACAAAAAGCGAAGACGATAAAATTTTTGTAGACAACGATATCACTATCGCTGTAGAAAAAAAATCTTTTCTGTACTTAGCCGGAACAATATTAGAATTTTCGGGAGGAATAAATGGTAAAGGATTTGTTTTCAATAACCCAAATGCCAATAGAACTTGTGGATGTGGAGAATCATTTTCTCTGTAAAACATTAAATAAAAAAATATGTCAAAATATACCGAAGACGACTTAAAAATCGAACTCGAAAACAAAGAATACGAATACGGATTTTATACCGAATTAGAATCAGAAACGTTTCCTATTGGTTTAAATGAAGATATCGTTAGGGCTATTTCACACAAAAAAGGAGAACCTCAATGGATGACTGATTGGCGTCTTGAGGCTTTTCGTGCTTGGGAGCAAATGACAGAGCCAGAATGGGCTAATGTACATTATACTAAACCTGATTTTCAGGCCATTTCCTATTATTCAGCTCCAAAAGCAGTAGATCCTAATAAAACATTGGACGATGTAGATCCTGAACTTTTAGAAATGTATAAAAAGTTAGGTATCTCTGTTGATGAGCAAAAGATGATGAATAATGTAGCTATGGATATCGTAGTTGATTCGGTTTCAGTAGCGACTACTTTCAAGAAAACATTAGGGGAGAAAGGAATTATCTTTATGAGTATTTCCGAAGCCATCAAAGAGCATCCAGAATTAGTTCGTAAATATTTAGGAACGGTTGTGCCACAAAAAGATAATTTTTATGCTGCCCTAAATTCGGCAGTTTTCTCTGATGGTTCTTTCTGTTATATTCCAAAAGGCGTTCGTTGTCCAATGGAACTTTCTACTTATTTTAGAATCAATCAGGCTGGAACAGGACAATTCGAGCGAACATTATTAGTTGCTGACGAAGGTAGTTATGTTTCTTACTTAGAAGGTTGTACCGCTCCAAGTCGTGATGAGAATCAATTGCACGCTGCAGTAGTAGAATTAATTGCATTAGACGATGCCGAAATAAAATATTCTACTGTTCAAAATTGGTATCCTGGAAATAAAGAAGGTAAAGGCGGGGTTTTCAATTTTGTAACCAAAAGAGGTTTGTGTGAGAAAAATGCAAAAATTTCTTGGACTCAAGTAGAAACTGGTTCTGCCATAACTTGGAAATATCCTTCTGTTATTTTAAAAGGAGATAATTCAGTAGGCGAATTTTATTCAATTGCTGTTACCAATAATTTTCAACAAGCCGATACAGGAACCAAAATGATCCATTTAGGTAAAAACACTAAATCGACTATTATTTCTAAAGGAATTTCTGCAGGAAAATCACAAAACAGCTACCGTGGTTTAGTGCAAATTAGCGCTAGAGCGGATAATGCCAGAAACTTTTCACAATGTGATTCCTTATTAATGGGGAACAATTGTGGAGCACATACCTTCCCTTATATAGAAAGTAAAAATCCAACGGCAAAAATTGAACATGAGGCTACGACAAGTAAAATTGGCGAAGACCAAGTTTTCTATTGCAACCAACGTGGAATTCCAACCGAAAAAGCCATTGCCTTAATCGTAAACGGTTTCAGTAAAGATGTATTGAATAAGTTGCCAATGGAATTCGCAGTAGAAGCACAAAAGTTACTGGAGATTAGTTTGGAAGGTTCGGTCGGATAAAATTTGTTTAAAGTTTAAGGTTTAACGTTGTATAACCGGAAACGACTGACAACTTTAAACAAAGAAAAACTTTAAACTTTAAACAAAATATTGAATGGCGACAGTAACTAGATTTGAAGATTTAGAAATTTGGAAGGAAGCCAGACGACTGGCCAAAGAAATTCATATTATTTCTATAGAATCAGATTTAAAAAATGATTTTAGGTTTAGAGATCAAATAAAAGCATCATCCGGTTCTGTAATGGATAATATTGCTGAAGGATTTGAAAGAAATGGAAATTTAGAATTCAGACAGTTTTTGTCAATTGCTAAAGGTTCGGCTGGAGAATCTAGGTCACAATTATACCGAGTTTTTGATTACAATTATATCAATGAAGAAAAATTCAATATTTTAAGAATTGATTACGAGAATTTAAGCGGAAAAATAAACAATTTTATATCATATTTAAACAAGAAAGATTTTAAAGGCACCAAGTTTCAGTAAACACGAGAACTTTAAACTTTAAACTTTAAACCAAAGAAACAAATGTTAAGTATAAAAAATTTACACGCCTCCATTGGAGACAAAGAAATATTAAAAGGGATTAACCTTGAAGTAAAAGCTGGAGAAATTCACGCGATAATGGGGCCAAACGGTGCTGGAAAAAGCACACTTGCTTCAATCATTGCAGGAAACGAAAACTACGAAGTAACCGAAGGTGAAATCTCTTTAGATGGAGAAGACCTTTCTGATTTAGCCCCAGAAGAAAGAGCACACAAAGGGGTGTTCTTATCGTTTCAATATCCAGTGGAGATTCCAGGAGTTTCGGTAACCAACTTCATGAGAACAGCTATCAACGAAACTCGTAAAGCAAACGGTCAGGAAGAAATGCCAGCCAACCAAATGCTAAAAGTGATTCGTGAGAAATCAGAGTTATTGGAAATCGACAGAAAATTTCTTTCTCGTTCTCTAAACGAAGGATTTTCTGGTGGTGAGAAAAAACGTAACGAAATTTTCCAAATGGCGATGCTGGAACCAAAATTGGCTATTCTTGATGAAACCGATTCTGGACTTGATATTGATGCGTTACGAATTGTTGCTAATGGCGTTAACAAACTAAAAAGCGACAAAAATGCAATCATCGTTATCACGCACTATCAAAGACTATTAGATTATATCGTTCCTGATTTTGTTCATGTTCTTTACAACGGAAAAATTGTAAAATCCGGTGGGGCAGCATTAGCGCACGAACTGGAAGAAAAAGGATACGACTGGATTAAACAAGAACAAGAAGCATAAATTTTGTTTAAAGTTTAAAGTTTAAAGTTGCCACGAGATAACTTTAAACTTTTAAACCTTAAACTTTAAACAATAAAATAATGGAATTAAAAGAAAAATTACTATCGTCTTTTATGGCTTTCGAAGAGCGCATCGATGTTCAATCTGAACTTCATGATGTGAGAACTTCGGCCATAAAAAACTTTGAAAATAAAGGTTTCCCAACCAAAAAAGACGAAGCTTGGAAATATACTTCGCTAAGTGCCATCTTAAAAAATGACTTTACCGTATTTCCTAAACAAGACAATGCAGTTGAATTTAACCAAGTAAAAAAATACTTTTTACACGAAATAGACACTTATAAAGTGGTGTTTATTGATGGCGTTTTCAGTTCGCATTTATCGTCAACAACACACGACGGAATTGATGTTTGTTTGATGTCTTCGGCATTGACCAAACCAAAATACAAAATGATCATTGATACCTTTTTTAATAAAATAGCGAGTAAAGACGAAAGTTTGACTTCTTTGAATACGGCTTTCGCCAATGAAGGAGCATATATCCACATCCCAAAAAGTAAAGTGACTGACAAGCCTATTGAGATTATGTATTTCTCAACAGGAAATGAAGCGGCTCTTTTGGTCCAACCAAGAAACTTAGTGATTGTTGGGGAGAATTCTCATGTTCAAATTATCGAGCGCCATCAAAGTTTGAACGAAAATCCCGTGTTGACGAATTCCGTTACCGAGATTTTTGCCCAAAAACGCGCTATCGTTGATTATTACAAAATTCAAAACGATACGCTTGAAGCAAATCTAATTGACAACACCTACGTTTCTCAACAAAAAGAAAGCCACGTTTCAGTACATACTTTTTCTTTTGGAGGAAACTTAACGAGAAACAACTTGAATTTTTATCACTTTGGTGAACGATTGACAAGTACATTGAATGGAATAACAATTATTGGCGAAAAGCAACACGTAGATCATTATACTTTGGTGAAGCACTCGACTCCAAATTGCGAAAGTTTTCAGGATTATAAAGGAATCTATTCTGATCGTTCTACAGGCGTTTTCAACGGAAAAGTATATGTGGAGAAAGAAGCTCAAAAAACGAATGCATTCCAAAAAAGCAACAATATTTTATTGAGCGACAAAGCGACTATAAATGCAAAACCACAATTGGAAATTTTTGCTGATGACGTAAAATGTTCTCACGGATGTACTGTTGGACAATTGGACGAAACAGCAATGTTCTACATGCAACAACGCGGAATTCCTAAAAAAGAAGCCAAAGCATTATTGATGTATGCGTTCTCGAATGCTGTTATCGAAAACATCAAAATACCGGAACTCAAAAAACGAATTACCACTATTATCGCCAATAAATTAGGCGTGAAATTGGGATTTGATTTGTAAGTCATTACGAAGAAAGAAATTGTCATAGTAACCCTTTTAGAGTTTAAAACTCTGAAAGGGTTTTTTATACCATTATTTCTCCAAACTCTCAATAATCCCACTCAACATCCCATTAAAATCAAATCCAGGATCTTCTTTTAAACCCATTCTAACAATTACTAAATTCAAAGACGGGATAATCGCAACCATCTGTCCTTGATAACCACTACAGAAATACATATCTCTAGGAACATCTTTGTATCTTCCTCCCGCATTGAGCCAAAAGTGTGCGCCATATTCGCCTTTAGAAGTATTCGTTGGAGTTGCTGAATATTTTACCCAACTCTCCTCCAGAATTTGTTCTCCATTCCAGTTGCCTTTGTGTAAATACAACAACCCAAATTTTGACCAATCTCTAGTCGTTGCCCAACCGTAAGAAGAGCCTACATAATTCCCCACCATATCGGTTTCTACAATCATGGAGTTCATTCCTATTTTATCAATCAATGCCGAATACCAAAAATCTAAGTATTCCTTATATGTTTTGAACTGTTGTCGTAAAATCCCAGAAAGTAAATTCGTCGTTCCCGAAGAATAATTCCAATGGGTATTCGGTTTGAATGCGGCAGGTTTCTCCAGTTGTACGCGTGACATATCTTCGGCCTGAAAAAGCATTTTGGTCGCATCGCAAATTTTATCGTATTTCTCTTCCCATTCCAAACCGGAATTCATGTGAATCAAATCGTTTGTGGTGATGATTTTGCGCTCGTCATTTTGCCATTCCACAATGGGAGCCGGTTTGTAAATATCGTATTTTCCTTGTTTTTGAAGGATTCCAAATAACGCGCTCGTGATACTTTTAGTCATGGACCATCCCAATAATTTACTATTTTTATCGAAACCCCGATCATATTTTTCGGCTATGATTTTGTCTTTATAAATTACTAAAACAGAACGGGTTCTTTTTTTGATTTCGCCTTTTGCATCAAAAGCATTGGCGACAGCCGCATTTAATTTAGTATAATCAACATTGCTAAAAACAGTGTCTTTGGGTTCGTTATTGCCATACGGAAAAGGCAAATTATTGTTCAATTTTATTCTTTTGGGAACTTCATATCGTTTTGAAACATCAAAATCATCGTTGATCAAAGTCGCTCCCAAACCTTCACGGTAAATCGCTTTTCGCTCTTTCAAACCATAAACCGAAGCGGCTGCATATTTTCCGACAGCTTCAATTTTGTTGTTGGCCAAATCAATCATATCGATATCATTGTCGCCTTTCTCAATCATTTCCTGAGAACGATTATCAATAAAATGTCCCGAAGCGATACTTTTGGCTGAAAAGCCAGAAATTAAATCCAGTTTAGGATACGTGGTGAATCCAAAATAAAAAACCCCAATAAAAGAGGTAAAACCAACAAACCTGAAAAATTTTTTCATAGTAGCTAATTGAAAAATAATGCAATATAATTATTTTTTAGTCACAAATTCACGAATTTTATTTTAATAAGAACCCTGAAATTAATAGAAGTAAATTGGTGAATTCATGGCTAAAACAATTTAGTTTTTATTACTTTTGTATTTAGAAAAATTCTAAATAATGAAACGCCAATAGCAAATTGGGTTATCTAAAAAATGTTAATTATTGGCGTTCTATCTGACCAATAAAAAACAATAAAAACAAGCAGATAAAATGTTAGATATAAATAAAATTAGAGCCGACTTCCCAATCCTTTCCCAGAAAGTAAACGGAAAGCCGTTAGTTTATTTCGACAACGGAGCTACTTCGCAAAAACCACAAGTTGTGATTGATGCGATTTCAAAATATTATCAGGAAATTAATGCTAATATTCATCGTGGCGTTCACACTTTGAGTCAATTAGCAACCGATGCCTACGAGATTTCACGTGGTAAAATTCAAAATCATATCAATGCCAAATTTGCCCATGAAGTACTTTTTACTTCGGGAACAACACACGGAATTAATTTGGTTACCAATGGTTTTGCTTCGATTTTAAAACCGGGTGATGAAGTTTTAGTTTCAGCATTGGAACACCACAGCAATATTGTGCCTTGGCAAATGTTATGTGAGAAAACAGGAGCGACTTTGCGCGTAATTCCAATGAATGCCGATGGCGAATTGATGATGTCAGAATATGATAAATTACTTTCGAATAAAACTAAAGTTGTAACCGTAAACCATATTTCGAATGCATTAGGAACTGTCAATCCAATTAAATATATGATTGACAAAGCACATGAAGTTGGAGCAGCGATTTTGATTGATGGAGCACAAGCCGTTCCGCATTTGAAACCAAATGTTCAGGAATTAGATTGTGATTTTTATGCTTTTTCAGGACATAAAATGTGTGGTCCAACAGGAACGGGAATTTTATACGGAAAAGAAGCGTGGTTGAATAAATTACCGCCGTATCAAGGTGGAGGCGAAATGATTAAGGAAGTGACTTTCGAAAAAACGACTTATGCTGATTTACCCCATAAATTTGAAGCTGGAACCCCAAATATTGCCGGAGGAATTGTTCTGGGAACTGCAGTTGATTATTTGAATGAAGTTGGCTTTGAAAACATTCAACAGCAAGAAAAAGAATTACTGGAGCATGCAACGCAACGCTTACTGGAAATTGAAGGTTTGAAGATTTTTGGAACATCGGCAGCAAAAACTTCTGTAGTTTCGTTTAATATTGAAGGAATTCATCCGTATGATATTGGTACGATAATTGACAAATTAGGAATAGCCGTAAGAACGGGTCATCATTGTGCACAACCGATTATGAATTTCTTTTGTATTCCAGGAACGATAAGAGCTTCATTTGCTTTTTATAATACCAAAGAAGAAATTGACGTTATGGTTGAAGCTATTAAAAAAGCGCAACTCATGTTGTCTTAAAAATTTTAAATCATGAAATCGCCATGATTCGAAATCACAATTGAAAATCATCGAACACAGCTAATAATAAAAGTGCTGTGAGATAAACAATAACGAAGAATGGCGATACCATGTTCCTATAAAAAACAAATATTATCTACACATGAAAATACTATCTTTATTGTTCCTGACTATTTTTCTTGGAAAAGGTTGTGACAGTGCCAAAGCACAAGAAATTAGCAATGCTGTAATTGAATATGAAGCCAATACCAGAGGTTTTTATCAAAAAATAACAGTGAAAAATCAGATGGTCACTGTTTCAAAAGATAGAAGCGGAAACGACAAACCGGTACCAACAAAAATAGCTGATGCCGACTGGAAAGAACTAGTAGAATGTTTTAAAACAGTAGAATTGGATAGTTTGGCAAGATTAAAAGCGCCTACTGAAAAACGTTTTTATGACGGTGCCGCCATCGCCAATCTGAAAATCACCTACAAAGACAAAGCCTATGAAACGACTAGTTTTGATCATGGTTTCCCACCGAAACAAATTAAGAAATTCGTAAATAAAATAACTTCATTTGCTAAAAAAGAATAATACTGAAATAAATTCAGCATACTATGAAAATTAAAGACATACAAGAAGAAATCGTTGATGAGTTTTCTATGTTTGACGACTGGATGGAACGTTATGAATACATCATCGAATTAGGAAAAAATCTTCCTTTGATAAAAGAAGAATTCAAAACAGAAAACAATCTGATTAAAGGTTGTCAATCAAAAGTTTGGTTGCAGGGAGAGAAAAAAGACGATAAAATTGTTTTCACTGCCGACAGCGATGCCATTTTAACCAAAGGGATTATTGCGATATTAATCCGCACTTTTTCGAATCAAAAAGCCTCCGATATTCTGGAAGCCGACATGAGTTTTATTGACGAAATAGGTTTAAAAGAGCATTTATCCCCTACTCGTGCCAATGGATTGGTATCCATGATAAAAAATATAAAAATGTATGCTTTGGCATTCAACACGAAGAATTGATTTAAAACCTTTTAGATTTTTTTTAAAACATAAAAGTTCTTTTAAGGTCATTTAAGAAGATAGTAAATAACTTAAAAAGGTTATACTATTTATAAGTGCCCAACATAATTTCAAATAAACTTTCGTTACTTTTTAAAATTTAATTTTACATATGGTTACAAAAAAATACTTGAAAGATTTAGTTTACCGAGTTAATGGAGCTGCAATAGAAGTGCATAAACATTTAGGACCTGGTCTTTTAGAAAGTATTTATCATAAATGTATGATTAAGGAATTATCTTTGAGAGGAATTAATTTTCAATCTAAATTAACAATTCCAATTGAATACAAAGGTTTAGAATTAGAATCTGATTTAAGATGTGATTTATTTATTGAAAAATGTTTGGTATTAGAACTTAAAGCCTCTGACAAGGTTTTACCAATTCACGTTGCAAAATTAATGTCTTATATGAATCTTTTGGAATCACCAATTGGATTAATGATAAATTATAATGTTGTAAATATTTACAATGAAGGACAAAAAACCTACGTTAACGAATTATACAGAAGATTAGAGGAAGAATAAAAAACCTTTAATGAACTTATTTTCCTTATATGGTTTAAAAAAATAATAAAAAATAAATTGTTAAAAAACATGGAACAACAAATAGACACTGCCGAATTAGGAGAATCAATCGTAAAAATATTAAAGACTATTTACGATCCGGAGATTCCTGTAGATATTTACGAATTAGGATTGATTTATGACGTAATGGTCAATACCGATTATGAAGTAAAAATCCTGATGACACTTACCTCACCAAACTGTCCAGTTGCAGAAAGTTTACCAAGAGAAGTGGAAGAAAAAGTAAAATCAATCGACAATGTAAAAGATGCTGAAGTAGAAATTACTTTCGATCCGCCTTGGAGTAAAGATTTAATGAGCGAAGAAGCAAAATTAGAATTGGGAATGCTTTAGCAAAAAGTGGTCAGTGGTCAGTTTTTTAGTGGTCAGTTACTAACTGAATACTAAAAAACCGAACACTGAACACTGAATATTTAAAAAATGGAAGAAATAATAAACAAAGTTGCGAATAGTGTCTTGGAAGTTTTCGATCTCGAAGATTATTATCCAAAGGGAATTCGTATACAAATAGACATTTCGCAATGGCTTTTAGAAGGATTTTTATTGAAAGAAAAAGACTTTAGAGAGCAGCTGAAAAATCACGATTGGTCACAATATCAAGATCAATACGTTGCTATTAATTGCAGTACTGATGCGATTGTTCCTGCTTGGGCATCTATTTTAGTCGCCATTCAATTAGCACCATTTGCAAAGAAAATCATCAACGGAACTTTGGAAGATTTAGACGCTTCGCTTTATGAAGAATTGTTGCCTAAAATTGATTATTCGGTTTATGAAAATAAGCCTGTTATTATAAAAGGATGCTCCAGAAAACCGGTCCCGATGCGGGCTTACGTATTAGCAGCGCATTACCTACAACCTTTTGCACGAAGTATTATGTATGGCGAAGCGTGTTCTGCCGTTCCATTGTACAAAGCGAATAAAAAAGAGTAGTGTATTACGTTTATTTATACTTTGACGATAGAATTTAAAATATAAAGACATGAAAAAAACAGTGTTTTCTTTAGTGTTATTTTTAGTAGTAATTGCTATTAATGCACAGGAAACGGCAACAGACACCACGAAACTTTGGATAAAAAAAGGAAATTTTTCTTTGCTTTTTAATCAATCCTCTTACAACAAACAATGGCTTGGCGGTGGAACTTCAAACGTTGCGGGAAATTTTGGTCTTAATTACGATTTCAATTATAAAAATGGTGATGTAGTCTGGGATAATAAGTTCATCCTGGCTTACGGTTTAAGCAAAATAAAAGGAGCCGAAAAAACAGCTAAGACGGATGATCGTTTAGAATTGAACTCGCTTTGGGGTAAGAAGACCAAAGGAGAATGGTACTATTCCCTGTTTTTTAATTTTAAAACACAAATGGATTCTGGCTTTGATAAAAATGGAACACGAATTTCTCATTTTTTCTCCCCTGCTTATTTTCAATTTGGACCCGGAATGTGGTGGAAAAAAAGCAATAACTTAAGTGTTAATTTTTCTCCCGCTACCGCAAAATTAATTTTAGTTCACCCCCATTTTACTGAATTTGGTCCTTCCTTTGGTGTATTACAAGGCGACTCTTCCCGATTTGAATTTGGCGCAAGTATTTCAGCATATTATAAATTTAACGTAATGACAAATGTGTCCATAGAAAACAGATTAAATTTATATTCTAATTATTTGGAAAATCCGCAAAATGTTGATGTCGATTACCAAATGAATGTGATTATGAGAATCAACAAATACTTGTCGGCTAATGTAGCCGTACAGGCAATATATGACGACAATTCCATACAAGCAGTTCAGGTAAGAGAAGTCTTTGGTTTAGGGGTAAATTACGGTTTCTAAAAAAACGCATTTTTATAAAAAAGACCTTTAGAGTTACTCCTGTTTTAGCCATCCGCGTTGCAAACGCTACAATTTGTCTTTTAATTTAAGTAGGCACTCGTCACAGACGAGCACCAGAGAACGTGGATAAACGAGCGCCAGTGGGGTAATTATGGTTTCTAAAAAACAGCGTTTGACAAAAAAATCCCTTTTGAAATAGTCAAAAGGGATTTTTTTTGCTCTTTCTCCCTCTCCTTTGGAGAGTCCCGAAGCGTCGGGAGGGGTGAGGATTATTCTTCCTCTTTTTCAACCGCGTCTTTATAATCAGGATATAAAAACTTATTGTAAGGAAAACGGGTGATGTGAATTTGTCTTACCGCTTCATAAACACGTTCCCTAAATTCCTCAAAATTCTCTTTTTTTGTTGCCGAAATAAACAAAGCATTTTGTTCGCCTACGCGACTCATCCATGTCGATTTCCATTCTTCTAATGTGTAGTGTCTTGGCGTTTTTTCGGTCATTAAATCATCCTCATCAATAGTCAAATGCTTGTACGCATCGATTTTATTGAAAACCATAATAACGGGTTTATCATTCGCTTTGATATCCAATAAAGTTTGATTTACCGATGCGATATGATCTTCAAATTCAGGGTGCGAAATATCCACCACATGCAATAACAAATCAGCTTCACGAACCTCATCCAACGTACTTTTGAAAGAATCTACCAATTGTGTTGGCAATTTCCTAATAAATCCTACTGTATCTGAAAGCAAGAAAGGTAAATTTTTAATCACTACTTTTCGAACGGTTGTGTCCAGTGTTGCAAAAAGTTTGTTCTCTACAAAAACATCGCTTTTCCCAACGGCATTCATTAAAGTTGATTTCCCAACATTGGTATAACCTACTAAAGCGACACGAACCATGGCGCCACGATTGCCGCGTTGCACGCCCATTTGTTTGTCGATGGTTTTTATTTTATCTTTCAATAAAGCTATCCGATCACGAACGATACGTCTGTCTGTTTCAATCTCGGTTTCCCCGGGTCCACGCATTCCAATTCCCCCTTTTTGACGCTCTAAGTGAGTCCACATTCCCGAAAGTCTTGGTAATAAATATTGACATTGCGCTAATTCTACTTGCGTTCTCGCATACGAAGTTTCGGCACGTTGTGCAAAAATATCAAGGATTAGGTGCGTTCTATCTAGGATTTTACAATCGATAATTTTAGATATATTTTTTTGTTGGGAAGGTGACAATTCATCATCAAATACCAAAGTCGAGATATCATTCTCTTTTACAAAAAGATTGATTTCCTCTATTTTTCCTGTTCCAACAAAAGTCTTGGGATTTGGGCGTTCCATTTTTTGCGAAAAACGTTTTACCACTTGGCCCCCAGCGGTAAAGGTCAAAAACTCTAATTCGTCAAGATATTCGTTTAGTTTCTCTTCACTTTGATTTTGAGTTACAATACCAACTATAGCCGTTTTTTCGAAATTTATTACTTCTTTTTCTAACATGTCTTTGAATAAGCTACAAATTTAATGATTTGTGAGGGACTTATGGAGTTCTGAGTTTATAAAAAGTCAGAAGGCGTGAATAATGATAGTTTTTTGCGAAAGCACTATGACAAATGGAAACATCAAAACTTAATTTTGAGATGTCAATACCAGCATAATCATTGTTTTTATCATAACTTTGTTTTTAGAAAAAAAGAGTAAACGTAAGAAAACTACTTTTGACTTATCAATCCAAAATACAGGCTACAATGTCTAATAAATCGTCCAAGTTTAGCGCAGATAGAGAAAGGAGTACCCATTGTGAACAGTACTTTTGACCAATGACACGTTTTAATTTTTATCTTTTCCTTTCTACTGTTGAAACGTTTATGATGAATTTACTTCAAATCAATTCAATTCTTTCAAAGAACAAACACAGGATGACAAACCAGATGGAATGACGAGCCGTGATTTAAAAAATTTAAAATAGAAATGACAAAAATTAGCATTCTGGGTTGTGGTTGGTTGGGTTTACCTTTGGCGAAAGCCTTGTTAGGAAATGGCTTTTCCGTGAATGGATCGACGACTACGGTGGAGAAAATTTCAGGATTAAAAAATTCTGGGATTAATCCTTTTTTAATAAATGTCACCCTGAGCGCAGTCGAAGGGGCGCTTGACAGCAAAAGTATTTCGGGGACTATTGACTCTTTTTTACAGAAAAGTACGACTTTGATTATCGATATTCCACCCAAATTGAGAGGAAACGCTAAAGGTCTCTCTCCCGATGCTTCGGGAGCGCTCGAGAAGACATTCGTTAAGAAAATAGCAATCTTAATTCCGTTTATAGAAAAATCATCTGTTAAAAACGTGCTTTTCATCAGTTCCACATCCGTTTATAATGATGCCGAACCATTTGTAACTGAAGAAACAATTCCGAAACCGGATACCGAAGGCGGCAAACAATTACTAGAGACAGAGCAGCTCTTGCAAAGCAATGAACATTTCAAAACTACTGTTCTTCGCTTTGGTGGTTTGATCGGTGAAGATCGTCAACCTGTAAAATTTTTATCGGGAAGAGAAAACCTAGATAATCCAGATGCCCCAATAAATCTAATTCATCAGAAAGATTGTATAGGTATTATTCTGAAAATTATTGAAAACAATTCTTGGAACGAAACCTTCAATGCAGTAGCTCCCTCCCATCCTTCCCGTTCCGTTTATTATACGCAAAAAGCAATTGATTTGAATTTGGCTTTACCAAAATTTAATCATTCGAAACCATCAATTGGGAAAACCATTTTAAGTAAAAAAATTGAAACCGTTTTGGGCTATACTTTTACCAAATTTATAACGTGAGAACTAAAATTAAAAACGCTTTTTCGTCTAAAGTTAATGCCATTGGATTACCCATATTAGCTTTGTGTTGGGTCAGTTTTTTTTGGGGCACCACCTGGATTGCTTCAAAAGAAGGCGTAAAACACATGCCTGCATTACAACTTGCCGCCATCAGACAATTCATTGGCGGGTTTCTGTATATTTCGTTTTTCTTATTCAAGAAAACACCTTGGCCAAAAGGGAAACAATGGAAAACCATCATTATTTTAAGCATTCTTAATTTTGTTTTAAGTAACGGATTAAGCACTTGGGGTGTAAAATACATCAGTAGCGGACTGGGAGCTATCATTGGAGCTATTGTCCCTTTATGGATTGTGATTATTACTTTTTTTAGAGGCGAACGATTGGCACGATTAGCCGTTATTGGTTTGATCGTCAGTTTTGGTGGCGTTTGTGTTATCTTCTACGACCATTTAAATGATTTCTTGATTCCTGATTTTAGATTTGGGATTTTCATTTCGATTATTTCTACTCTAACCTGGGCATTTGGATCTTTATACACTAAGAAAAAAGCAGCTAGTTTTAATCCTTATTTTAGTTTAGGATTACAAATGTTCCTGTCCAGTATTTTGCTTTTTGCTTATACAGGAGCAACCGGCACATCTGTCAGTTTAAGTTCTATTCCAGCCATTTCGTGGTGGTCCATCGCTTATTTAGTTGTTTTTGGTTCTGTGCTTACTTTCATTGCCTTTATCTATGCGCTTCAAAACCTACCTGCAGAAATAAGTAGTATCTACGCATACATCAATCCAATTATTGCAGTAATTTTAGGTTCTGTAATTTTTGGTGAATCTCTTACAACTGCCATTGCAATAGGTGGCACAGTTACATTAAGCGGATTGTATATGGTGAATTATTCCTTGAGAAAAGGCCGTAAATAAAATATATTATTTGTCATTATTGACCGATAAAATAAAATTCGATGATTCTAAATTTATATCTATTTTTTAATTAGCTATTTGCGTTTTATTTTTCCCCAAAACAAGGTGTCAAAAAAATGATAGTTGGTCTATTTCAGCTTTATCAATAATCCAATCTTTTTGGATCTTCTAAAATGTCCCGTCCTGAAATAAGTTGACGCAAAATCGACTTATTATCCCAGAAAACAAACGGGAAAAATAATTATTTTCATCAATCGTATTTTAAATTTTGCAACTATTAAATTACGATTTTAATTGAGAAGTCTTTTTTTGGCTTCTTTTTTATCCATTTTTATCAGAAAAGCAACGATCCTAAACAAAAAATTCACTAACTTTAATACGCCAAAACCAAAAAAAGTTTCAACAGCGAAACCTATAAAACACTGAAGTGAAAATCGGTTCGCGGTTTATTTATAAGAAAGCGGATTTGATTCCAAGTATGAGACAACAATAAGGCGCAAGATGGAGCCTGACTTTGGATGCTTGGCACTTGCCCGATACATCCGATAATAAAATTATTTTCAAGATAGAAGAAGAAAGTCCTAAACTTCCATCTATAGAAAGTAAGGACACAAATAGAAAAATTTGAACACTGGTTACTATCCAAACGCTATGGTTACAGCACGACTTATACTGAAACATTAAAATCGTTTTTGGTTTTCTTCAATGAAAAAACAGTTGCCGAAATCACCGAGGATGTGATACTTTAGAATACTAACTTCATCCTTAAAAACAATTTATCGGCATACTATCGAAACCAAATTGTAAATACGATAAAACTCTTTTTCAAGACCGTTGAATTCAAAAAAATGGAGATTGAACAAATCCATCGTCCAAAACGTGCCAAAGTTAGTGGTTATTTAAAAGGTAACAGAAGAAAATATTTTATAGCGTTAATTGAGATTACTTAGTCATAACTGAAAAAAGAAATTATGAAAAAGTCTTTACTTATTATATTGGTTCTCACAGTGAATATAGCATTTGCACAACGAATAGTAACTGGGGTAATAACCGACAAAACAAACAGACCTATTGAAAGTGTAAAAGTTAGCGTAAAAAATACAGACCTAAAAACTTTTACAGCTGCGACTGGTGCCTATTCAATTGAAGTGCCGGCAGCTTATGGAACACTTGAATTTGCAAAAGAAAATTTTAAAGTCCAAGTGGTTGAAATTACCGATGATGTGGTAGATTTAAACATGACATTGATTGCTGATACTGACTTGTTTGAACTCAGTTTGGATGAACTAATGAATATTGAAGTTATAACTGCTTCGAAAAAATCAGAAAATAAGAAAATTGCACCGGCAACAATTTATGTTGTCACTGAAAAAGATATTATTGAAAACGGTTACACTGATTTAACCAGTTTATTGGAAAACGTTCCGGGTGTGGTAGCTATAAGAACCGACCATTTTGCTTTTGGCGGACAACGTGGTTTTTTAAGTAATTTTTCACAAACGCTACTGTTGGTCAACGGAAGAGAAATGCAAAATTTAATAGCTTCCGAAACATTTATTGCAACGCAATTTGCAACACATAACATAAAACAGGTTGAAATTCTGCAAGGCCCGGCTTCTGCTCTTTATGGTGCAAATGCTCTGGTTGGCGTTATTAATATCATCACAAAAAATGATTCCGCTGATTTTAATGCAACAGAGTATCATGCTGGAATTGGAACACAACAAACTCAATCTCATAGTATCGTTTTTGGAAAAAATTTAAATGATTTTCGTATTAGTGGGAGTTTTCGATATTTTCGCAGTGATCTTTGGGATTATAAAGATTTTATAAAAGATACCATAAATTTCAGACAAGGAGTTCCGGCTAAAGCATTTCCCGTAAACCAACAATTTGAACAGACTAGCTGGTCGCTTCCATATGCTGCAAAAATTTCTTACAAAGGGTTTTATGTGGGAATAGAGGGATACGAACTTAGAGGCAGTAGAGGACTTGAAAATATAACGTTAGACTATAAAGCGCAATACGATTACCGCCAATTAGCCTTGTATTATGCCGGAATGGACAAAGTAATTACTGCCAAACTTAAAATTAATACAGAGCTTCAATTTTATAAAGAAAGATTCTGGGGATTAAACACTTCTTTTAACAAAGCTATTTATGATACTCTTGTAAAAAACGGACATAATCCGGACTTACCGCTTACGGATCAAGAAATACAAGAAAATTTTATGGATATCTATTCACAGCAATCGAGTTCAGGTTCAAAAAGATACAAAGGAAATATACAATTAAATTATGTTCCAAGTCAAACTTTATCTATTATCGGGGGGTATACTTTTGATATGTTTGATTTATTAGGCATAGCGCTTTCTACAGATAGATTAAATCCTGATTTTAACGAAACCCGTTCTATTGATAATAGCATGCGTAAACCCTTTTTCCGTCAGTATAAAAATTCACTGTTTTTACAATTGCAAAAAACACTTTTTGATAAATTTTATCTCACACTGGGCGGACGATTTGATTATCACAATATTTATAAATCCATTTTTACCTTTCGCAGTGGTTTGGTTTATACCCCATTTCAGAAAACTTCAATAAAATTCCTTTTTGGACAGGCTTTTCGTGAACCTACTATTTTTGAACTTGGTAATTTATCGATAAACAATAAGACTGCTACAATTGATCCAGTACGTATGAACACTTTTGAGATTGGAATTAATCAATCGTTTACAAGTAATTTAGTAATGAATATTGTTGCCTACAAAAATACAGCAACAAATTTTATTGAACCGGCTGCAACGACAAGTTTCAGAAATTCAGATAAAGTAATCAATGTCTTTGGCATTGAAAGTCAATTGTTTTATAAAATAGGAAAAATTAGAACTGAAATTGGTTATTCTTATGTTCAAAAAGATGCTGACGATTACGCTGGAGCGAGTACTGTAAATCTTGGCGTTTATAAACATCGAATAACCGGAGGTTTAACTTATAATGCAACTGATACCTTTACAATAAATTCAAGAATCAATTATTATTCTGAAATTCAAGCAAAACATGGAAATAAAGACATTATGCAAATAATTACCATTCCATCTTATACCAAGATTGATTTGACATTTTCTTATGTAAAAATAAAAGTATATGATGCCGAAATTACTACACAATTACTAGTTACGAATCTATTTGATTCCACATTTTATCAACCCGACATTAGATTAGGTGGTCCAAAACAATTTTTACAACATGGAAGACAATTGTTTTGTAATTTGATTTTCAAATTTTAAACATGCTAAATGAATAAAGAAAACGCTAACATCCGCTTTGACTCCAGCAGGAATTGTACGTCATAGACAAATTTTGAAAAAACGAAAAAGAATTCAATAGTATTTCTCTTAAAAACACAGCTGTTTTTAATTTTTTTGATCTTGAAATTTGAT
>NZ_VJZP01000059.1 GCF_007097265.1 Flavobacterium gawalongense | reverse complement strand
AGGGTAAGCGCCTTAAAGCTGGGTGGGATAATCAATATTTGGAGAAATTAATTAATTTATGATGCGTTTGCCCTGAAGCGAATGCCCTGTTGCTTAAGAAAATCTTAAAATAAAATGTATTTTTGGTTCTTTTAAATCTGAAATCAAAATTCGTTAATCTGAAATCATAAATCATAATGAACTGGGAACAACTTTTATCACTAAGACGACAAGGCGACAAAGGCAAAAGATTGCGTGTAGAACAAGACGATACCCGTTTGGGTTTTGAAGTTGATTATGATCGTATTATCTTCTCGTCCGCTTTTAGAAGTTTACAGGATAAAACACAGGTGATTCCGTTGTCGAAAACTGATTTTGTACATACCAGATTAACACATAGTTTGGAAGTTTCAGTTGTGGGACGTTCATTAGGACGATTAGTTGGTAAAAAAATCATAGAAAAATACCCGCATTTGAAAGAGGTTCATGGGTATCATATGAATGATTTTGGGGCTATTGTTGCTGCAGCATCTTTAGCTCATGATATTGGTAATCCACCTTTTGGGCATTCTGGTGAAAAAGCGATTGGAGAATATTTTTCCATTGGGAAAGGACAGCAATACAAAGACCGGCTTACTGCAAAAGAATGGCAAGATCTAATTGATTTTGAAGGAAATGCCAATGGATTTTCAGTACTGACTGCAAGTCGTCCCGGAATCGAAGGCGGACTCCGAATTTCGTATGCGACTCTTGGTGCTTTTATGAAATATCCAAAAGAAAGTCTGCCGAAAAAACCAACCAAAGACATTGCCGATAAAAAATACGGTTTCTTTCAAACCGACAAAGCCTTTTTTCAAGATGTGGCTAATGATATGGGTTTAATTCCGAATAAATCAGGAGATAATATAGGTTTTGAAAGACATCCTTTAGCCTATTTAGTTGAAGCGGCAGATGATATTTGTTATACTATTATTGATTTTGAAGACGGTATCAATTTAGGTTTGGTTTCTGAGGATTTTGCCTTGGAATATTTGATAAAATTGGTAAAAGACAGCATTGATACTTCCAAATATAAGACTTTAGAAACCAAAGAAGACAGGATTAGCTATTTGCGAGCTTTGGCAATTGGGAGTTTAATAAATAATGCGGTTAAAGTTTTTATCGAAAATGAAGCATTAATTTTGGCTGGAAAATTTCCTTACGCTATAATGGACAAGAGTAAGTATAAAGCACAAATGGATGATATTATCAAAATCAGCGTTAAAAATATCTATCAAAGTCGGGAAGTAATAGAGAAAGAAATTGTGGGTTATCAGATTATTCAAACTTTGTTGGATAAATTTATAACAGCTTTTAACAATAAATTCAATGGAAATGCTTCCAATTATGATGCGCTAATTTTAAAAATGTTGCCGGAGAAGCATCATTTGGAAAAAGAAAATCTTTATGGGAGATTACTCCATATTTGTCATTATGTGTCTCTTTTGACTGATGGAAATGCGTTAGAATTGTTCGAAACCATTAATGGCAGAAAAAAATCGTAACGGTTTAAAAAGCATACACTATTCCTACGCCTAACAGTTGTTTCAGTTGTATTTTTGCACCTTCGGTAACTTGTTTACCGTCAATTTCCTTTTTGGATTTTATATCATCATCATAAACTATTCGTGTGCCAATATTTGCTTTTACATATTGGTTTACGACTAAGTCCAATAATAAATCATAATCGACATCAACATTGCCAAAATTATTAATGTAATCAGAGTAAATACTTATGCGGTTTTCTATATTGACGTTTTTGAAAATTTCTTTTTTGTAAAGACTGGTCATTAAAAAACCAAGTTCTGTTTTTGATCTTTTACCTTCAGAAATTAAAATCCCGTTACTATCATAAATGGCTTTTGCTACACCAAAAGCACCTTGGTCGGCTAATCTTTGATCCAAAACTAAGGTTGTTTTAAAAGTAAACGGTGAGATATAGAATATTCTTTTTTTATCTTTATTTGCATTTTCAGCACCTACACCCATAAATGCGTATGCTGGGGCTAAAGGTTTTGAAATGGCAATTTCCTTGTTTGGGTAGGAATATCCATTTGTGAACTGTGTATTAAAATTGAATTTTGCGCTGTGATACCAATTGGTTATGGTGTCTTTTCTATAACCAAATGTGGAGTTAAATTGTAATGCATCATCGGATTTCCGTACTTCAATTCCGTCTTGTTTATTTAAACCATATCGAATAATAAGTTCGTTTACCCATTTGCGATTTTTTTTGGCATAAACTCTTGAAAAATCACCTTTAATCAATCCGGATATGGAACTTGTTCCCCCGGCACTCCAATTAACAAAAGCAATTTCAGAGAGGTAGAAACCTAAACTGTTTTTTTTTGTCCAGGGAGATACTGTAATTATAGGGATTGGCGGGTGTATTTTTAATGCAACTGTTAAAGGTGTGAATGTAGTTACTTTTACAAGTGCTGTTGTAGGTGTAAGCCCAGCTATTATGGGTGTTGTTGATGTCTCTTGAGAAAAACTATTTATAGAAATTGTTAGTGAAAAGAAGAGTAAGGCGTGGGACAGTAATTTCATAAAAGCGTATTAAATTTAAGGGTGCAAAATAATTGTTTTAATAACTTGAAAAAAGTATTTCAAGACTTTTAACGTCAATTTTGCAATATTGTTGTAATTCGGTAACAGTTCCCTGTTCGATAAATTCATCAGGAATACCAAGAACGGTTATTTTTGAGGTATAATTATTCTCCGATGCAAACTCGAGAATGGCACTTCCAAAACCGCCTTTGATAACGCCATCTTCTATTGTGATTATAGTTGCAAATTCAGTAAAGATGGAATGTAATACCTTTTTACCTAATGGTTTAACAAAAGGAAAATCGTAATGTGCAATTGTTATTGGATGGGGCATTTTGGCTATAGCCAAAGTAACATTATTACCAATTGTTCCGTTGGATAAAACGGCTACTTTCGAACCTTCTTTAATACAAATACTTTTTCCAATTTCTATTTTTTCATACTTCCCAAGATGTTGAGTTTGCCAATCTGCAATAACACCACGACCACGTGGATAGCGAATGGCAATAGGGTGATTTAATCCCAATTGTGCTGTATATAGAATATTTTGTAAGGCTATTTCGTTCATCGGAGCATAAACAGTCATATTGGGAATGCAACGTAAATAAGCCAAATCGAAAACACCGTGATGTGTTGCGCCATCTTCTCCTACTAATCCGGCTCTGTCTAAGCAAAAAATAACCGGTAGATTTTGTAAAGCCACATCATGAATCACCTGATCATAACCTCTTTGTAAAAAAGTAGAGTAAATATTGCAAAAAACAATCATGCCTTGTGTTGCCATTCCTGCTGCTAATGTAACTGCATGCTGTTCGGCAATTCCCACATCAATCGCCCGTTTTGGAAATGCATCCATCATAAATTTCAAGGAGCTTCCTGACGGCATTGCAGGCGTGATTCCAATAATTTTTTCGTTCTTTTTAGCTAAATCTAGTAGGGTCAAGCCAAATACATCTTGGTATTTTGGAGGTAAATTTTCTTCGGATTTTATATGGATTTCACCTGTGTTTGCGTCAAATTTCCCTGGAGCATGGTATTTTACCTGGTTGTCCTCGGCTTGTTGCAATCCTTTTCCTTTGGTAGTAATAATGTGAAGGAACTTAGGACCTTTAATTTTTTGTAAACGCTTTAATTCCTTTATAACAGCAAAAATATCATGCCCGTCTATTGGTCCTGAATAATTAAAATTCAAGGATTTAATCATGTTATTTTGTCTTGGATTTTTTCCTTCTTTTACAGCAGTCAGGTATTTTTTCAATGCACCAACGCTTGGGTCAATGCCAATAGCGTTATCATTGAGAATTACCAATAAATTAGCGTCAGTAACTCCAGCGTGATTTAGTCCTTCAAAAGCCATTCCTGAGGCGATAGAGGCATCTCCAATCACTGCTATGTGTTGTTTGTTATGATCGCCTTTTAAATTAGAAGCAATTGCCATTCCTAAAGCTGCGGAAATAGAAGTAGAGGAATGGCCTACGCCAAAAGCATCGTAAATACTCTCACTTCTTTTTGGAAAACCGGAAATGCCACCCAATTGCCGATTGGTATGAAAATTTTCTCTTCTTCCCGTCAATATTTTATGTCCGTAGGCTTGATGACCTACGTCCCAAATCAATAAATCTTCAGGAGTATTAAACACATAATGTAAAGCAATCGTGAGTTCTACAACTCCAAGACTTGCGCCGAGATGTCCTTCTTTTACAGAGACGATATCGATAATGAAATCACGTAACTCTTGAGCAACTTGTGGAAGTTGGGCTTCGTCGAGCAGACGTAAATCAGTTGGGTTATTTATGTTTGAAAGTAAATTATCTGACATAAAGCAAATGTACGAATTGAATTCTTATTTTTGTAACTATGATAAATCCTTTCACTGACGAATATTTTATGAAAAAAGCCTTGCAGGAAGCCGAAATGGCTTTTGAAAAAGGCGAAATACCTGTTGGCGCTCTTATTGTCATTGACAATAAAGTGATAGCCAGAAGTCATAATTTAACCGAATTACTAAACGATGTTACCGCTCATGCCGAAATGCAATCAATAACTGCCGCTGCTAATTATCTTGGAGGAAAATATTTAATTGGTTGTACACTTTATGTGACCTTAGAGCCTTGCCAAATGTGTGCCGGAGCTTTGTACTGGAGCCAGATTTCGAAAATTGTTTTTGGTGCAACCGATGAAAATCGAGGTTTTACAAAAATGGGAACGCAATTGCATCCTAAAACGACTGTTGTTCGGGGAGTTTTGGCTGAGGAAGCTTCGGACTTGATGAAACGATTTTTTATAGAAAGAAGAAAATAATTATATAGGACAACAGTTATTTTGCTTTATATCCTTCAAGCAAATAAACAAGCATATTCCTGACATGCTTTTTATTTCTGAATTGTCTGATGATTACTGGCGTGTTAATTTTTTTAAACATCATCTTGTACTGCTCATGTGGATCGCTAAAATTAGTAGAAACTGTAATAAAATAGGCATCATCGCCATATTTTAGTTTCTTTCTGTATTTATTTAGCCATTCATAGGTATGGATATCCTCTAATTTCCCGACAGCAATAAAATCTAAATGCAAGGGCTGTACAATGTAATTATCTATATGTGCACCTGGAAACCATTTGTTGTTAATAATTAAAGTGGTTGTCGTTTTCCCTGATTGAATGTCTTTTTTATATGTTTTTTCAAATTCATTCTTAAAGAAATTCCAATCGTACAGGTCTAATGTAACATCCCCTTTGCCAAACGATTTTTCTTTTTTACTCCCAATCGTACCAGGAAAGTAATTGATTAACAGGATTCCAGAAATTGTTATTATCAGTATGAAAATACAAGAAGAAATAGCTAATTTATGTAATCTCAGTTTTTTATTTTTTAAAGTTTGTACTTCATCGGCAATGTAACAAGCGGTGAGTATAATCAATGCTGTAAAGGCGGGTCCGGACCAATGGGGTAACGTATCTCTGAATAATGAGACGAAAAGCAACAAAAAAATTAATGGGATACTTAATAAAAGAAGTATTCTTTTGATTGGAGTTGGGATATTGATTTTGTTTTTCCAAAGAGCGATTGTTGTTATAATAATCAAAAAATAATTAATTGGGTTGTTGTAAAAAACACCTCCAAAAAATTCTCTAAAAAAACTACTGGGATTAATACCTCTATTAATGGAAACTCTATTACTATGAAAAGTATAGGTAATGAAATGATTATTAATATTCCAGATTAATAGGGGTGAAATAATTAGTATAGTGATTAATACCGCAAGATAAAGGTATCCATTAGCCAATAGTGCCCTTTTGTAACATAAAATATATAATCCAAAACCGAACCATAAAAACACACCATGTATCTTACTCATAATACATAAACCGGCAACTAATCCAAAAAGTAAAAGATTATAATTTAGATTGGTATCAGTTTTGGTGGCTGATACAATTTTGATAAGTAAAGAAATGCAGATCATCCAAAAAAACAATTGAGGGGAATCAGGCATAATAAAAACACCTGCAATTATACTCGAATAAAAAGACCCAGTAAACAATAAAGCAGCAATAAAACCTGCTTTTTCATTCTTTATATTTTTGCAAATAGTATAAATCAAATAGGTGTTAACTCCTGCTAATATAATAGAACCTAAACGAATGAAAAGTTCGTTTGTAAAAAACAAATTGAGTGTTGTCAATCTGATAAGTAAGGCAACCATAGGTGGATGGTCGAAATAATTCCATTGTAAATGTTGGGCATAAGTAAGATAATAAACTTCATCGTTGCCTAGTCCTGTTGTAATTGCAATAATCCCCCTAACTAAAGTGGCGACAAGTATCAGTAAAAATAGCTGGTGCTTTTCTATCATTATAATTTAAAGGTATACAGTGTGTTGGCGGTGAAATTCCATACAACCACAATGATAGTAACGATTACTTTGCATGCATAAAAATTGATTTTAGTGTTTTTTTGAAGTAAATAAAGCAAAATTGTGTTTAATGTAAGACCTATAACTGAAATAATTAAAAAACTAAGAAACTGAGATGCAACATGGCTGTCGTTATTGTGAAAAGTAAAATATCTGTTGAGAATATAATTGTTTACAACGGCAAACGAAAATCCCAACGAGTTAGCAACATATTTATTTAGTCGTAATTTTTCTTTGCAAAACCAAGTAATACAGAAATCGATTACAAGACCTGTGAAACCAACCAATCCAAATTTTATAAATATAATGAAATCCATTTATCCGTTGGTTATTGAAGAGTTGGGAAAAGTAGTGCCCCAGGGTTTTAGGATTAAACGGCTTTGTTTAGTAACTATTTTGATAATTTTTAAACTAATTGTATCGTACCAAACTATAGATAAGGACGCAAACAAAATCCCTATTAAAGCTCCGCCCAATACATCTATTAAAAAATGATGGGCTAAATATATTCTGGAATACCCTATTAAAAGCCCAAAGACCAATGAAAAAACACTCACGCGTTTACTTGTAAAATAAGTAGAAAAAATTGTAGCCATTGCAAAGGCGGAAGCGGAATGGCCAGAAGGAAAACTACGAAATCCAACTCTACTATTCACAAAAGTATCTAAATAAAATTTATATTTATGGACTGCAAAATACACACTTGGCCTAGGTGCAGTAATAATTGTTTTGAAAATTTGGGAAAATAAACCTGAGACTAAATAAGCCAGTACTAAAAGCAAAGCTAGTTTTTTATGCTTTTTAAAAAAAACAAGGATTACTGAACTAACTAAAAAAGTGAACATGCCATCTCCCAAAAAAGTGATATTCTGAAAGAAGATTTTTAGGTTTTTTGTGTGAAAACTATTCAAAAAAATAAAGCCTTCAGTTCTTGAAAGAACGCACAAAAAAACAGCAATAGTTATTGTCAACAGCAAATTAATTTTATAAAACAGATTGTTTTTATATAGTAAGGTTAAAAGTGTATCCATTTTCAAAAGAAATATTTTTACAAAATTAATCGGTTACTGTATTCTTAATAGATATTAAATATTATAAAAATAAAATCAAATCGTAAAACGAATGTTACGTAGGATGAGATTGCCTCTATGAATCAAGGGCTGTATTAACCTAGCAAGACATCAAAGATTCGGCGAACCTAAATGGCTTCTAAAAAAAGACATAAAAAAACCGCCAATCTCACGAGAGGGTACTGAAAAACCTCGTTTATTTTGATTAGCGTTCTTTTTTAGACAATAAAAAAACGCTTGTAACAGGATTTT
>NZ_VJZP01000058.1 GCF_007097265.1 Flavobacterium gawalongense | reverse complement strand
TCAGATGATCAGGAATCCTATTTAAAGGCTTTAGAAAGCGGAGCCGATATCTTTTTGACAAAACCTTTCAATTTAAAGGTTTTGGCGCAATCTATTAAAGGATTGCTCTTTAACAGAGAAAAACTTCGATTTTATTATACCAATAATATTTTAAATATTGAGGATGGTGATTTTGGTGTTTCTGAACAGGATTTTCTTAGAAAGTTGAATGATCTTATTGAAAAAAACTTGGATAATTCAGCTTATACTGTTGAAGATCTTGCGCGAAGTTTAACTATTTCTCGAGTGCAATTGTATCGAAAAGTTAAAGCTATATTAGGGATCAGTGTCAGTGATCATATTAATAATATACGATTAGATAAATCAAAAGAGCTGTTAAAAAAGTCGAGCCAGAACATTTCAGAAATTGCTTATGCAGTTGGTTTCTCATCACCAAATTATTTTTCCACTTCTTTCAAAAATAAATTTGGAGTCTCCCCGAAAGAATATAAAAGTAAAATATAGATATTTTTTGCTATTGATCTACTTTCTTTTTAACAATGTTAACGTAGTATAATTATATCTATATATCCACTGATCTCTAAAAATTAATATTAAGGATATGAAAAACAATTCAGATACCTCCGTAAATTTTATAACAATTCTACTCGTTTATAAATTAGAATTGAAGAAAAGAATTACATTTCAATTCAAATAGTAGCTCAATACTAATAAATAATTATAAGAAAAGCGTAAATTTGAGTAGACTTTACATGAGGTCTGTTTTTTGGCTGTTTTTTTTCTTAAAAAAGTTGGCTTAAGAAAAGTGTTTTTGTGAAAAAATTGTTTTTGAAATAAATTTTGACTGTATTAATGTTGTAGTTTTTTCTTTAATTCTTTAATATTGTTAATAATTAGTTGTTTATGTTATTATTGTAATTAACGAAACACAAATATCCACTCAATGTCAATGCACCCTTGAATTAAAAATGGTTGTGGGGAAAACTACGTTTGCTGTCCTTTATTGAATATACTTAAAGCCGATTAGTGTAACCATTAAGAAATCTTAATTGCCAAAGCGTAAAAAACAATCATGAGAAACTTATTGCAATATTGCTTGTTTTTTTTCGACCAAGCAGCGCTATGGGCAGCAACTATAATAGTATTATTTTACTTTATCAAGATTTTTAAGAATCTATATTGGTAAGGTATTTGCAAAGTGGGAAAAAACTAAATATGGGAATATATTGGTTGTATGAGGAAAGGTTCATCGTCTTCCATGATTTTTTAATAACAATTACATTGGCTGTGCAAACGATTATATGGATGCTAATGAACCCATTTATGAAACGGAACAAAAAGCTATGGTTGCCCGTGATTCCTTTATCAGTGCAAAAAGGAAAATAGAACACGCTTGAATTGGTAGATTATGTTTGGAAAAAATAAGATTGAAATTATTTTATCTATAAAAAAACGAATCATTAATTTAAAAACAAACTACAATGAACAGATTATTCGTATTTGTAGCCCTTTCCTTTTTTGCTTTTACTACAAAAGCACAAAGTTACCCCGAAATGATAATAGTCGAAGGCGGCACTTTTGATATGGGCGATGAACAAGGTATTGGAGAAGCTGATGAACAGCCCGTTCATCCCGTGACCCTAAAAACATTCAGCATTGCTAAGACAGAAACCACAGTCCTACAATGGAAAACCTACTGCGATGCTACTGGTCGAAAAATGCCAGATCCTCCATCTTGGGGTTGGATAGACAGCCACCCAATAGTAAACGTAAGCTGGGATGATGCCGTTGCCTATTGCGACTGGATGAGCGATAAAACTGGCAAAATATGTCGCTTGCCTACAGAGGCAGAATGGGAATATGCCGCTCGTGGCGGAAAGAAAAGCAAAGGCTTTAAATTTAGTGGTGGACAAAGTATAGATTTGACTGGCTGGTACAAAGAAAATAGCGGTGATAAAACTAATTCAGTAGCTCAGAAACGTGCTAACGAACTGGTTTTGTATGATATGAGCGGTAATGTGTGGGAGTGGTGTGAGGATTGGTACGGTGATTATTCCGCCGGAGCACAAACAAATCCAAAAGGCGCAAAATCAGGGGGTTTCCGTGTGCTACGCGGTGGTAGTTGGTTCCTTGCTTCTACATACTGCCGTGTGGCGAGCCGCAGTCTCATGATGCCTAGCTTCCGGTATTACTACTACGGTTTTCGGATGGTTTTTATCGAGTAAACAGTGAAGTCTCTATCCGAGACGATAAACGAAAAAATAGAAACTAGCATAACAAAAGAGACGCAGGTAGTTACAGATGGTTATTTATCCAATAAAAAGATAACCTCAACAATAAATCATACCGCACATAAAGTAGAAAAACCAATGTAAACATTTTTAGTCACTAAAGGGAATTTCAATTTTATTATTGAAAATTTAATAATTAGCCAATTAAGTTTTAACTAAACAATCTAAATTATGAAACGAAAAATTATCCTTTATTTAATTTTAATGGGTTCCTTCTTTTCACTTACGGCCCAAAATATAAGAATAAAAGGAGTCGTAACCTCTTCCGAAGACGGAATGGCACTTCCTGGAGCATCAGTGATGATTTCTGGAATAAATATTGGAGCCACGACGGATTTTGACGGTCATTATATACTTAACAATGTAGATGAAAACGCTGTCTTGATATTTAGCTTTGCAGGTTTTGCAATTCAAACAATTCAAGTGAATGGACAAGAATCAATAGATGTAGTTTTGAAACCAGAATCAATACAATCAATACAATTAAGTGAACTTGTTTTAACGGGTTATACAAAAGAACGAAAAGTAGATGTAACAGGGGCTATTACTGTAGTAGATTTAAAGCCATTGTTAGGGCAAAGTCTAAGTTCTGGAAACATTATGCAAGCTTTACAAGGAAGAGTGGCAGGGCTATTCGTTGAAAAATCCGGAGATCCCAGTGGATCGAATAGCAGGATTTTAATCAGAGGGGTAAGTACGCTGGGAAATACAGACCCTTTGTATGTGATTGATGGTGTCCCTACAGTAAGACCGGAAGTATTTGCCAGTTTAAATCCAAGTGCTATAGAATCTGTTCAAGTATTGAAAGATGCCTCTGCGTCTTCTATTTATGGTTCTAGGGCAGCAAACGGTGTTGTCATTGTAACAACAAAAAATGCTGCTAAAGGTGGAGCAATGAGCGTTTCTTACAGTACTAGCATTTCATCACTTTCTGAGAAAAAGCAACGGTATAAAATGCTTAATGCACTGGACAGAGGTAAGGTTTTGTGGCAGGCATCAGTTAATGATCATGCGGATCCAGCCGGAGGATATGGTGAAATATATGATTTTGATTGGAATCATGATCGTAATAATCCAGTATTAAACAGCGTAACCGTTAAGCCTTATGTTGGTGGTGATACGAATGTGCCTGTCGGAGATACAAATTGGCAGGATACAATGTATAAAACAGGGTTTGTTATTAACAATGATTTAGCGGTATCCGGTGGATCAGACGATGCAAATGCAATGCTGAATTTAGGGTACTTAGATAATTCAGGAATGTTGAAGTATACGGATTATGAAAGGTATTCTGCCAGACTTAATGCCAATTTTAAGTTGTTCAATGATAAAGTTAGATTTGGTGTAAATTCTCAATTTACCCAGTCAAACGAAAGAAACGCCGCTAATGATGTAGGAAATGTACCAACACCAAGTTTAGCTATTTCATTAGCGCCAACTATTCCTGTATATACTGCTTCGGGTGATTATGCGGGACCGTTAGGGTCTGGTTATTCCGATAGGAATAACCCTTTATTGATGCAATATCTAAACAGATGGGATAACAACAAAAGAATTTCTTTGTTTGGAAATGTTTTTACAGAAATTGATATTTTGAAAAATCTTACTTTCAGAAATAGTATTGGAATGGATTTTAATGATTTCAATAGAAAAGACATTGAACCAAAGGTGAGCAATGGTTTTGTTAATAGAAGTACAAACAGTTTGACTTTTGATACCAACAAATATTCAAGTTTAACAATTTCAAACACGTTAAGTTATAACTTGAAAATTTCAAATCATAAAATTGGAGTAATAATAGGAACAGAAGCAATTAAAATAGATTTGGAGACTTTGTATGCTCGAGCTGAGGGATTTGCGGTAGAAACAGAATCGTATTTTACACTTTCTGCAGCTACAGGAGCCAGAACAAATAATGGTTTATCTACAGGAAGCAGGTTGCTTTCTCAGTTTGGAAAAATTAACTATGCATTTTTAGACAGGTATTTGGCTACGTTTACTATCCGAAGAGATGGTTCATCAAGATTTGGAGAAGACAACAGATATGGGATTTTTCCAGCTGCTACTGTAGGTTGGAAGATTAATAATGAAGATTTTTTCAAAAATATAACAAAGGTTTCAAGTCTTAAACTACGTGTAGGTTATGGAGAAGTGGGGAATCAATCCATTGGTGACAATGCTCGTTTTGGACTATATGAAGCTCGATACGGACCTAATCAAGCGGTATTTGTTCCGGATTTCTTTAATGTCTTTTATAATGTAGGGACTGCCTATGATTTAAATGGTGCTAATACTGGGAATTTACCTTCTGGGATTGTATCGATACAAGCAGCTAATTCAGGACTAAAATGGGAAACTACCAAAGAGGTTAATGTAGGTCTTGATTTTGGTTTTTTCGGAGATAAATTATCCGGTTCATTTGATTACTTTTCAAGAAATACAATTGGAATTTTGATTAAACCACCTATTGCAGCAGTTATTGGGGAAGGGCAACAGCGTTTCTTGAATGGGGCTTCTACTCAAAATAGAGGTTGGGAATTTACATTGGGATATTCAAATACGTTAAAAAATGGATTAGATTTTAATGTTTCCACAAATTTTGGTGCAACAAAAAATAAAATAACGGATCTACCGGAAGAAGTTAGGGCAGCATATCCAGGGACAGCTGCAAACTCCATAATTGATCATTCACAATTTGAAATTTTTGGTTTTAAAACCGATGGTTTATTTCAAAGTCAGGCAGACATTGATTCCCATGCGACCCAAATAGCTCCTAGACTTGGGGGTATTAAATATGTTGATATCAATGGTGATGGTGTTATAAATTCGGATGACAGGACTTTCATTGGTACAACACTTCCAAAATTAGAATATGGCATTAATATTAGTTTAGCGTATAAGAATTTTGACTTCTCCGTTTTTGGTTCCGGAGTAGCAGGAAGAATTGGAGTTGATCCTTATATTTTTTGGAATAATTTTGTCCAAGGCAGGGAAAATGCAGGCCCAGGAACATTAAATGCTTGGTCAATAACTAATACAAGTTCAACTATACCTTCTCTTTCTTTGGTAAATAATGATACGCAAACATCAGATTATCTTTTTAGAAATAATTCTTATTTTAAAATTAGAAGTATGCAAATTGGATATTCTCTTTCTGATAGTTTAGTTGATAAATTGGGATTCATAACTAAATGTAGAATCTATGCACAAGGAGAAAATCTGTTTTGGTTTACTCCAAAGGGCTATATAGGTTCCGATCCAGAGCGAACAGATGTTAACAGAATACCAGTGCCTACTACTTTGTCATTAGGAGTAAATTTAAATTTTTAAATAATAATTCTCATGAAAAAATATAATAAAATAGTTGTCAGCTTCTTGTCAATTCTATTTTTGGCATCCTGTAGCTCAAATTTTTTAGATTACGAACCTACCGGAGTATTGTCTCCTGAGAATGTAGCAACAGCTGAAAATGCGGATGCCCTAGTTAACGCGGCTTATGCAGCCATTGGTAATGACGAAATGGTGGGGCCAATAACGCACCAATGGGTTTATGGAAGTGTACGGTCAGATGATGCCTACAAAGGCGGAGGGGGTCGAGGAGACGTTGATGTTGTGGATCGTTACGAACAATATAATCTGACTATTGCAGATTATGGAGATTTGATGTTACCTAGAACTTGGACTAATCATTATAAAGCGATTTCAAGAGCCAACTTTGCTTTATCGGTTATCAATAATTTACCAGATGCAGATTATCCACTAAAAAAAGTGAGACAAGCGGAGTTACGTTTTTTAAGAGCACATTCTCATTTTATGTTGAAATTGTTGTTCAAGAAAGTTCCTTATATCACCGAAGATCTTTCTCAAGAACAAATTTTAAAAACATCTAATGATTTGTCAAATGAGGATTTATGGAATAAAATTGCAGCTGATTTTCTTTTTGCATACGATAATTTAGAACAATCACAAGAGCAAGTTGGTAGAGCTGATAAAAATGCTGCGGCTGCTTATTTAGCAAAATTAAGATTGTATCAGGCTTATGAACAAAATGATACACATCAAGTTGTAAATATTAACCAAGCCAGATTACAGGAAGTTATTGATTATGCGGATAAAGTAACCGGAAGTTTAGAACCGGACTTTGGTTATAACTTTTTAGACGGTCATGATAACGGACCAGAATCTATTTGGGCAGTACAATTTTCTATCAATGACGGTACCAATACCGGTAGAGTAAGTTTTGTTACCGGATTGAATTCTCCTCATGGTACACCACTTTACGGATGTTGTGGTTTTCACATGGCCAGCCAGAATATGGTAAATGCTTTTAAAACAGATGCAACAAGTGGTTTGCCGTTGTTGGATACTTTTAATAATGATAATGATAATGATCCTGATACGGATGAGGATATTTTTAATACTATCAGCAATGGGGATGCACCTTTAGCTGCTGGAGTTACAATTGACCCTAGAATTGATCATACGGTAGGTATTCCAGGAAGACCATTCAAATATAAAAATACACTGAAAACTGCTGGTGATATGGTTTACAAGTCCAGTTGGGCCAGAGACCCTGGAGTTTATGGGTACTTTGGTAATATGAAAGAGCAACAATCTCCGGACTGTTCTTGTTATGTGAAAAACGGACCATTTATAGGTACTTCAAAGAATGTTGATTTCATTAGATATGCAGATGTATTATTATTTAAAGCGGAAGCTTTAATACAAAAAGGCGATTTAGAATCAGCAAGAATTATAATCAATAAGATTAGAGACAGAGCTAAAAAAAGTACTGCAATGCCGTTAGCAGCGGGAGCTTCAAATGATTATAAAATTGAGGAATACCCTATTGATTCTCCCACTTTTTCTACAAAAGACTCTGCTATGAAGGCACTTATGTTTGAGAGACGATTGGAGTTTGCTATGGAAGGCCCTCGATTCTTTGATCTTGTACGATGGGGAATAGCAGAAAAAGTTTTGAACGAATATTTAGGTGTAGAAGAAACAAAAAGAGATTTTCTTTCAGGGGCTGAGTTCACAGCGGGTAGAGATGAATATTATCCGATACCTCAAAGAGAAATTGATTTTACTGGAGGTTTATACAAACAAAATCCCGGGTATTAAAAATAAGGTTAATAATAATGCTTGTTAGTGTTTTAAATTAGATTAGGAGGCTGTCTGAAAAGATAGCCTCCTAATCTAATTTATTAGGGATGTCAGCTACTCCAAATCAATAATAGTTTCTATAGGGCCTTCGGCTTTAAAAACAAAACTCCCCAGACAGTACATCCGCTCCGGCTTCAACTAGTTGTTTTTGTGTTTTTATTGGCTGCACACCATCAAATTTCTATTATTGTAATTGCCCCTTTTCTAATAATTAGTTTTTTTAATCTCTGAATAGGTGTTTTTCTATAAAAAATTGTTTTCAAAAACCTGGATTTAAAAACCTGATATGGATAAACAAATTGTAAAATAATGTATATATTTGTTTAATACTTTAAAATATCATTTGACATTTAATATAAAAATGATATATGATTTCTGCAAAAAAACTAATTGTCAATGCAATTAGAAGATATTCATAAGTCTGAAAACCTTTAGGACTTTATAAAAATATTCTTTTATTATATTCTTAAGATTGTTTTTACGGATATGAATTCAGAAAAATCAACTACAAGAATAGTTATTAATTACTCTAAATATTTTATTTTAATAAACCATAAATCGTATGTCAAGAAGAGTTTGTTTTATACTGCTGGCAGGTTTCTTATGTATACTGAATTCCTGCAAATCATCTGATGAAGATAAAAAAGAAGTTTCCATTGGATTTTCACAAAGTATAGATCATGATATTTGGAGAAAATCGATGGATCATGCGATGGAGGTTGAAGCGTCACTTCATCCAGAGGTTAACCTGAGAATTTATAATGCGAATCGTCAACCAAAAAAACAGATTCGTGATATTGAAAAAATGATTGAAGATAAAACAGATGTCATAATAGTTTCTCCTTTTGAATCAGACTCTATCATTCCGGTAATAGAAAAAGCAAATGCAAAAGGTATTCCTGTAATCATAGTGGATAGAAAAATAAATTCTTCAAATTATACGGCTTATTTAGGAGCAGATAATGTTGAGGTAGGACGAATTGCCGGGAAACACATTGTTTCATTATCTAAAGGACATGCCAATGTGATTGAAATTAAAGGGGCTTACTATACATCGCCTGGTTTAGAAAGAAGTTTAGGATTTAGACAAATCGTTAATCAATATCCGGGAATTAAAGTAATTACTTTAGAAGCGCAAAATGATGAGTTGCCTAAGAATGGGTTTGTGAAAGCGCTGGAAAGTTATTCTGATATTAATTATGTCTATGCATATAATGATATAATTGCATACCAGTCATGGTCAGTAGCTAAGGAAAAAAAGCTGGAAAAAAAAGTAAAATTTATAGGAGTCGATGGAATTAATGGTCCAAACGGAGGCATTCAATTTGTTAAGGATGGAGTTTTAGAAGCCACTGTTTTATATCCAACAGGTGGTAGCGAAGCTATCAAGCTTGCATTGAGAATAGCCAATAAAGAGATTGTTCCTAAAAATAACAAGTTGAATACCAT
>NZ_VJZP01000057.1 GCF_007097265.1 Flavobacterium gawalongense | reverse complement strand
AAAGATGGTAAATTATAAATAAATGTCAATAAAATCAGTACTTAATAAGTGCGACCAAAGTGCCTATACCTAAAAATTTATTCGCACAGTTATTCACCCACGGTCTAGTAACCCAAATTGCTGCTAGTTTCATTTTTTTATAATTGTTGTTTTTTAAATGCAGATTTAGCATTTAGTTTATTCCAATATAGGTTAGTTTATTATAATCTTTATCAGAATTCAATAGAATTTTAGGAATATCAATATAGAAATCATTATTGAAACCAAATTTTAAATTTAAAGCGTATTTATTAAGTGGACTAAAATCATCCATACTTTCAGAATATAATTCTATTTGAAACTTAAAAAATTCTCCTTGTGGAATTACTATTTCATCTATTAGAGATGTATTGATTGTTTTATTGTTTCCGGGCAATTTAATTTTATAAGTTATGATTGGTCTCAAAATATATGGTAATGGAGTATATGGCCCATTAAGACCAACAGGCAAATGCTTATTTGTAATAACAATATTAGTTAGCAAAAGCGGTTTGTCAGAATTATTTATTAAACTGAAATTAAAAATGGGAAATAATGATTTAAGGTTAACTGCTTTAAAAGCATTAACAATATTTTCATAAGGCTCCCAGCCACAATTTTCACTATCAATTGTTATTGAAATAAATTGGATATTTGAATTGCAATTTTTAGCCTTGAATTTAGCATCAATAACTTCTTGAAATGAAATTTCATCATTATGAATTTTGGAATGACAAATTTTACAAACTAAAAGTAAATTTTCAATTTTATGATTATTTCGAATTTTATCAATATGATGTATATCAAAATGTGCTACATCTTCATTGTTGCAAAATGGACATTTAGAGTTTATTTCTTGTTGAAGAACAGCTCTGACTTTATTGAGTTGTGGAATTGGAGTTCTTGTTTTCTTTGCCATTACTTATTTTCATCTAAATACTTCTTCATAACCCACCCAGTTTCCATTAAATTATCTTTTGGATTGATATAGCTTATGAATGCCCATTTGTGGTTTATTTGTAAAACAATCACATCAAAGTCTTTAGGAAGTGATGCTACAATAATCGTTTTAGTTTTTGGTTTCAACATTACTTTTGAAACACGGTTTGTAGTTCTGTACTCTTTTATCTCTTTGAGTTTTAACTCTATAGATTGTTGTATTTTTTTTTCGAATTTTATTATATCCTCTTTTGTAGCAAGTTCAGCTTTAGGTCTTACAAAATCATAATATTGATGTATGCTCATAAGGTTTACCATTACTGAAATGAATAATAAAGCATTAACACCAAACTGTTTGTTTTTTTGATAGAATGATACAATTCTTTCAATTAATTGCTCAAACCTTATGCTTTCTTCTTCTGATAATGCTATATCAGAAGTAAAATTATTTGTTATTTCAAATGCTTCTTCATTGATATTTTCAAATTCATCTAATAAATTCCATTGGTTACTTTTAGCTGCAATTGCCGCAATTTGTCCGGATATTCCACTCATAGCAAACTGTAAGCTATTGACTTGTGCTAAATAAGATTTTTGGCTTTCAAAAATGGAAGTGATATCCTTTAAATTTCCGAATATACTCTCCTGCATTTGACTTATTCCTTTAATTGCGTCTAATGTTGGTTGTGGAATTTGAAATAATTTAGATTGGATTGCCATTTTTTTTGAAAGACTGTCAAATCCAGAGATATTATTTAGAAAATAGTTTTGTTGGTGCGCAATGCTTTTAAAAATAGCATCACTCATAGTCATCGCGCTTAATTTATTTTGCCATAGCTCTTGTGAATGCATCATTTGCATCATAGAGTTACTAATTCCCAATTGATTATTGAGTTTTTGAGCAAAATCTGTACTTTTTATTATAGCATCTAGCGAGTTCATCATAATCTATACTTTTGTAATAAAGTTAATTCTCAACTTGTTTTTCGCCCTCTTTTAGTGGAAAAAAATACATTTGAAACCAACCATTTAATCTTTTTATACTAATTTGACCAAAATTTAATTCCCAAGTTCTACCTGTCCAATCTTCTTCGGTATTAATTTCACCTACCTCAAAATAGGATTTTCCATTAATATCTATACCTAATTTATTTACAAATAATTTTAACATTCCTTCAATTTCTTTATGGCTAATTATATACCTCTTTGAAGGACTTTCTTTTCCTAAAACAAATAAAGCATCATTTGTTTCGGGATTCGGGATTAGTATCTTATTGAAAAAATTAAAAAAATATTGATTTGTAAAATTTACCCAACCGAAACTTTCTCCGTTTTGATACCTTTGTTCTTGAAAATTTTCAATTCTTTTCATTTCATCAATTATACTTTTATAGTGCCCATCAAAACTGTTTACATTTAAAAAAAAGTTGTAGTATTGAATGAATTCATTTGGTTTTAAAACAATAGTAAAAATTCCTAATTTTTGAAATACCGCTTTTGTTTTGTGATAATTTTTATCATCATTAGTAATATAAAACTCGCATCTTGATGCAAATGCGGAATGAGAAGCATCTTCAGTTGTATTATTAAATGTGTTTTTCTCTTTGGCAGTAACTTTTACTTTGTCAGCTTTAAAGCCGTGCATATCTAGTTTGATATATTCATTTGTTATATCATCAAACCATTCTGGGGCATTTTTGCCTTTTTCAAAATATTTATCTACATTGGAATTTTCTACTCCTATTTTCTTGTAAGCATTATCAATTACTTCAAAAGGGTTTTTATTTTCGTTGAAATGTCCACTATTCACTCCAATTTGTTGCACCATATTTCTCAAATCTTTATAATCTTCTGTTTCATTCATATTGTGAAACATTTTACCAAAACTCTTAAAGAATCCATTCATTGTTTGGTCTTCTTTTAGTCCTGGAAACATTTTATCTAACATTGCAGCACTTTCAGGGTTTTCAAAAGCTTCTTTAAAAGCGAGGTCTAAAGGTGTTGAAGCAATCATATTTTTCATAGAGTCAACTATTCCAAACATTGGATTGCCTTCTTCAATTGAACTAAATAAATTATCAAGACTAAAATCTTCAAAAAGGGGTGCTTCCCTAATTCTGTCATCAAGTAATTCTCTAGGTTGGTATTGGCTAAAAACTACTTCTTTAGAATCATTTACCAAACACAAATCATCTGTCAAAAATGTTATGTAATCTAAATCTTCTTTGACCATTTTTTGTTCTTGCTCGCTTTGGTCTTTAATACTGGCGAATATATCTCCAATATGAGAGGTTGAGTATAATAATAAAAATTTATCCTTGTTTAAAATTATATCATTTAGTTCCGTGAAATGATTATTTTTCATTCCTGACATAACATTCCAATCTAAATAAACTTTAATCATAATTAATTGTATTGAGCTGTACTAATTCCTTCCTCTTCTGACTTTATTAGTTCACTTATTCCCATCATCATATTAAAATGTCCTTCGTGATTGGTTAAAACGAAAATATCTTTAAATACTTTTTTGTAGTTTTCAATCGTTCGATCCTGTAACTCAACGAATAAATCATCATTGATACTGTGTGAACCATCATTTATCCAACTAATTAGTGATGAGCATATTTCTTGTTCTTCTTTAGTAGTAAACTTTTGTATTAAATCATCATCTCCATATTTTCCAAGCAGTTTAAAATAGTTTTCAATTATTCTTCGCATAATATTTTGAACTGTAATACTCGATTTTACATTTTCATTTTTTAATTCTTGCCACAGTAATTCATAAGAGGATTTTATTGGATTTTCCATAATGAAGGATTGAATATTTGTGAACTTATCATTTTTTCTTAATATCCAAAAATTCGTTTTTGCACAGAATTTAGTTCTTCCATCTATGAAAGACACTTCTTTATGAAAATATACATTGTGTGTTAAAAGAATAATTTGTTTTATGTTTCCGGTATCTGATTTAATACTTTTAATAATGTCTTTTATCAGCGTACTAACAACAAATAATACATTGCTGTCTAAACTTGAAATAGGGTCATCAATAACTAAAACTCTTTCATCGTTTACTGTTTCTTCGGAACTTCCTCCTTTTGCTAATTGTAAATAATATAGAAAAGTAATAAATGTAATTTCGCCTTCACTTAATGTTGATTCAGCAATAGTACCATCTTCTCTTTGAATTTGATAAAACCCTTCTTCTAAAGATGGTTCAATTTTGAAACTTAAAAAACCATAGGATTTTAAAAGGCGGTTAATTTCATTGATTGTTGGCTGAATGCTCGTAACATTTCTGCTTAAATTTTCAATTTCAATCTTTAAATCACTAAATTCTTTCAATTTTGCAGTTAGTTGAGATTGAAGTGCGGTATTACCGGTTTGAAATCCATTATTATCAGTATTAAATTTTGTAATATCTGTTCTGAATTCTTCAATGATATATTTCCAAACCGATTGAGTTAAACTATTTTTTTCGACTGTAAAATTGGCAACAATATTATTATGCTTTGTAATTTCTGCATTAGCTTTTACAATTAATTCTGTAATTAAATCTAACTGTTCTTTTATGGAAACTAGTTCAATACTTCGACTAGGTTCTTTTGTTTTATTGTTCAGATATTCGCCATTTGTAGTGTTTTGACTAATCAATGTTTTTAAATAAGCTGAAAATCTATCTGTATTTAATTTTGTCTCTGGAAAAGCTTTTTGATTGGTTTCAAGACTATTTAGTTCATTTACAATATTATTCATCAGAGAACTATATTCTTCTTTTAGTGTTTTTATTGTATTCAAATCACTTAAATAGGTTTCGTCAAAATAATCTTCTAATTGTTTTTTAAAATCTTCTGAAATGGTTTCTTGCTGACAAAATGGACAAGTATTATTTTCTTGAATATAGTTTCTACCTTGATTTACCCAATCGTTTAAGTTTAGTTTTTGAATAAGTTTAGCAATGTCAACATCAGCTTTACCGACAATTATTTTCTTCCAAATTGGATTGTTTTCTATTTCAATAATTCTATCAAATGTAATTGCGTTTATGAGTGCAATATTTTGCGGTACTTTTCCAAAAATTGTTTTTGCTTTTTCTGTTAACTCTTGAAAAGTCAGTAGTGCTTTAGTATTACTGCTAAATTCTGATAACAATTTATTTTTAAAACTTTCTTTCTGTAATGAACCTGTAAATGCTTCTTTAAAAACAGTTTCATATTTTTTATAAATCTTTGTCCAGGAAGTTTCTTTAAAATTATTTTCTAGTGTTTCTTTTTTTTGAATTTGAGTATTTAATGTTTCTCTCTTTTTTACACCGTCCGCTTTTATAATTTTTAATTCTTCAATTTTTTCATTGATGGCAGAAATTTGTTCTGTTGTTGCTTCTCCAAGAGTAAAAACGCCTCCAATTTTTCCTTTGCCAAAGTTCCGCTCTCTAAATTCTTTGTTATAAACTAAACTTTTTAATTCTTGAGTATTTTTCCAATTTACAGTGCAATTTTCAAACTTTGTATCTGAAGTATTATGTAAAAAATTAGATATTGTAGTCTTTCCACAACCATTAGCTCCATAAATAAAATTTACTTTCTTTAAGTTTGTGATTTCAATACCTATTGGGTTATAAGATGCGACTTTTTTAATTTCTATTTTCTCTATCATTGGTAATGATTTTATTAATTTACCAAGTTAAAATATAATTCATATTGATTTGTTTTAATAGGTTTTGACTTATTAACTAACTTATCAAACTCTTTTATCATTTATACCTTTATCAAACCCAATCAAATTAATCATTTCTCTCAATCGACTTCTAACCCGATTCCCATAAACATTCTCAATTTCAGAAGCCGAAAGATTGGTTGTTATATGAGTTTGTATTTTTTTAGCTGTAAAAATATCATACCGACTTAATAGAATTTCTGCCATAACATTGCATTCGTTTCCGTAGTATTTCAGGTTGTTTTCAGTTCCTAAATCGTCGAAGCATATTGTTTTCGGTTCTGATTCATATAGTTTTCCTTTACTGTATTTGTGGATGATTAGATAGCCGTCCTGGATAAATTCAAAACTAATATCTCGGCACGGTTTTACGAAAAATTTATGCTCTATTGGTGCTAAATGTTTCATTAAATTCATTAGTGATGTTTTACCACAACCAACTGGGCCAGAAAGTAAAATTCCTTTGTTGAGGTTGATGTTGTATTGAAAACAAGTTGCCTCGTCTTTTAAAAAATAGGCAATGAGTTTGTAAATTATTGGATAATCGCTTTCAAGGATTTTGAAATGATTTCCATATAATTCTAAACCTTTCTTTTCAAGCCAAAGGATTACTTCTTGGTAGTTGTAATGGGGTTTTATTTCTGTTTCCATAAGTTTAAAATTTAACTACAAAGGGTACAAAGGGTAAGCGCAGAGTTCACAAAGTTTTTTTAGCCACAGATTAGGAGGATTAGCACAGATTTTTATTGCTTTTATACAAAGCTCCACCCCGCCCTTCGGGCACCCCTCCAAAGGAGCGGAATTTAGAGGGGTTCTGAATAGTCTTTGTCTGTTCCTGTGTTGAGGTGTTTTGCTCGATGTATCGGTGTTGTATCGGCGTTGTGATTGAATTTTATGCTATTTAACATCCAGTTTTGTGCCGCTGCTTGCCAATCGACCATCGGGGTTTTGCCACCAACTAACCAACCGTTGCTGGAGAAGTAATTGAAAAATTTTATTGCTTCAAGTTCTGGAAAGTTCTGATTGAGAAAGTAGGCTTTGACATTTTCGATTGTTGGCGCACTCTCTTTTTCTTTTTTGGCGGAACTTTTTTCTTTTTTTTCGGCAGCCTCGCTTTTTAAAAAGCCATCATCATTTTCAAAATTTTTTGCTTGCTCGTCCAAGTTTACAATCTTTAAATCGTTTGAAATGTTTGGTATGTTTGTATTGTTTATATAAGATACTAGAGCTTGTTCAGTACCTGTCTCATTACTTATACCACTACTAGTACAGAGCTTGTTCACTACTTGTTCATTGACTAGTTCAAAAACAGGTTCATTTTTTGGTATTGTTGTTTTTTCGCTTTTGGGAATTGGTTTTAAATCGTCCGAAAAATTGAATAAATAAACGTGGCTTCCTTTGAATGGATTGTAAGATGGTTCGTAGTCGATATAACCTAGAGAATGCAAGTTTTTAAGGCATTTATGATAGGTTGCTTTGGAACTGATTTTACTTATCCGCATTACCTCATCACGAGAAATGCTGATAGGGTTTTTGAACCGGTTACAATTCCAGAACTGGAACAACGACATATACAGACTTACGTGTGTTGGATTAAGCGTTTTGTCGATTGCTACTTTCTCGAAAAATCCTGTTAGATGTTTTATGTAATTCATCTCACTAGCCATTTTGGATTGAATAAATTAGGCGAAGCTTCCACTTTATTTGATTCTAATAGCTTTTCTAAATCAGAGTTTGAATAATATAATATTCCTCCAATTTTAGTGTAGGTAATGGTTCCGTTTACTCTTAGATTTTGTAAAGTACCTGGGGAAATATTTAGTAGCTTTCTGACTTCATTTGATTTAAGCCACTGTTTTTGTTGTTGGGGTTTTGAATTAAACATTGCGTTTAAATCGGAAAGAAGAAGTGTACGGAATTCGTTCAAATCTTCGCGAGTAATAACTTCGATTGCCATAACGTGAGGTTTTAAATTGTTATGGTACAAAATTGTTGGTTTTGATTCAATAAAAATCACAACGGGGTTCGTGTTGTGAACGATTTTTGGTTAAATCGCATCATCTGAATTATCCATTCGCTTAATCAAAGCTTCGTTTAGAGCTGTTATGAATTTGGTTCTTTCTGCTTTACGCACTCTGATTTCTAGGAAAGTACGGCGATATTGTCCTAAATCTATTTCGAAAATATGCTCAAAATATTCGGCAATATCTTTTAGATCTGCAACACCATTATTGAATACTCCTTCGGAATGTAACGCGTATAAAAGTTCAGTAAGTGCTACTTTTGAACCTGTCCAAGCCATTTTCATGTTCGGTTTGCGTTGTGATTTTTCGTTATTATCCTTATTTTCAATCATAATTAATTGGTTTTCTAAATACAATTGGATTAAATCATTTGCTAAAATCTTGGCTACTTTGTAATCGTGTGAAGTTGAAAAAGTCTTGTCTGTCTCAAAATAATAACTATTTAGAGAAAGTTTGATGTCAAATTTGCCTCGTAAAAAATATTTGTAATCCAAATAAATATTTCCTGTTCTGTAATATTTATAAAACTCTAATTCGTTGTCAAAGAAAGCTTTCAACTTGATTAATTCATTATTGTAATACTTTTTAAGAACTCGTGCACCTCCATTGGGTTTCTTCATTTCGATATTGAAAACCGTATTGTAATAAATAATCTTGGAGGTAAATTGAGGTTTAATTTCCTTGAAAAATTGAATTTCTTCTTCTTCAGATTTAAAACTTGATTTTTGGATTAGAACCTTTAATTTTTCCTTTGATTTTATACTGATTTCAATTGCTTTTTCACATTTTTTTATAGGATTGTCTATCTCTAAATCTATGAAATTGAGTTGTTCGTTGAGATCTGAAAGTAGTAGGGTTATTTTTGAGTTCAATTTTATTTGCTTTTATTTTGGAATGCTATTAATGATACCCTTTCATCTTATCAATTAAGAAGACAATACTATTTTTTGTTTGTACAGTTTTGCCCTACAATTTTTTATTGCTTTCAATATATTCCAAAATGATATGTAATGATTGAGCAGTAAATGGTTTTGAAAAGCTCCCTTTGACATTTTCATAATTTAAGCAAATACGATATTGATGATGTTCTATAGACGCAGAATTCATAAATACTGGAATTTGATTAATACCCTCTAAATGTTTGATGTTTTGAAGGAATTCTAAACCATTCACCATTGGCATATCGAAATCTAATATAATAAAGTTAGGGGGTTTTTCATTTTTAGAAATAAGCGTTTTTAGTTTTTCTAAAGCAAGTAGTCCATTTGTATAAAATTCACTTGAGCTTACTCTTAAATTTGATTTCAATATATTATTGATTATTGATTTTGCTATTTCATCATCCTCAATGATAAATGCTTTATAGTCTTTTTCCATTTAATTTTTTAGGTATAGGCGTTTAGGTCGCAATTTATTATTTTTGCCTGATGGCAGATAGAAATATTTTTAGAGGAGTGAATTC
>NZ_VJZP01000056.1 GCF_007097265.1 Flavobacterium gawalongense | reverse complement strand
ATTTTATGAAATATAAGTTGTTAACAATGAAAATGTTAAAACAATATTTTTTGAGATGTTTTTTGCGTAAGGTGAGTTAAGTAATTTTAATTCAAAGTTACAAAATAAATTGACATTTAGGCTATTCCTAAATATCACTAAAACTGGGTATTGTGTAGGGAGTTGAAAAAACTCACCTTGCGATTGGAAATTTAAAAAAACAGACAAAACATTAAAATAAACTTAAAAAGATGAAAAAGAAAATTTATTTATTAGGAGGAATACTATTAACCATAATTATTGCTTTTAGTTGTAGTTCTGAAAATAGTCCTTCTACAGAAAACACACCAACTTTACCTATAATTTCTACATTGACTGTTACAAAATCCGGAACTACTACAGCTTCATCCGGCGGTAACATTTCTTCAGATGGTGGTGAAAATATTACTTCTCGAGGAGTTGTATGGAATACTAGTCAAAATCCAACAATTGTGAATTCAAAAACTATTGATGGGATAGGAATAGGAAACTTCAATTCAGCTATTACCGGTTTGTTAGCAAATACTACTTACTACTTTAGAGCTTATGCAACCAATAGTGTTGGTACAGCCTATGGAAATGAAATTACATATATAACTTCCGCAATTTCAACATTACCCACACTTACAACTTCTTCTATTAGCAATATTACAGCTTCAACTGCAATAAGTGGTGGCAATATAACCTCAGACGGAGGATCAACAATCATAAATCGTGGTATCGCATGGAGTATAAACCAAAATCCGATTGTCACAAATTCAAAAACTATTAATGGTAATGGTGTTGGTGTTTTTAGTTCATCCATTACTAATTTAACAGCTAATACGACATACTATATAAGAGCATATGCTACCAATAGCATCGGAACTGCTTATGGCAGTCAGGTCTCTTTCACTACAACATCTAACAGCATAGCGACAACTGTAACCGATATAGATGGAAATATCTATCCTACTATACTAATATGTAGCCAATTATGGATGAAAAAAAACCTTAATGTAAGTAAATATCGTAATGGAGATCTTATTCCACAAGTACAAGATGCAACTCAATGGAATAATTTAACCACTGGAGCATGGTGTTATTATGCAAATCAGACTGCAAATGGTACCGTGTATGGTAAATTATATAATTGGTATGCGGTAAATGATTCTCGCGGATTAGCTCCGGCAGGTTGGCATATTCCTTCAAATAATGAATGGGTTACACTTGAAAATTGTTTGGGTGGATGGGCTTCCGCAGGATTTAAGATGAAAGAGATTGGAACTGCTCATTGGCAGCCAACTAATGATGGAGCAACAAATAGCTCTGATTTCACTGGAATCCCAGGTGGATTAAGGATTTCAAATCCCGGAACGGTTGATTTCTCCCAAATTAATTATGAAGGATTCTGGTGGTCTACTTCCGAAAGTAGTGATTATTATGGTAAAACTTGTAGAATTTTGAATTCAGATGTAGGCTATTTAGGAACTAGTGCTGTAGATTTAATTCAAGGTCTTTCAGTACGTTGTCTAAAGGATTAGGGATTCAATATTGAATAAATATTTTTAACTTAAAAAGTTATTAAAAATAAGAAAAGACTGTCTGAAAATTATTTTAGACAGCCTTTTTATTCATGTTAAACTTAAAAAAAAACTTCCTGCAGCAAGGCGTTTTCAACGAATTTGGGTTATAACCTCAATTTAATGTTTGTCTTATACATGAATTTCAATGTTAAACCGAAAATAAATCTGAACAAAATGAATACACAACCTTGTTTTAAATCCTTGTAAACGAACTCTCCTTGTGGATAATACTTCCAAAATCACATTGAAAAAATTGTTTTTATGTAACTTTTAAATTACCTTTAAAATGAATAGAAGGAACAAATGGACTTTATGAAGCAAGAATACAATTGGCTTCAAACATTTGGAGGGTTTTCTGTTTTTTTGACCATGGAAGACTTGTTATTTTGCTAAACGGCTTTCAAAAGAAAAAACAAAAAACGCCTAAAAATGAGATTGATAAAGCCTTGCGTTTAATGAAACAATATTATGAAGAAAAATCAAATGAAAATGGAAACTAAAAGCTGGAAAGAAATTAAAGATACCGTTTACGGGGAAAAAGGAACGGAAAGACGTGATGAATTGGAAAGAGATTTTGAAGGATTTAAAATTGGATTGCAATTAAAAAAAGCGCGTTTAGAAAAACACTTAACGCAAACAGAGCTTGCAGAACTTGTCGATAAAAAAAGAGAATATATTTCCAAAATCGAGAATAACGGTAGCAATCTTACGCTTAAAACGTTATATGATATTGTAGAAAAAGGTTTAGGTGGAAAAGTTAAAATTCAGATTGAAATATAACCACTCCACAAGAAAGTTTAAAAAAACCCTTTCAAAATTTAAACATTTGAAAGGGTTTGTCTTTTTCAAAACTTTATATTTCAATCCAGTTTCGGCTCCCTCTCCTTTGGAGAGGGTTGGGGAGAGGATTTATTTTACTTCTCCTGATCTTTCTTCATCGCGTGATAATACGCAGCACGACTCAACGGTTCGTATTCTTCGGTTTCGCCTAGCATGACGAGTTTATCATTATCAGTTTTACGGAAACTGTAATTAGCGAGATTTCCGGTACGGGTACATACGGCGTGCACTTTGGTGACATATTCGGCAGTCGCCATTAATGCAGGCATCGGACCAAAAGGATTTCCCTTGAAATCCATATCCAATCCGGCAACAATGACACGGATTCCCTGGTTCGCCAAATCATTACAAATTTTGACAATTTCGTCATCAAAAAACTGCGCTTCATCAATTCCCACGACATCACAACCTTGCGCCAAAATAGCAATATTTGCAGCAGCAGGAACGGGTGTGGAACGGATTTCGTTGGCGTCATGCGACACCACCATATCGTCATGATAGCGCGTATCAATTTCCGGTTTGAAAATTTCTACTTTTTGTTTGGCAAACTGCGCTCTTTTCAGACGACGGATCAGTTCCTCGGTTTTACCCGAAAACATGGAGCCACAAATGACTTCGATCCAACCAAATTGTTCTTTATGATTTACTGTATTTTCGAGAAACATTTTGTATTTTTCTGACTTAAAAAATGAATAGTTTTTATTACTTTGTAACGGATAAAACCGACTTAAAAATTTTATACTTTTACGTCGTTTCAAAAGTATGACATTTTTATTAAAGGTTACTTCTTCCTTAGGCTAAATAAAACTCAGGAAGAAATTTATTGAAAAAGACCCGCCTAACACACTATAATTTCAAAGTTATGAAAAAAAAATTGGAAGCCGATTTAATCAGCATTGCACACAGAATATTACAACTAAAAAATAAATCTGATATCAATCAATTATATCTGGAAACACAGAAACTATATGAAAAACTTTCTGTCTTGCGGTTTGTAGACGAGCATTTTAGTGATGTAAAACCAACTATTGGAATTACTAAAATTGAAAGAAAAATTGAGGAAATTTTTGACCAAAAGGAAGCTGCACAACCTGAAACAGACACAGCTGTTGAAGAAATTATAGTAGAAAAAACAGTTAAAACTCCTTTGGAACATACCCCTGAAACAACTGGATTATTTCAGCCAGCGACCACCATAGCTACCGAAGAAATAATTTCTTCAGTGGTAATCGAAACACCTTTAGAGGAAAAAGAAGAAACAGTCGCTGAGGAAGAAACTATAATTGAAGAAGAAAAAGTAGCAGAAGAGGAAACAGCAATTGAAGAAGAAATAACGGCGTCGGAAACTGCTCCATTCATTCCTGCTTTCGAATTATCAGAAGAAGAGGAAGTTGAAGAAGAAAAAGTGGCAGAAATTGAAGCGCCAAAGAAACCGGAAGCAGTACAAATTTCTTTCGAAGATTTATTAGGCGGAAATTACAGTGATGCCCAGTTTGTAAAAGTACATCCGCTTGAAAACATTCCTACTGCCATTGCAATTGATTTCGAAGAAAAACAATTGGATACTATTGAAGAAGTTAAACCAGAACCGGTGGAACCAAAAATAGTTCCCTTAAACGAAAAATTGGCGAAAGGCATCAATATTGATTTAAATGACCGAATTGCATTTACAAAACACCTTTTTGGCAACAGCAGCGAGGATTACAACCGTGTTTTAAATCAATTAATCACGTTTGATACGTTCTACGAAACCAGAGATTTTATTCAGGAAATGGTAAAACCAGATTACAATAACTGGAAAGGAAAACAAGATTACGAGGAACGTTTTATGGATATTATAGAGAAAAAATTCTTGTAATTCCGTTTTAAATGTTCTCAATATTCATTTAAAGAAATACAGATTTTATAGCAATTTGTTTTTAATTAAAATGACTATCCTTACTGCAACCTAATCTAAAATATTTGCTACGAATTACACGAAAAAAACACTAATTTCTTTAATTTCTAACGAAAAATTCGTCTAAAATTGGTGCAATTCGTGGCTAATTTTTTTAGTAGTCCATACGGTCAAGCATTTTAATTATTTTATCTATGTCAAAATTATATATCGTTCCCACGCCTATTGGCAATCTTGAAGACATGACTTTTCGAGCGATTCGGATTCTTAAAGAAGTCGATTTGATTCTCGCCGAAGACACGCGAACCAGTGGGAAATTGTTAAAGCATTTCGAAATTGGCACACATATGTACAGCCATCACATGCACAATGAGCACAAAACAATTGAGAATTTAATTTCGAGATTGAAAGCCGGAGAAAATATCGCCTTGATTTCGGATGCGGGAACGCCTGCCATTTCTGATCCTGGATTTTTATTAACTCGCGCTTGTGTCGAAAACGGAATTGACGTGGAATGTTTGCCTGGTGCAACGGCTTTTGTTCCAGCCTTAGTCAATAGCGGTTTACCCAATGACAAATTTGTTTTCGAAGGATTTTTGCCTGACAAAAAAGGACGTCAAACTCGATATTTAGCTTTGGCAGAAGAAACCCGTACGATGATTTTGTATGTTTCGCCACATAAATTAGTAAAAACTTTAGCAGAGTTCATCACCTATTTTGGCGAAGACCGTCAAATATCAGTTTCCAGGGAATTGTCGAAAATGCATGAAGAAAACATTCGTGGAACGGTCAAAGAAGTCGTAGCCCATTTTGAAAAAATAGCTCCAAGAGGAGAAATTGTCGTGGTGGTGAGTGGAAAAACAATTACCAAAGACCCTAAAAAATCAAAATTTTCATCAGAAGAATAATATAAATATGAGTCCAGCATCTTTCTTAGAAAAACTAAAACAAACTCCAGAAGCAATCGCGTTTACAGAAACCATTGCAACCATTGAAGAAAACTATATTTTTACTCCAACCACATTTCAGAACGGTTCTCAAATCAATGCCACAGGAGAAAATTCCGGTTCTTGCAAATTATTTGCTTTTGCCCAATTGCAAAACTTAACTGAAGCTGAAACGTTAGCGTGTTTTGGAGCGTATTATTACGAAGACGTTTTGAAAAACCCAGAAGGAACCGATCACCAAAACATTCGCAACTTTATGAAAACAGGATGGAACGGAATCCAGTTTGAAGGAACGGCTTTGGTTTCGAAATAAAAAATAAAGTTAATATCAAATGTCAAGTCAAGCGCAATGTCATTAAGTTAAGGTTTCGTCAGTTCGAGTTGAGTAGCAATTTGCGATAGAAAATTGCTGCGAAGTATCGAGAACCCTTTTATAATAAAGGCTTCTCGATACAATTTTAAACATTAAAGCTGTCGCATTACAGTTCAAAATTACTACCATTGACGTTTTTGTTTAATGTATTGAAAATCAATAATTTAACAAAATTAACATGCAAGAATAATACGTCATTTTATATTGCTTTTTTTGTAAAAAAATTAAGCCTCGAAGTGACGGTCAAAACTGCTTATATTAATGACATTGACATCGAGCGCAGTCAAGACCAATTAATGCGTGTCGATTGCGCTCGACTTGGCAAAATCCCTACTCAAAATCTTATAATCCTCAATCAATATGCGTTGGACCCTAAAATCAAAACCTTCCGAAGATACCGTGAAACATCTTGCTCAAGCTTTGAATGTGAAAGATTTTGTGGCAACACTACTAGTGCAACGCGGTATTGAAAATTTTGAAGATGCCAAACGATTTTTTCGTCCCAGTTTAGATGATTTACACAATCCGTATCTTATGAAAGATATGGAAAAGGCAGTGGAACGAATTGAAAAAGCGATTGAAAATCAGGAAAACATTCTCGTTTTCGGCGATTATGATGTCGATGGTACCACAGCCGTTTCACTTGTTTCTTCGTATTTGAGAACCTATTATCCTAACATTGCCACTTACATTCCGGATCGTTATAATGAAGGATACGGGATTTCTTTTACAGGAATTGACTTTGCTGATGATAATGGATTCTCGCTTATTATTGCTTTAGATTGTGGTATAAAATCCATCGATCATGTGGCCTACGCCAAAAAGCGAAACATTGATTTTATCATCTGTGATCACCACAGGCCCGGTAAAAATTTACCAGAAGCCGTTGCCGTTCTCGACCCAAAACGAGATGATTGCAATTATCCTTATGACGAATTATGCGGTTGCGGAATAGGTTTCAAATTGATTCAGGCTTTAGGCCAAAACCGTAAGGAAACCATCGAAGATTTATTTCCTTATCTGGATTTGGTTGCGGCTGCAATTGCCGCTGATATTGTCCCGATGACTGGCGAAAATAGAGTATTGGCTTATTTTGGTTTACAAGTTATCAACTCAGATCCAAGACCCGGAATCAAAGCAATAATCCACCAAATAAAAAAACAAACCTTAGACATTACCGATGTCGTTTTCATCATCGCACCAAGAATTAATGCAGCCGGACGGATCAAACATGGCAATCACGCGGTACAATTGTTAACCGAATTTGATTTTGAACAAGCGCAACAATTTGCTTCTGAAATCGAAAAATACAATTCGGATCGAAAAGAATTAGACAAACAAATCACTAAAGAAGCGCTTTCGCAAATTGAAGACAACAAGGAAAAAGAACGCTTTACCTCAGTGGTTTTTCAAGAGGATTGGCACAAAGGCGTCATCGGTATTGTAGCTTCCCGGTTGATAGAAACGTATTATCGTCCGACCTTAGTTTTTACAAAAAGTGGCGATAAATATGCGGCTTCCGCGCGTTCCGTAAAAGGATTTGATGTGTATAATGCATTGGAAGCCTGCGCTGAACATTTAGAGCAATTTGGTGGTCACATGTATGCTGCGGGAATGACTTTAAAGGAAGAAAATTACCAGCTTTTCAAAGATGCTTTCGAAAAAGAAGTCGAAAAAACCATTCATCCTGATATGCTGACTCCAGAAATTTCGGTTGATGCCGAAATTAATTTTGCCGATATTACTCCAAAACTGACTCGGATTCTAAAACAATTCGAACCTTTTGGACCACAAAATATGACACCCGTTTTCCTGACCAAAAATGTAAAAGACACCGGTTACGGAAAACCAATGGGACAAGAAGACGAACATTTAAAACTGTTTGTAAAACAAAATAATTCCGAAGGCATTGCTGCGATAGGCTTTGGCTTAGGCAATAAATTAGAAACAACTAAAAACGGACAACCTTTTGAAATGGTTTATTCTATTGATGAAAACGAGTGGAACGGAAAAGTAAGTTTACAATTACGATTAAGAGATATTAAATAATTTGGTTACCAAAATGAAAAAAACATACGATCCCTACGCAGCCTTGCGTTATAAAGAATTCAACACCTTTTTATTATTACGTTTTGCCATGGTTTTTGCCTGGTCCATGCAATTTATTGTTATTGAATGGCAAGTGTATAGTTTGACCAAAAACCCACTTTCACTAGGAATCATTGGATTGATGGAAGTAATTCCTGCTATTGCCATGGCATTGTTTGCAGGACACATTGTGGATCAAAAGGAAAAAAAAGGACTTTTTTTCAAGTGTATTTTAGGATTTTCGGTAATCAGTTTTGGGTTGTTTTTATTAACATGGCCGCCAATTGTAAGCGGGTATTCCACAAAAGTAATTTTGTACGGCATTTATTTTCTGGTTTTTCTGGGGGGAATTGTACGCTCCTTTCTTGGTCCAACCATATTTTCCCTTTTATCCTTGATTGTCCCTAAAAAAGTATATCCAAACGCGGCTACCTGGAGTAGTTCGGTTTGGCAAATAGGTGCTGTTTTAGGACCGGCTGTAGCGGGTTTCTCTATTACTTTGATTGGTGTTCACTGGTCGATGTGTTCTGTTTTTTTGTGTTCCGTTTTTTCTTTAATCGCTTTGTCTCAAATAGCCGCTAAGCCTATTTTGAATCCAAAAATTGGCGAACCCATTATGGAAAGTTTAAAAGAAGGTGTGAAATTTGTTTTCCATAACAAAACTGTTTTGGGAGCTTTATCACTGGATATGGTGGCGGTTCTTTTTGGCGGAGCGGTAGCCTTGTTACCCATTTTTGCTCAGGATATTTTAAAAGTGGGCCCCGAAGGCTTTGGTGTGTTGCGCGCCGCTCCAGCGGTTGGTTCGTTTTTAACACTTATTATTTCAGCATATGTGCCTATGAATAAAAACGCGGGAATAAAGCTTTTGTCAGCCATTTTTGCCTTTGGAATCTGTATTATTGTTTTTGGACTTTCCACTATTTTCTGGTTGTCTGTATTGGCATTATTTTTAAGCGGTGCTGTTGATGGAATTTCGGTAGTGATACGTCAAACTATTTTACAATTGAAAACACCGGATCACATGCGAGGCCGGGTTTCGGCAGTGAATTCTATATTTGTAGGTTCATCCAATGAACTAGGCGCTTTTGAAAGCGGATTGACCGCAAAACTAATGGGAACGGTAACTGCAGTTGTTTTTGGTGGAAGCATGACCCTTTTAATAGTACTTGGAACAGGAATATTTTCTCCTTCATTTAGAAAATTGGACTTACAAAAGGACATTGACGAACATGAAAAAGGCGAGTAATTACTACTGTCTGGACACAAATATATTTATACATTAGAATAGAACACAGATTTGACAGATTAGGCAGATTGTCACAGATTTTTTAAATTATAACATGAAAAAGCCAACATGATTATGATACTTCTGTGCACAACTTTTTCAATTAGAAAAGAACAAATTTAAATCTGTGTCAATTTGTTCGATCCGTGTTATCTGTGTTCTGTTTTCAGATGTCTCCAGACGGCAGGATTACTTACCGATTTTTTTATGACTTTTTTATATTTTTTTATTTAGAATAAATCTAAATAATTATTATATTTGTTTCAAAAAAATTCCAAATGGAATTGCCATGATTCAAAAATCAGTATCAATAATGAAGAACGGCGATACCATATTCCTTAAAAACAGAAATAGAATCTTCATATGAAAGAAATAAAACAAATATATTATAACGATTTAGGAACTTCTTTCTACTGGAAAAAAGAGAATGAAGTGGTGACGGATAAAGTACAATTGATTTTTAGAGAAACGGGATTTTATCTTACCAAGCACGAACTCCATCTATTTAAGTCTTGCATAGAAGAAAGTAGTATACTAAACAAATGTTGCGATGATTGCGAACTGAAAAACAAATGCCACAAATTTTTGCTAAATACACCTTGTTCCCAAATTGATTTGGCCGTTTCCATGGAAGAATTAAATGCCGTAAAAGACTTGGTGGAAGGGACTTTGTTTAAAATAAATCTGGAAGATTATTTGTATGGTGTGGGAATGAATTAAGGATGATTTTTTTTAAACTAACTATCGCTAGGAATTAGCACTCTTATTTTAAGAACTTTTATAATGCAAGAATGGGCGCAAAGGTCGAGTAGGCAAAAGCCTTGCAGCAAAAGCCTCTCACAGAACCGTACGTGAAACTCTCGCTTCATACGGC
>NZ_VJZP01000055.1 GCF_007097265.1 Flavobacterium gawalongense | reverse complement strand
CTTATCTGATAACTTTTGAAACTCTCTGCTTATATTCATAACCGCAAAAATAATCTATATTTGTGTCCACACGATAGCCAAGTGTCGGGCATACTGTCCAGAAATATTCCGAAGTTTTCTTTTTGGTTTGGGTATTGTGGTCCACCATATAATTGAATGTCCGGATCTAACAGGAACTTTTGTTCCGATTTTATCCAATTTCTATTGTATTCAAAGCTGAATGTTTTTTTACCTTTAGCTTGTTGTGCAGACAGGATGCCAATGATTTTGGGTTCAGCCATTCCTTGCCAATGTGCGTAAACGTATATGTCGGTTTTGTTTTGAGCCATTTTAGATGGTTAGATTATTAGAAGATTCTCGATACATCCCGATTACATCGGGACATTCGAACTGACGTCTTACTACTATTTAAGAAGTTCGAGATCCTGGAGTTTTCTTCCGAGTTCATCGTCTGAAGCCAGTTTTAGGAAATCGTCCTGAAGGCCTAATACTCTAAGTACATTGAAATAGGCACCCATTGCTACACTTGTGTTCCCTAACTCGATTAGGTGTAATGTGGATCTTGAAATGTCGGCTCTCTCGGCTACCTGTATCATAGTGAGTTTTCTTCTTTTACGGGCCATTTTTATGTTTTCTCCCATTTGCTCCAATATCTTGTCATACTTTGGGAAAACAGTCTGCTTTTTTGTTGCCATTTCTTTTAAAATGTTTGTTATTCTAAACAAAAATAGCTTTTATGTTTTAAATAACAAACACTTATGTTTTTGTTTCTTGTTTAAAACAAAATAATAAGGGAAGTATTACTAGATGAATCCGGGGTCGGGAGACCTCGAAGAGCTGGGGCTAAGGAATTAATCGGAGCGTTGATTTCTTTTGAATTTTCTTTGACAAATAGTTTGGACAGGAAAGATATCATAGATTGGGATATGTAATTTTAGAAAATTAAATTTGATTGTATGTAAAGTTTTAGAAAAAAACTTCAAGCCCATAAGACCTCGAAGAGATATGTTTCCGTTTTAAAGCTCAACGTCTTGGATTAAATAGAAATGATCACTATTAACGGCGATGACCGCCGCTAATAGTGATTTATTTAAACTTTACTGTATGGTTAAAAATGCTATTTATATTTTTTTGATAACCCTCTAATAAACTGAAAAACGGATAATAAACTTGATTAGTTTATTGTGATACTATAGGTTTACTGTGTTGGTGTTTAGTTGTTTATATTGAAATCACGCAACTCTTATTAAATTTTTCATTCTCGTTGTATTTTATATATCCCAATTGATTGGTAATTAATTTTGTTTTTCCAATGTTAAAATCTTCTACATTACAATGATGATGACCATAGATCCAATAATCGATTTCATTATTTTCTATAACTGATGACATTTCTGTTCCAAAAGCTTCATTTATGTTACTATGGGCATATTTCTCAGGATAATTGATAAAAGTAGGAGGGTGGTGGGTTACAGCAATAGTTGGATTATTTGTTTTAGTTTGGAATGTTTCTTCCAAAAACAATCTGCTTTCCAGATGGAGTTGGTTATAATCTTGGACAGTTAGTCTTTTTTCATTTTTTCGAATTACTCTGAAATCAGAAAGACTTTGTTCTATGATAAATTGTTTTTCAGCTGAGATGTGTGACCATAAAGTTGAAAATACTAATCTTACTCCATTCATGGTTTTTACCGTATTGTTCAGTAAAGTTACATTGTCTCTGATTTTTTCCTCAAAAGAACCACTTCTTTTGGAAATATCCGAATTATAATATTCGTGATTACCAGGAATCCAAAACGTATGCTCAAAATGTTCGGATACATAATCAAAGAATTTTTGATGTTGGTGTATTTCTTTAAAAAGCACAATGTCTCCCGCCAAAATTAGAATGTTTCCTTTGGGGATGATAGGATTAGATAGAATCCATTCTCGGTTGTCTAAAAATTCTAAGTGGAGATCTGAACAGTATTGAATTTTCATATTATTTTCCATTAGTGGTACTCTAAGATAAATAAATGGATTTTATTTTCCACTAAAACATGGTTTTTAGAGAATATTTTCCATTATAATTTGAAGCGTGCAAAAGTTTTAACGTCATATCTTTTGGCGACAAGCTCACATACTTTATTACTAATACGTTCTTTAGTGTTTTTTAGATGCTTTAGAATATCTGATTTGGAGTAGAATTGTTCTAACTTTTCGATATCAGTAACAAAAGTTTCTGTGGTAGTAGCGAACAAAGCTCTTGGAATTATAATATCCTTATCTCTGGAAAGGTTTAGCTTACTATGGTCCATATCCCAAAATAAGTGTTTTGGAAAAATAGTTGCTATGTTTACTTTTTCTTTCATATGTTTCAACTGTGTTTATAGCGAATTTCCGTAATACTCATTTAATAATATGACACTCCGCAATATGTTCCAAAGGATAAAATATGGCACACAGATAACACGGATTGAACGGATTTTGCACAGATTTAAATAACAGTTTGATTCACCAAGTAAAAAAATCCGTGTAAATCGGTATAATCTGTACAATCTGTGGGCTAATATTTATGCTTTATAAATGTACAAACGACGAAAATTGTATTCGAAATGATTTTAGTCCGCATTACGGATAGTCATATTTAATAATACGAAAATATGATTTTATTCTATTGTTTGAAAAATTGCACGAAATTTCTCTGTTCACTTTTTTTAAATGTTCACGGAAACGAGAACAGTATTTTTTTGTGAACACAAACGATTATAATTTAAGTTGTATGTATTATTCTATTTATGGTTTGATTTTATTATTTGTATTGATTTTTACGGAAGTCTTTCTTCGATCAAATCTTTCCAAATTGTAAATCCTTTTCTTTCATCTGAATAGTCGTGAAGTATGCGACTGAAATTCGCTGGTAGGTTTTCTATAAATGTTTGTCTCCCATTGTTTCTAATGATGTTAAGGTAATAGTCAACCTGTTTTAATTTGTCAGGAAGTGTTCGCTTGTCATTATCAAAATGCCAAATGTACGTAGCTTCTTCTGTGTTCAGGGTTTCTAAAATAATGTGAAATCCTTCTTTTCCGGCTAAAAGAAAAACAAATGAAAATGGATTAAGGACAAATCGAATTTTAAGAATAGTCCTTTCGTGACGGTCGGCCAAATATTGTAAGTGCTTATGGTGTTTGTAGTTTTTATTCTGTAAAAAATCATTTAATAATTCGTCTCCAGAATCATATAGCTTGTAATTATTTTCATTTTGTAATTGGTTAATATCAAGCAAATTTTCTTGGCTAACTGCATTTGCTTTGCCCAAGAAGGTCTTCGTTATAAATTTAAATTTGACTCCTTCAATCAATTCTCTACGGATCTTTTTTAGGTCGTTGGATAATGCCAATTGAGAAATTAGTTTACCATCTTCAAATTCAGCTTGAATAGTAGCGGCAATATTTTTTATTTTGAGTGTCTTGGAGAAATAAGCTTTCAAAACCTCAAATTCTGGTCTGATTTCGTGATTCTCAATATCAAATTCAAGTTCTGTTTTCATTTCAGGCACATTGTATTTGAAAGCAATGCTTCCGTATCGAAATTCAAGTTTTTCAAATGCAATCTTTATTTTCTGATCAATAATGAAAGTGTTTTTTGAAACAGTAATTTCCTCTTCAGGTTCATCAAATAAGGTGGCTAGTTTATCTATTTTTCTGTAAAAGGCATTTCTCTTCAGAAACATTTTGTTTAAGTAATCAATCCTGATGTCCCGATAATCATAAATAGTTGGAGCTATTTCCGATCGTTGAACTCTACCGATGTATTGAATCAATTTGCCTTCAAAAGAAAATGGATAAACAAGAAACAGACAATTGGCGTTTTGCAAATCAGTTCCTTCACCAAAGAATTGTCCAGTGGTGATTAGTACTTGATAATTTCCTTCCTTTAGTAATTTCCATTTTGAGTTTTTGGCACTTTCAGAATCTTCTGCACTTAAAGTAATTGCTTCGTAAGACTGCTTTAAATATTGATAAAGAGAGTCAATGTGTTCTTTGCGTTCGGTTATAATAACGATTTTCTTGTCTGACTTCAATTCATTATTTATATCTTGAAGAATTGCCTTGTTTCGAGTAGAATCGTGAACTAGAATTTTTGATAAAGTTTCAAATTTATCTGTCTTTGAATTGAATGGTACATCAAGGTCAGTGTTTCTAATAATAATTTTTGGCCTTTAGACGTGCTTATTTCATCTGATTTTATTTCAGCGATCACTTCACCTAAATGAATAAAGATAAGTTTACTATCATTGTATTTTCTAAATGGAGTTGCAGTCAATCCATACAAATAAAAGGTTTGCAATTTTGTAATTGTATTTCTGAATGTTTCAGCAGGAATATGGTGGCACTCATCTACAATAATAGTCCCAAAGGCATTTAAAAGTTTTTCCGCATCCGGTTTTTCAAGTTCTTTTGATAAACTCTGAATCATGGCAACTGTTATTTGCTTTCCTATTTTAGTTTTGCCTTGCCCGATTTTTCCAATATCATTTTTTGGTATTCCTAGAAAGGTTTCAATTCTTTCTATCCATTGTTCCGCAATTTGTTTGCGATGCGTAATAATTAAGGCAGGTTGTCTTTTCTCGGCAATAATTTTTAGTCCTACAATCGTTTTTCCAGAGCCAGGTGGAGCTACAATTACTCCTAAATCTTTCTTACCGGTAGTATCAATCACTATTTGCTGGTGTTCTCGCAGTTGTGCGTTAAATAAAAAAGAAACTTCATTTAGTTTTTTTCTTTCATCATTAAAATCGTATTCGATTTTATTTTCTCTACAAAAGCGAATTATTTTTCCAACAAAACCTCTTGGAATAATTATAGCATTTTCAGTTTCTTCAACAAACTTGAAATAACGTTCGGTTCCAAAAGTATTTTTACCCATTTTCTTTTTTATTAAAAATTCGGTATTCAGAAAATTTAATTCTTCTTTTAGAAAATTAATTAATGCGGTAGATATTGCGTTTCGATTAATTTTCACAACATTGTTTAATGTTATAGTCAGCTTTCCATTGTTAGATTGTGGTAAAGTTGGAATAGCAATGTTTTGTGGTACAATATAAATTTGGTAAAGTTTATCGAGTGCTGTTGTTGATATTCTTTGGATGTTTTTAATATAATCCCATTGATCGGAAAATGGTTGCAAATTATCAATTTCAATAAAACAACTATTTCCTTGTTCCAATGTTTTTTTATAAAACGGAAGTGCGATTAAGTTTCCAAATCCTTTTCCGGAAAGAAAATCTTGATTAGGAAACAGCCTATCAAAACTGGAACTCTTGTCAAACAAAGAAAAAATTCCTGCTTGCTCTAAAATCGAAATAAAAATCTTTCTGCTTTTAATTGCCGGATAAGGTTGTTCAAAAAAAATCCAAACATGTCCACCTTTACCTGAACGTGAGCGTTCCAAGTGGGATGGAATTCCTTTTTCTTTACAAGCATTTATAAATCGTTTACAATCTTCGGCCCAGTTTTCTTTATCAAAGTCAGCGACGATAAACCACGAAGTATTGTCTTTTAGTAAAGGGTAAATTCCGACTAGTTGTTCCCCATGTAGGTGTTTTTCAATTTCTTTGTCAGTAATAGACAAATATTCTTTATCTGTGTAATTTTGAAAAGTGCCACCACTCATTTTATGTGCCCGATATCTATATGGATCATAGAAGTATGCTGGCATATAGCCGCTTTTATCTCCCTTTTCCCAGCGAACTGCAAATACATCTTCTCTGCCCATAAAAACAGATTTGAATAGTTCGATTTTATTTAATGGCAATGATGGGATATCCATTGATTATTGTTCAATAATATGATTTAACTTTTTATAGTTTCAAGTTGGTTTTAATTATACTTTTTTGTGTAATTTAATCCACTGATGTATCTTAGAATAAGAAATTATATGTTGAATTATTATCCTTTATTTTCTCTTTTAGGTATTTTATTAATAGTGATGGTTAAGGATTGAGGTGTCATGGTTAGGTGTCATGGTAGCAATATTAAAGGAGGTATCCATATTGCTATTAGAAGTGTCAAGGTTAGGTGTCAAGGTAGCCAGGTACTAGTTATACACAATACTAGGAAAGCGCTTCTAAATCCTCTTTTAATCTACGTAAAAAACTTTCTTCACCATCATCACCAGAAATATACCAATCAATTCTTTGAGTATAAACTTCAGCTTTTTTGAGTAAATCAATAGCAGTCTTATAAGCATTCACAACAGCATCACTTTCAATAGGCCAATTTAATTCTTCTGGGTGTTTATCATAATATGCTTTATCATTCCAAAGCTCCTCTTTTGGTTTAGGATTTCCCATTCTTTCAAGTTCACTTTGTATCGTTTCGTGTATTTCACGAATATTGTACTGTTTGTAATCAAAAGCACCTCCGCTCATAGTTTTGTTTTTAAGTTACCGTACTGTGCACAAGTGTTTAGGAAGGTTGCAAGTTAGGTTTTTATTTATATTTCTTCCAAAAAAGTATTTAAATTTTGGTTGTCAGGAACCCAATTTTTCATTTCATCGGAAGAAAAATATTTTTTTGATTGGGTTTCATTTCCTATGTGTATTTTGAATATCTGTTTTTGTTTCCAAGAAATCAATTAGTTTCTTTCATTTATTTCTTCTGGATGTATTAAAAACCAGTCGGTTCCCGAGATACTGATTTTTTAATTTCTTGGTTTTTATGAATAGCTTTTGAAATAATAATCTGTTTTTTAGAAAAATTATTCACCCACTTTAGAAATCGGAAGGTCATCTTCCCATATTTCTCTGTAAGCTTGGATGTAATCGGCAGTTGCTCTTGGGTTGATGTCCCAATAATAACGACATAATTTTTTAAAAAGTGTTAATACTTTTTCGTTGCCACAATAATCGAGTAGATAGTCTAAAAGTCGCTCAATGGTGTTTTTGTCTTTTGTTTGTGTTTTAATAAGATCGTCCACTTGCGGTTTATAGATACTATATGCTTGTTCTTGCAACTGTTGCATTTGCGCAATTAATGGTTTCAATTGGTCTATAAAATTGTCCAAATCATCGTTATCCATGTTCACTTTTTTGGAATTATCAGCAAAAATAGTATTTCATATGTTGGTGTTTATTGTTTTTTAGGGGGTATATGTATTTGGAGAAAAAATACTTCGATTACTCTTTACTTTCCTTACTAATTTCCCAATAACCACCCTTGGTACCGTGGCGCAATAGGATTCCTTTTTTCTTTAATTTTGCCAATTGATTTTCGACTGCGGTAGTGCTTATTGCTAATTGTGAAGCCAATTGGGCAATACTAATTTCTTTGTCATTTTTGATAGCCACAATTATTTTCATGGAAGTATCTCCCAACTTATCTCCCAACTTATCTCCCAACTTATCTCCCAACTTAGAATCTCCTTGTTCGGTTGCTTCTTCGGTAGTTTTTCTGTAGAGTATGGTTTTAAAATCTTCGTCTTGAAGAAATACGGGTTCTTGGAGTCCGGCTTCTTTACTCAGTCTAATGATATCTGCAGTACCTGTTCCCAAGCGTTCGATGTAACCTGCCAAATACATGGGATGAGCCAACAGTGGATTGAAAGGAATTGAACTATGCAGAATTTTTAGTTTTTCGGTGGTCCAGCCCATAGGTAATAAACCAGGATTCCATATTTCCAGACGATCCCTGAACATCATCACCTGAACACTGCCATTTGAAGTGTAATCACGATGTGCAATGGCATTTACTAAAGCTTCAGCAATGGCTTCTCTTGGAATCTCGTATTGTCCCGGAATCTCTGTATTCTTAGACCGAGTACCTACTGAATAATCTAATTTGGACAAAATGAAGTCTTCTGCCTGATTCACCAATTCAAAAACATCGCCTTGAAACACTTTGTAAGAAGGGATTGGTTTTTCTACGATGTTGCCCTGGAAATAAGCGCAACGAACTTCTGCATTTATGAAAAACCGTTGTGGGTTTTTCCCGAACAAAAGCAGAGCAGCATTGGTCACCCTGTTTTCTTGAGAGAGATTTAAGTGGGTTAAAACCACTTCAACAGAAGCGGTTTCCGGTAAAGGAAAACCTCTTTTTGATTTTGCTAAACGAACAAAGGCTGCAACTTTTTCTGTATCGATGTCCTGCAAAGTAGCTTTTGGATGCAAAGAAGCGTCGAAAGGACCTGTTCGAATGATTTCCTTTTCTTCTAAATATTTGACCAAAGCAGCATAAACAGAAGCTTTTAAATCTTCGACAGAACTAAAGCGTTTTCGGACTAAACCAGATTGAACTTTATTGATAAAAACATTTTGTTTTGGGCGTCTGTCAGATGCGCTATTTGATGTTAGAAAAACAAGACGGGTTTTGTGGTGTAAAGTGGCATGATCAAATTCTCTTTCAGTGGGAGAAATTCCTGCATCATCCTCAAAACCATAATCATTGCCTAAAATTCCTAAATAAATATCACATAGTTCCACTTCTCTCAGATAGACATTTGCCGCATTCTGGTCGCTTGCAGGTAACAGTTCAAATAAGAAAGGTTCGAAAAATTTCCCCAACAATGGGTCGGATAATAAATATTCGTGTAAAGCCCAACGCTCTTTTGCCATTTCGACTTGTACGCTACTGATGAATATTTTTATTTTTCTCATTCTTTATACTGATCTGTAATTGGATGGGCAATAATAATCAAAATATTTGGTTTTTTTGAAGTTCAAAGATTTAAAGATTCAGGTTCAAGGTTTAATAGTAAATGAACACCTTATTCCAGGACAAAGCGAACATCTCTGCAAACTTTTCGGCAGATATTTTTAACTCATTTCGTGTTTTCGGTAAATAATGTTTTTATTCACGGCATGATTGCCTTATATGTTTTTATATTTCTTCATTAATTTAAACATGTCTTCCATTACATTTGCATCTAATACCTTAGCATAATGCTGTGTTTGCATAATATTAGTATGGCCCATCATTGCTGAAACATTTTCAATCTTCACACCATTGCCTAATGTCACAGTAGTAGCGAAGGTGTGTCTGGCTACATACCACGTTAGGTTTTTATCAATTCCGCATAACACTCCAATTTCCTTCAAGTAAACATTCATTTTTTGATTGGATATTTTAGGAATCAATCCAATTTGTTGATTTTTATATTTGTTAATTATCTTCAGCACAGGAGGGGAGCACAGGCACATTGGCGCGAATTGCTGTTTTTGTTCTATTGGTTTGAATCCAAAGATTGCCATTACAATCAGTCACTAAATTGTTTGAAGTCAGATTTGAAGCGTCTATGGGAGCATATCCGGTATAGCAACAAAAAAGAAATATATCTTTTACTCTTTCAAGACGCTTGATACTAATTTTTTTATCTTCTATTGTCTTTAATTCTTCCTTAGCAAGATATACTGCATTTTTAACGGTTAACTTACCATCGTAAATACTATAGGGGTTTTTAATGAGGACGCCCATTTTAACACTGTAATTTGCGGCTGTTTTGTACATTCTCATGTACTTTACCACGGAGTTGTTTTTAATCCCTATTTTTCCTTTAAAATTTGTATTATATTTTAGAAATGATTCCAAATTGTATACGAATGCACTGTTAATTAAAATACATTCCATATCTGTCTGCCCATAGTGTTTATTAATAAACGTAAGTAGTAATTCTTTGGATCTCTCGTATTTTTGAAGTGAGGCCATGGATCTTTCCTTACCCTCTACTTTTTTTCTAAAGTATTCAATATACATATCCAAAATTTTCAAAATTGTAATTGTTTCAGAGTGTACTTGAACCCTACCATTAAGGGCGTCTTTAAGCTTTGCTAATAAAACATCAGGTTGTACTGCTGCCATTTCATTAATTTTTTTTTCAATGTTAAGCTGAAGTACATCTAAACTGTTTCTTGTTGCTTTTTCTTTTTCAAGCTTTTGAGGTAGGTATTTAATTTCATATCTTTAAAGTCTTATAAAACATAGGAAAAATGGAAATATTCAAAGGTCAAAA
>NZ_VJZP01000054.1 GCF_007097265.1 Flavobacterium gawalongense | reverse complement strand
AACAGAATAACGATCCAATTGGAAAACGTATTAAAACCAACTCGTGTTCCCACTGGAGGAGGTGTAGCCGGAGGAATGTTCTCCAGCAATCCAAAAGCTAATTTTGACTTTTTTCCTTATGCGGGTTTACAGCGTGATGTATTGTTATACACCGTTCAGTCAGTTGCTACTATTAAAGATCTGACGGTACAAACAGGATTTGAAAATACCATTGGTTCTGTTAGTGTAAAAGTAGATACTGAAGGAAAAGCGACCAAGGGTAAAGTTACTATTTCTGGAAATAACAAAGTATACGAATCAGAATTTGTTCTAAATGGCAATACTGCAAATGTGCTTGTTAAAATTCCTGAAGTACGACTTTGGTCCACAGAAGACCCATTTCTTTATAAAGTTTCAGTTAGTATCAGTGATGCCAGTCGTATTATAGATATTTATGAATTGGAAACAGGGGTAAGAACCATTTCGACTAATGATAAACAAATACTTTTAAATGGAAAACCTGTATTTCTAAAAGGATTTGGCAAACATGAAGATTTTCCTATTTTTGGAAGAGGCACAGCAAACCCGGTAATTATAAAAGATTATTCCTTATTGAAATGGGTAGGCGCGAACTCTTACAGAACATCACATTATCCATACGATGAAGAATATATGAATATGGCCGATAGAGAAGGAATATTAATCATCAATGAAATTCCGGCTGTTGGTTTGTATTTCCATGGAGACAAGGAAGAATTAAAATTGAGACAAATTGCCTGTAAAAAGTATATTGAGGAACTGATTACAAGAGATAAAAACCATCCATCGGTAGTGATGTGGAGTGTTGCTAATGAACCTTTTCCAGAAGGGATTAATTTATCACCTGTAGATGTAAAAAAAGCAGATCCACAATCAGTGATTTTGTTTAAAGAATTATTTGACCTTGTAAAAAAATTGGATCCGACCAGACTAAAAACACTTGTTGGAGTAATGGGTGGGCCAGTAGAATGGTTGGCATTATCTGATGTAGTATGTATTAACCGTTATTGGGGTTGGTATACGAATCAGGGCGATATTAAAACCGGAGCCAAGATGCTTAGCGATGAGTTAGATGATTTATATAGTAAATTAAAGAAGCCAATAGTTATTACCGAATTTGGGGCAGATACCTTTCCTGGAATGCATGCAGATCAGGCAGAAATGTTTACGGAAGAATATCAGGTGCAATTCATTAAAGCTTATCTTGATGTAGCAGATACAAAAGATTTTGTGGCAGGAATGCATGTTTGGGCTTTTGCTGATTTTAAAACAGGTCAGGCGGTTATTCGATTTGGAGGGATTAATTATAAAGGGGTGTTCACAAGGGACAGAAAACCCAAAATGGCGGCTCATTATTTAAGAGAAAGATGGGCAAAAAATCCTGAAGATAAAAAATAACAACGGTTATAAAATTATCGACTTACTTACTTAAATGCCACTCTGTATTCCCTGTGTTTATTGAGGTTCTGAATTTATTGACAGGTCAAAAATGCATGTCTAATTTTTTTAGATTACCTTTTTAGTAATGTCCTTTCAACATTCACTTGATATCGTAAGTGTTTTTTATGTAAGTAAGTCGATAAAATTAAATGGGGATCGTTATCTTCTCTTGTAAATTATTAACTAGTGGAATGAATTTGACAGGGTAATAGAAAGTGATTGCGTTATTTTTTTGAGCTACCTATAACCCACATACTACTAGTGTTTTTTAAATAAATGATAAACAAATAAAAAAAAAATGATGAAATCAACAACGAAATTTCGCTCAGCTCAAATCATCCCGCTTCTATTTGTCCTAATACTACTTTCAGGTTTTAATAAAACCAAAAAAGACACAACGCCCTGGGTGGATTTGTTCGATGGACAAACGCTAAACGGCTGGACCATTAAAGGAGGCAATGCTCTGTATAAAGTAAAAGATGGAGCCATTGTGGGTACCACGGCAGATGAACAACCAAATACATTTCTGAGCTCAAATAAAATGTACGGTGATTTTATATTGGAATTAGAGTATAAGGTAAATCCGAACATGAATTCTGGAATCCAGATCAGGAGCAACAGCTATCCGCATTATATGAACGGAAGGGTTCATGGTTATCAAATAGAAATAGACCCCTCGGAGCGTGGATGGAGCGCAGGGATATATGACGAAGCAAGAAGAGGGTGGTTGCACCCAGTGGCTGATGATAATACGGCCGCAAAGAAAGCTTTTAAACAAAACGATTGGAATCATTATAGGGTAGAAGCTATTGGCGATACTTTAAAAACATGGATAAACGGGGTGCCGGCGGCACATTTAATGGACGACCAAACCGCCAGCGGATTCATAGGGTTGCAAGTGCACGGAATTTACGGAGACCATAAACCCGGGACTGAAATTGCATGGAGGAATATTCGCATACTGACCGATAATCTGGAAAAATACGCCCAAAAAAGCCCTCTGCCCGTTGTGGACAAAATTAATAAGCTTACCACCAATGAGGCCAAACTAGGTTGGAAGATGCTTTGGGACGGGAAGACTACCAACGGATGGCGCGGGGCCAAATTGGATGCCTTTCCCGAAAAAGGATGGGTAATCGAGAATGGTGAGCTTATTGTACTTGCAAGCGGAGGAGCAGAATCTTCTGCAGGTGGTGATATCGTAACCACCGAATTATATGGTGATTTTGAACTCCAAGTCGATTTCAAAATAACAAAGGGGGCCAACAGTGGCATTAAATATTATGTAGATACCGATATTAATAAAGGTTCTGGCTCTTCTATTGGCTTGGAATACCAGATTTTGGATGATGAAAATCATCCTGACGCTAAGTTGGGAAGCCATGAAGGAAGCAGAACAATAGCCTCGTTATACGATTTAATCAAGGCGGATTCCAATAAACCGGTGAATCCTGTTGGGCAATGGAACAGTGCTTACATCATGTCAAAAAATAACCATGTTGAGTATTGGCTAAATGGCGCAAAAGTTTTGGAGTACGAACGAAAAAGTCCTGAATTCCGTAAATTGGTATCCGAGAGTAAATATGCTCAATGGCCAAACTTTGGAGAAGCTGAAAAAGGGCACATCCTTCTGCAAGACCATGGAAATCGTGTGTCATTCAGGAATTTTAAAATAAAATCACTTTAAACTCAATTTAAAATGACCACAAGAAGGAACTTTATCACGAAAACAATTTTGGGAAGTGCAGCAGTTGCAATGAACAGTTCCGTAATGGGAATGCCAGCCAGCAGTTATCGCCGGATAATCGGGGCCAACGACAGGATTAATGTGGCCATAGCTGGCCTTGGTCGCAGGTTGGGTGCCTTTTACGAACCTATTGCAATAAAAGAGGCCAATGTTAATTTATTGTATTTGTGCGATGTTATGGAAAGTCAGCGTACACAGGCTTTAAAAAATTTTTCGGAACACATAGATTATAAACCGAAATTAGAAAATGATATTCGAAAAGTGATTCAAGATCCAAAGGTAGACGCCCTGATTAATGCTACACCAGACCATTGGCATGCACCGGGTTCCATTATGGCATTACATGCTGGAAAAAATGTATATGTTGAAAAACCCTGCAGTCACAACATGAATGAAAACGAACTGCTGGTTCAGGCTGCCAAAAAATATAACAAAGTAGTGCAAATGGGCAACCAGCAGCGATCTTCGGAACACACTATCGAAATAATTAAAGAAATCCATAATGGAATAATTGGTACACCTTATAAAGCTGTAGCCTTTTACACCAACGCTCGGGGTGAGGTGCCAATTCAAAAAAGCGCTCCTGTTCCACAGGGGTTGGATTGGGAATTGTGGCAAGGACCTGCGCCAAGACGTGACTACACAGAAGAAACCTGGAACTATAATTGGCACTGGTACGGCTGGGAATATGGCACTGCGGAAGCTGGTAATAATGGAACTCATGAACTGGACGTAGCACGTTGGGCCTTGAATGTTGATTTTCCCCTTCATGTTGAGGTTGAAGCTGGCAAACGGCATTTTGTCAATGATGGGTGGGAGATGTACGACACCATGGATACCACTTTTCGTTTTTCAGGGGATAAAATCATAAAATGGGATGGCAAAAGCCGGAATGGTTATGATATCTACGGAGGTGATGGCCGAGGCACCATTATCTATGGTAGCGAAGGCTCTGTTTTTGTCAATCGGAAAAAATATATACTATATGACAGAAGCGGAAAAATAATTAAATCCAGTAAGTTGGAATCTAGCGAAGGAGGAACCGCTTTGGGTGGTGGAGGCGATATGACAACCACTCACATGATTAACTTCTTCGACGCTATACGTGGGAAAGCAAAACTGACTGCGCCTATCGAGGATGCAAGTATCAGCATGGCTATGGTGCACTATTCTAATATTGCCTTCCGAATTGGAAAAGGATTCGCCATTGACGATAAAACAGGAAGTATGTTTGATCGTGATGCCATGAAACTGTGGAGCCGTAATTATGCACCAGGATGGGAACCTAAATTATAATATATGGACAGAAGGGAATTTATTATAAAAGGAAGCTTATTAGGACCTTTACCATTGGCAGCTTCAACATCTGTTTTTGGAAATTTTATTTCCTTTAATGATACTATTAATATCGGTATAATTGGAACAGGAGATAGAGGAGATGGACTTATACCAATTTTAAATCAGATAGATGGAATCAATGTCACAGCTTGTTGTGATGTGTTACCTTTTAGGCGGCTCATTATTTAAGAGAAAGATGGACCAAAAAGCCGGAAGATAAAAAATAACAACGGTTATAAATTTAAAAACCATCTATGAAATATGCTCTATAACTTTTAATATTATATTGGTTCTTCTGGTTTTTTTGTGAAAATAAAATCATTTTATGCTTTAATAATACATGCCCTTATATTCCTAACATGTTTAAAAAAAGATACTACACTTAAAATGTTTCACATCTTTTCCGGTCGAACCATTATATTAAATATTGAAATTAAAACAGTATCTCAATTTTTTTTTAGAGACATTAATCTCATAAAATACGATTATGATTAATTATCACACAAACATTACGAGAATTTTATCATTTACTTTGTTGTCTTTTGCCACTTTTGCGCAAAGTCCAGTACAAGTAAAATTAGGAAACCAGGGGGTTCAAATCATCAAATCGCAAGGGTACGAATTTAAAGATTTGAATAAAAATGGTAAACTGGATCAATATGAAGATTGGCGATTACCAAATGAAACCAGAGTTAAAAATTTGATTTCTCAAATGACTTTGGAAGAAAAAATAGGTTTTATGCTCATCAGTACCACAAGAATGGAAGGTGATTACGCATTTCAACAGGATGCTCCAAAAGCAGAAATAAAAAGTGGATTTAACGAAGAGGACTTGGTTCAAAACATTAATATGTTTTCAAAAAAACCATTACCAGTACCAGTAATGTCAGCTGTTGGAACTACCAAGGCTGTAACGCAATATAATCTTAGGCATTTTATTCTTAGAGCTAATACTTCAGCAAAAAATTTGGCAGAATGGAAGAATATCATAAATCTATAAAAAGTAACACTGGTTTAGCAAAATCACCAACAAAAAAAATAAAAACTCAAATGAACCATTATGTATTATCCATCGTGGCTTACATAAAATTAGAATGGCTAAAACAAAGAACTAACAAAAATCATTTTGCAATGAAAACTCAAATCTATTTAGCAGCTCAACAAGCTGCTTATGTTGACTTCAAAAGTTATCAACACCTAGAGCTGCGTAATACCTTTTTGATGTTGTTTTTTTGCGTAATATGAGTAAGTTATAAATAGATTTGAGGATTAACTAAACTAAATATTATATGAAAAAGAAGATTATTCTTTTGATGAGTATGATCATGTATACATCGGGTTATGCTCAGGAAAAAATGATTACAGGGACTGTTACCGACCCTTTAAATCTCCCTGTACCAGGAGTTAACGTAATTGTTAAAGAAACAAAGAAGGAAGTAAGCACCGATACGGATGGAAAATACAGTATTTCTGCATCTGTTGGACAGACTCTGGAATTTTCTTATTTAGGCTATAAAACAAAGGAACAAAAAATAGGCGATACCAGTTCCTATAACGTTTCTTTGGAAGATGTCATTCCAACATTAGAGGAATTAATGGAAGTTGTTCTAGTAGGTTACGGTAGTCAGAAAAAGTCGGATGTGACAGGGTCTGTTACTTCTTTGTCTAAAGAAAGGCTTTCTCAACTTCCTGTTACCAATGTGCTACAATCTGTACAAGGTGCCGTTGCCGGGGTAAATGTAACTCAGAGTTCATCTGCTCCTGGAAGTGGAACTTCTGCCCAAATTCGAGGGGCGAATTCTATTAGTGCTTCTACAGGGCCTTTTATCGTTTTGGATGGTATGCCATTTAGTACTACAGGCGGATCTTTAAATGATATTAATCCTAATGATATTGAGTCATTGGAAATATTGAAAGATGCTTCGGCAGTCGCGATTTATGGAACCAGGGGAGCAAATGGTGTTATTTTGATTACTACCAAAAAAGGAGAATCAGGAAAACCAGTTATAAAATTCAACACTTATACAGGTATTGAAGAGTTTTCTAATAGAATAAATCCTATGGGACCAGCTGAATATGTGCAAAAATATGCAGACTGGAAGACACAGTCCGGATCATCAGATACGAATGTTTTACCGAATCTTTTTGAGCAACAAAACTATGCAAATGGAGTAGTTACCGATTGGATGGATCAGGTGGATCAACTAGGGAAAATTCAAAATTATAATGTGAGTATCTCTGGAGGCAGCGAAAGTGTTAAGTACTATATTTCAGGAGATCTATTGGAGCAAAAAGGAGTGTTAAAAGGGTATAAGTTTCAACGTGGGAGTCTTCGATCAAATATTAATGCCAAAATAACACCTTATTTAGACGGAGGAGTAAATTTATTTTTGACAAACAATAATTATGACGGTGGCCATACTAATTTAACTTTGGCAGGCATAATGAGTCCTTATGGTACTCTTTATGATGCAAATGGAGATTATGAAGTGTATCCAATGTTTGGAGAACTTGTGTTCAGAAGCCCATTGGCTAGGTTGAATAGTCCTCGTAACGACAGAAACCAAAATATTACAGCGAATGCTTTTTTTGATTTAACACCAGATTTTTTACCGGGATTTAAATACAAATTAAATGTAGGATATACTTTGGTTCCGACTCAGTTTCAAAGTTATTTAGGCAGAAAAACGGGAGATTTATTGGGTACGGCTATGATATCGAATAGCGAAACAACAAGTATGACTGTTGAGAATATATTTGATTACAACAAAAGCTGGAAAAATCACAGTATTGCGATTACCGGACTTTATAGTGCACAACAAACCGATTTCTTTTCATCTACTACATCTGCTTCAGGATTTATTAATGATCAGTTGGCTTTCAATAATCTATCGACTGCATCTTCTGTGTCAGCCAACTCATTGGGATACAAGTCAAACCTTTTGTCACAAATGTTAAGACTGAATTATTCTTATGCCAGTAAGTATCTTTTTACCGCTACAGCAAGGAGAGACGGTTACTCCGCTTTTGGATCTAATTCTTCAAAATATGGTTTGTTCCCTTCGGTAGCATTAGGTTGGAATATCTCGAAAGAAAAGTTTTTAGAAAATTCGGATTTTGTTAGTAATCTGAAATTAAGAGCTTCTTATGGACTTTCAGGAAATCAGGCAATTGATCCAAACGTGACTTCATCAACTGCGACTACTGTCAGATTGCCTTTCAATGGTGTTAGTACCGTAGGTGTTGTAGCCAATGTACTGGGTAATAAAGATCTTACTTGGGAAAGTACCCTTGGAACTAATGTTGGGTTGGATTTTGAATTGTTAAACGAAAGGATTTCCGGAACTATTGATGGGTACAGTACACATACCAAAGATTTATTGTTGTTACGTGCAATACCAGCTATAACGGGTTATAGTCAGGTATTACAAAATTTGGGAGAAGTGTCTAATAAAGGGTTGGAGATTTCGCTAAAAGCTACGGTTCTTAATAAAGGGAATTTTAGATGGGAGACCAGTGCCAATTTTGCGACTAATAAAAACAAAATTGTTGATTTATACGGCGATAAAAAAGATGACATCGGTAATAGATGGTTCATAGGTAAGCCAATAGGTGTGGTGTATGATTACAAACAAGTAGGAGTATGGCAGGTAGGAGAAGATCCTTCAGGAGTAGACCCTTCAGCTAAACCGGGAGATTTAAAATTTGCCGATACCGATGGAAGCGGAACTATTACTCCGGCTGACAGAGTTGTTTTAGGCCAGACTAGTCCAAAATGGACAGGAGGGATTACCAATACTTTTCATTATAAAGATTTCCATTTAAATGTTTTCATACAAACAGCACAAGGAATTACTAAAAGCAATAACTTGTTGGATTATAGAGACTTTGGAGGCAGACAAAATTTACCTGCAGGAATCGGGTATTGGACAGCGGCAAATCAGAATGATTCAAGACCTGCACTTTCTTATACCAATACAAGAGATTATAATTATCCAAAAGATGCCAGTTATACAAGGCTAAAAGATATAACTCTAAGTTATGTAGCCAATACTAAAGTACTTGATAAATTAAATTTAGGAGGATTAACAATATATATGAGCGGTAGAAACCTTGTAACCTGGACCAAATGGTTTGGATGGGATCCAGAGGCTGATTTTGATAAAAGTGTAGCAGCCGACACTAATAGTTATCCTTTGACTCGTGTGTTTACAATTGGCACTAATATCACTCTAAAATAAGTAATAACTTTTAATAACTTTTAAAATGAAAAATAAAATATATATGGTTAGTCTTCTGATTTTAATGGGAGTTAGCTCTTGTCAGAATGATTATTTAGATGAAAAATTATATTCAAGTTATGATCCTACAGAACTCAATGATGAGCTGGGATTAAATGCGGCTCTGGTTGGTTTGCAAAACCAATATTCAGCCTGGCACACATTTCTTTCTTTACCTAATGCGACAGGTCAGGGCTGGTTGGGCTGTTGGCAAATCGGTACTGATGTTGCCTATAATAAGTCTCCGGCAGACTTAGATCCATGGTGTGTTCCTTTTACCAATTATGCGAATCTTACCGCTACAGATCCGGCAGTATCATATACATGGAAATGGGCATATAAAATTATTAATAATTCAAATTCAATTATTGCTGCCCTTGATAATCCTAAAACGGTTTTAGCTCAGGCTGCTAAAGATAAGATAGCAGGAGAGGCTAAGTTTTACAGAGGATTGGCTTATAATACTCTGGTAACTCTTTTTGGTAAAGTGCCATTGATTACAGTTCCGGTTAGTGGACCAAAGACTGATTTTGTAAGGGCAGATCTAACCGAATTGAACCAACTTATTGTGGATGATTTAGTATTTGCAAAAACAAATTTGCCTACTGTCAACAATGTTAGTAGTAATGTAAAAGGAAAGATGTACTCAAGAGCCCATTCAGCAATGGCTTCCCAAGTATTAGCTGAAGCTTATCTTAGGATGGGAAAAAATGATCTTGCAGAGGCAGCTTGTGATGTCATTATAAATAGCGGTGATTTCAGTTTGGTAAACCAAAGATATGGAGTTAAAGCAAATCAGCCTGGAGATCCATTTGCCGATATGTTTATCTATGGAAACCAAAGGAGATCTCAAGGAAACAAAGAGGCAATCTGGGTATTAGAGATTGAAAACCCATCATCAGTGGTAGGGGGTACAGGATCAAGTTTGCCTGCAGGAACAACCGATGAAATAGGATTTCCTCAGCACCGAAGAGTTTGGGGATCCCGCTACCACCAACAAAAAGGGATGTTGCTTTGTGATTCTTTGGGAGGAAGAGGAATCAGCAGGATTGCCTTGACAAATTGGGTATTGAATAGTCTTTATTCCCCTGGTGACATGCGAAATTCAAAATACAATCTAAGAAGAGATTATTATTATAATGACCCGACATTTGCAAAGTTTGGGCAAAAAGTAGATGTCAATGATCCATCGGTGAATACCGAGCGATTTATTGTGCCTCAAACTAATAAGTGGAATCAATTTGATCCTAAAGAT
>NZ_VJZP01000053.1 GCF_007097265.1 Flavobacterium gawalongense | reverse complement strand
CCCTAAATGTTATCAACTTCTCAAATGTTAAAACTATGAATTTTTATTATATTTTTGCGTAAGGTGAGTTACTTAACTGGATACAAAGAACCCAATTGTGTTTTGGTTGTTTTTTCGAATAATCAGACGGATAAAGACGGAAAAAATTATAATGAAATGCTTTACGTTCAGGAAAAAAATCCAAAAGTGGAGCAATGGACCGGAATACGTTTGGGAACGGAAGGCGCTAAAAAGGATTTAGGTTTTGAGATGGCGCTAAATGGAAAAGAGTTTCTGAACTCTGGGATTGATTATATGAGTTTTAACAATGTGCTTTTTAAGGAATTTGAAGAGGATACCAGAAATTCAAAACGTGACAAAGCCGATTTATATAAATTAATTGGAGCTTTTAAATCCCAAATTGGCTACAACGAAAAAGTGAAGTCACAAACGGATTCGAATGTACAAAATGAAATTAGTCCTAAAAAAAGCATCACTTCAAAAAAGGCGACTATCGATACCCAATCGATTTTAACTTATATGGCCAGTTTACGCGAGATTAAATCCAAAGAGGAAATGGTTTTATTGACAAAAGCGGTTCGAATTTCAGCAATGGGGCAACGTGAAATAATGAAAGCCATGCATCCCGGAATGTCTGAAACCGAAATACAAGGGATTCATGAATTTGTTTATAAAAAGTACGGCAGTGAATATGAAGGTTATCCGTCAATAGTGGGAGCCGGTAATAACGGTTGTGTATTGCACTATATTGAAAACAGTAAAATGAAAGTGGAAAATGATTTGGTTTTAATGGATTTAGGGGCAGAATATCACGGCTACAGCGCCGATGTAACCCGAACTATTCCAGCGAATGGAAAATTCTCTACAGAACAAAAGCTAATTTATGATTTAGTCTATGATGCCCAGGAAGCAGGAATTGCTACTGCAAAAATTGGAAACAGTATTAGTGCTCCCGATGTTGCAGCACGTAAAATAATCAGTGATGGTTTAATTAAATTAGGAATTACTAAAACGGCAGATGAATCTAGAAAGTATTTTCCGCATGGGACTTCACATCACATTGGATTAGATGTTCATGATCCAGGTTTGTATAATAATTTTGAAGAAAATATGGTGCTGACAGTAGAACCCGGAATCTATATTCCTAATGGAAGTGATTGTGATAAAAAATGGTGGGGAATTGCCGTGCGAATCGAAGACGATATTTTAATTACAACTAATGGTCCTGTTAATTTATCTGGAGAAGCACCAAGAAAATCAAATGACATTGAAGTCCTTATGAAAGAAAAAAGTGTTTTGGATGCTTTTACTTTACCAAAATTAGATTAGGTATTCATTATGGTTTTATAAAAAAACAAAACTCCGTTGTCTCATGACTTCGGAGTTTTTTATTGAAAACTATTTAGCTAATAAATCACAATACCAAAACCCAAAATCAAACGCATCGGAAGCAGTCGTGTCGCAAGCGGTATTCGAGGAATCTTCTTCTTTTGGCTTTTCGTATTTACGGTACACGATTTCGCCAATTTCAAAATCAATCGGTTTAGAGAAAATAGGACCATCAAAAGTGAACGTATGGAATTCACCGTTTTCGCCACAAACATCTACGTTTTCGGGTAAATCGTTGATGAAATCTTGGTCAATTACACGACCTACAAAGCTTTTGTCTAAAAAGCGTTCGTTTACACAAACGACAATGGTTTTGAAACCCAGACTTATAAATTCTTGAATCAAATCTTGTGTTGGAATTTTCCAAAGCGGGAAAACGCCTTCGAAACCTATTTCGGCTAATTTATCTTCCCGGTATTTACGTAAATCTTCAAGAAATATATCTCCAAAAATAGAATGCGTAACGCCTTGATCTTTTAGTTTTGCCAATGTTTCCTGCATGACTTTTTCATAGACTTCCATCGTAGGCATTTCGGGAATTTGCATGATTTCAAGCGGCAATTCAATACTTTTCGCTTGTTGTTCCAATAATTCTACCCGAACACCGTGCATCGAAATGCGCTGAAACTGTTGGTTTACACTCGTAAGTAAACAGGCAATTTCAAATTCAGAATTTTGTAATGTTTTGTATAAGGCAAGCGCAGAATCTTTTCCGCTGCTCCAATTAAATAGGGCTTTCTTTTTCAATGTGGTTTTCTTGAGGTTTTTCTGGGGGTAAATTTAAACTAATAATTTGTTGTGCTAAATATTTTATTGTGTTAAAGACGCATTACTATGCGTCTCTACATCATACGTCCTTACAAATAGAATCGGTAAAAAAAATCAGAGTAATTTTGAATTCTTTGTTTTAGAATTTATTGCAATAAAATGCTTATTTTTATTGCTCTAATCTTCTTACAAATTAATAAAACACTTTGATTTTAAATGATATTATTCAAAAATAAATATAGAATAGAATCCAATCGATTGAAAAATTGGGATTATTCCAGTAATGCTATTTATTTTTTGACCATCTGTACTTGTCAAAGAGCCTGTGTTTTTGGAATGATAGAAAATGGAAAGATGATTTTGAATCAAAATGGTGTTATTGTTGAAGAAGAAATTTTAGATTCAATTAAAATCAGGCAAGATTGGATTTTTCATAATTGGATTGTGATGCCAAATCATATTCATCTGTTAGTTGAAATAAAAAAACATGTAATCCCACAATTTAGTTATTCTGATAAGACAATTCATTCTGATGATACAGATATTGAATTAATGAATTTATATGTTTCTCATGTTGATATGTTTGATGGTAACGCAGAGACGCATTGCTATGCGTCTCAACAATTAGAGACAAATAGCAATTCAGAAATATACGACGCCAAATTGGAAACCCACAACGCAGAGACGCATAGCAATGCATCTCTACATAAAACACCGGATATAACAAAAAACCTGAATTTAAGAACCAACGATAATCATATTACAACAAATAAATTATCACGAAGACCAAGGTCAATTTCCTCATTTGTTGGAGGAATTAAAGGTATTGTTACGCTAAAAATAAATGAATTGAACAATCAATTCGAAGGTTCGATTTGGCAATCTAATTATCACGACCACATAGTAAGGAGTTACGAAGAATTTAAGACTATTTATTATTACATTGAAAACAATCCTAAGAATTGGGTGGAAGACACTTTTAATCCCATTAATGCTAAAAAATAAATATGAAATACCTCTTCCTCTTACTATCCACAATAACATTCGCCCAACAAACCCAATCTGTCGATTTTAAATTGGTTCATGGGCAAATAACAATTAATCCTAAAGATAAATCTGTTAGAGGAGCAGTTAGTTATTGGTTTGATGTTTTAAAACCCACAGATACCATTAAAATCGATGCGCAAAACATGGATTTTACTGATGCAGAATTGAATCAGAAAGAAATTCAATTTACTACTAATGGAAAGCAAATTCTATTGATTTCTGCTTTCAAAAAAGGGACAAATAACATTAGTTTTAATTATGTTGCCAAACCCAAGCAAACGCTTTATTTTGTGGGTTCTGAAGAGAAAGATAATGTACAAATTTGGACGCAGGGACAAGGGAAAAATACCAGCAATTGGTTCCCAAGTTTTGATGATGTGAAAGAGAAAGTCATTTTTAATTTAGAAGTCGTTGTTGATTCTAAATACCAAGTAATTTCTAATGGAATTTTAAAAAGTAAAGTGAATAACAATTCGATGACGTATTGGAGATTCAACATGCATAAACCAATGAGTTCGTATTTATTAATGCTTTCCATTGGAAAATTTGAAAAACAAACACAAAAATCAAATTCGGGAATTCCTTTAGAAATGTACTATGAATCCAAAGACGCAGCTAAATTTGAACCAACCTATCGTTATTCGAAGCAACTATTTGATTTTTTAGAAAAGGCAATAGGAGTGAAGTATCCCTGGGAAATTTATAAACAAGCTCCTGTTCGTGATTTTTTGTATGCTGGAATGGAAAATACTTCGGCAACTTTATTCTCAACTCGTTATGTAGTTGATTTTACAGGGTATGAAGATAGAAGTTATACGAATGTCAATGCACATGAATTGGCGCACCAATGGTTTGGCAATTTAGTTACTGCTGAAACTAGCAAACATCATTGGCTTCAGGAAGGTTTTGCAACGTATTATGCTTTATTGGCTGAAAAGGAAATCTACGGTGAAGATTATTTTTATTCTAAATTATATGAATCGGCGCAACAATTGAAATACGCTTCCAGAACCGATACAATTCCTGTTTTGAATGCCAAAGCCAGTTCGTTGACTTTCTATCAAAAAGGCGCTTGGGCGTTGCATGTTTTACATGAAACAATAGGAGATAAGGCTTTTAAAAAAGCAGTAAAATGCTATTTGAAAAAGCATTCCTTTCAAACGGTAAATACACAGGATTTCTTTGCTAAAATTAAAAAAGTATCTGATTATGATTTGAATAATTTTAGTAAAGTATGGCTTGAAACAACTAGTTTTAATACACAAGAGGCTAATACTTTATTGTATAAAAATAAAGCAATTCGGATATTATTTGAAGTAGAAAAATTAAGAAATAAACCGTTGTCTGAGAAAGAAGAATTTTTTACTAAAATAGTACAATCTAATGTTTATTTTTCCGTAAAAGAAGCGATAGTCAATCAATTAAAAGAACAAAAATTTGAAGACAAAGCCACACTTTTAAGCTTGGCCTTGGATACTAAAAACGTACAAGTTCGTCAAGCGGTTGCGACTACACTAAATGAAATTCCTGAAAGTTTTAGAGTGCAATATGAAACTTTACTGGATGATAAATCCTATCAAACACAAGAAATAGCGTTGTATAATTTATGGAATAATTTTCCGGAACAACGCTCTCGATATTTGGATAAATCAAAAGGTTGGATCGGTTTCAGTGATTATAATCTACGAACATTATGGTTGTCTTTAGCATTGTCGACAGCAAATTACTCAATAAATAAAGAACAGTTAATCGAGGAATTGATTAATTATTCATCATCTAATTATGAAGCAACTATTCGTCAAGATGCTTTAGAAAAACTGCTTGCTTTTAATATAATCAATGATGAAGTATTGGAAAATTTGGTAAAAGCTACGACACATCACATGTGGCAATTTTCGAAATTTGGAAGAGACAACATCAGAAGATTATTGAAGAATGCGACGATGAGAGCTTCTTTCGAAAGAATTCTATCTAATTTAAATGTAACCGAGCAATTTCAATTGAATCGGTTATTGAAAGAATAACGGTTTATATCAATTAAACATAGAATTTTTTTAACTTAAATGAACTTATATTCCTTACATGGTTAGTATTTATAACCTGTAAGGAATATAAGTTCATTTAAGAAATTGTTTTATTATTGAATTTTGTTGGAGTAAAACAAAACGGATGGTATCAATAATCTACCACAATTGTCCCACTTCGTTTTTGATATAAGCCAAAGCCGCATTACTTGGAGATTGTTTTTCCATTAAATCATTCAAAAGCACTTCGCGCAATTTATCAGCGCAATCGACACGATCACTCCTATTTGCTTTACGTATCATTTGAATAGTAGCATTTTTTGCTGTCACAATAATCGTCCAACATTCATCAGACATATAAATTTGTTGCGTCAAATTATGTTCAAATTCCTGTTCGATTTGTGCAATTATAAGATTTTCATAATCATTTTTATCTTGTGAAAGAGGAGCAATTCGAATCAATAATTTTGTAGGATTGATGCGTTCCATATACAGCGTCATGCGCTCAAATGCTTGTAAACGTAAAGGCAATGCGTTTTTCTGAGCTTCTTTGTTTAATAAATAACGGCGTCTTCCTTCCTCGTTTTTGGTATGAAGATCAAAAAAATAATAGGCCACAACCCCTGTAACAACTGCTGGTAAAGTATAACTTAGTAATTCTATAATTGGTATCGATTCCATTTTGCTTTTAAGATTTATAAAAGCAAAAATATACTTTTTTGATTATAAATCAACTTGATTTTATTAGCAATAAATCAATTCGAATAGTATTTTTACCATTTATACCAGAATATTTAATATCGATTAGTAGAATGGAAACGTACATATTGGTTTTACTTTGTTTAGCCGCTTTTGCCGCAGGATTTATAGACTCTATTGTAGGCGGCGGCGGACTTATACAAACGCCTATGGGATTGATATTACTACCTAATTTGCCAGTTTCAACAGTTATTGGAACCTTAAAAGTTCCTGCTTTTAGCGGTACTTCTTTTGCAGCCTATCAATATCTTAAAAAAGTAGATATGAACTGGAAATTGTTAGGGATTATGATGCTTTTGGCTTTTCCTTCGGCATTTTTAGGCTCTACATTATTGACGTATGTGAGTAATGATTTCATGAAACCATTATTGTTGGTTGTTCTTTCATTTTTAGTGGTTTATACCTACGCAAAGAAGAATTTTGGTCAGCATATTGAAAAGAATCACTCTCCTAGAACACAAATCTTAAATGCGATTGTAATCAGTTTTATAGTGGGTTTGTACGATGGGTTTATTGGTCCCGGAACGGGTAGTTTTTTAGTGGTTGCGTTTATCGCTATCATGGGATTTGATTTTTTGCACGCTTCCGCAAATGCTAAAATGGTGAATCTGTCGACTAACTTTGGTTCCATTTGCCTGTTTGTTTTGAAAGGCAAAATTATTTGGGCAGTAGCAATACCAATGGCGGCCAGTAATGCTTTTGGCGGATGGATTGGGGCAAAACTAGCCATAAACAAAGGAAATAGTTTTATTCGGATTTTCTTTTTAGTTGTTGTAATCGGTACTTTAATCCGATTTGCCTACGATGTGTTTTTTAAATAATAAATACAGAATGTCTTATTAAAATTAATAGTGGAACGAATTAGTCAATTCTTGTTTTTTGGTACTTAAAACCTCATTCAAAATCGCTATTTTTGCATAATATAATTTAAAAATTTCCATGCATAAATATATTGATCAACTTAACGAAGCGCAACGCGAACCCGTTCTACAAAAAGACGGTCCTATGATAATTATTGCAGGAGCAGGTTCTGGTAAAACGCGGGTGTTGACTATTAGAATTGCTTATTTGATGAATCAGGGAGTGGATGCGTTTAGCATTTTGTCTCTGACTTTTACCAACAAAGCAGCTCGAGAAATGAAAAAACGTATCTCTGATATTGTAGGTGCTGGTGAGGCCAAAAATCTTTGGATGGGAACCTTTCACTCGGTTTTTGCTCGAATTCTTCGTTCAGAAGCAGAACATTTGGGCTATCCTTCGAATTTTACCATATATGATTCTCAAGATTCACTTCGTGCAATTTCTGGAATTATCAAAGAAATGCAATTGGACAGGGATGTATACAAACCAAAACAGGTCTTAACTAGGATTTCCAATTTCAAAAATAGTTTGATTACGGTAAAAGCCTATTTCAATGATCTTGATTTGCAAGAAGCCGATGCCATGTCTAAAAAACCTCGAATGGGGGAAATTTATCAAAATTATGTAGACCGATGTTTCAAAGCAGGAGCAATGGATTTTGATGATTTGTTATTGAAAACGAATGAGCTGCTGACTCGTTTTCCGGAAGTTTTGGCTAAATATCAAAACCGTTTCCGTTATATATTGGTGGATGAGTACCAGGATACGAATCACTCTCAATATTTGATTGTTAGAGCGTTGTCTGATAAATTTCAGAATATTTGTGTGGTAGGTGATGATGCGCAAAGTATTTATGCGTTTCGTGGAGCAAATATCAATAATATCCTGAATTTCCAGAAAGATTATGAAGGGGTAAAAACCTTTCGATTGGAACAAAATTACCGTTCGACAAAAAATATTGTTGAAGCGGCAAATACCATCATCGATAAAAATAAAGTCAAGCTTGATAAAATAGTTTGGACTGCCAATGATTTTGGTCCAAAAATAAAAGTGCACCGCAGTTTAACCGATAACGAGGAAGGCCGATTTGTAGCAAGTACTATCTGGGAAGAAAAAATGCAAAACCAGTTGCATAATGGCTCATTCGCGATTTTGTATCGTACTAATGCACAATCTCGTGCTATGGAAGATGCATTGAGAAAAAGAGATATCCCTTACCGAATTTATGGGGGACTTTCATTTTATCAAAGAAAAGAAGTTAAGGATGTATTGTGCTACTTGCGATTGGTTATCAATCCAAAAGATGAAGAAGCATTAGTGCGAGTAATCAATTATCCAGCTCGCGGAATTGGGAATACAACCATCGAGAAATTAACCATTGCCGCCAATCATTACAAACGTTCCATTTTTGAAGTGATGCAGAATATTGAGCGAATTGATTTAAAACTGAATTCGGGAACGAAACAAAAGCTACTTGATTTTGTGACTATGATTCAAAGTTTTCAAGCAATAAATGAAAACCAAGATGCCTTTTATATCACTGATCACGTTGCTAAAAAAACGGGATTGGTTCAAGAATTAAAGAAAGATGCGACTCCTGAGGGAATGGCAAAAATTCAGAATATTGAGGAATTATTAAACGGTATCAAGGATTTCACCGAAGGTCAAAAAGAAGTTGATGGCGCTAGAGGTGCATTATCTGAGTTTATGGAGGATGTGGCCTTGGCTACGGATTTAGATAAAGATACCAGTGATGAAGATCGTGTAGCATTAATGACGATTCACTTAGCCAAAGGATTGGAATTTCCTCATGTTTTTGTGGTAGGAATGGAAGAAGACTTATTTCCAAGTGCCATGAGTATGAGTACGAGAAGCGAACTGGAAGAAGAACGTCGCTTATTTTACGTAGCTTTGACAAGAGCCGAACATCAGGCCTATTTGACGTACGCACAATCCCGATATCGTTGGGGAAAATTAACGGATAGCGAACCTTCGCGTTTTATTGAGGAAATCGACAGTCAGTATTTAGAATATATGACACCTCCTGAAAATAATTACCGTTATAAACCTATGATTGACAGTGATGTTTTTGGTGATGTAGATAAATCTAAATTGCGTCTGGCAAAACCAATAGGAGGAACACCTCCAAAATCCATTACCGATAACGAACCTAAATCGGATATAAATATTCGGAAACTAAAACCAGTCTCTGCAGGTAATCCTTCGGCTGGAAGCGCCAATTTATTTGATAACAAACTGGTTGCAGGAAATGTGGTTATGCACGAACGTTTTGGAAAAGGACAAGTTATCAACCTGGAAGGAGTGGGAGCTGATAAAAAAGCCGAAATCAAATTTGAAGTTGGCGGAATAAAGAAATTGTTATTGCGATTTGCAAAATTGGATATTATAGGATAAGCATCGGTTCTCTTTTATCTGTTTTCTGAAATCTAAAATCTAAAAAAAATGGCTCAATTTATAAAAATATACCCGGACAAACCAAACGAAGCAGCAATTGCCAAAGTAGTTAAGGTTTTAAAAGATGGCGGTTTAGTGATTTATCCAACGGATACCGTGTACGGATTGGGATGTGATATTACCAATACGAAAGCACTAGAACGTGTCGCCAAGATAAAAGGAATTAAGCTGGAAAAGGCTAATTTTTCCTTTGTTTGTCACGATTTGAGTAATTTATCCGATTATGTGAAACAAATTGATACGGCTACTTTTAAACTATTAAAAAGAGCTTTGCCAGGACCATATACTTTTATTTTACCGGGAAATAATAACTTGCCTAAAGAATTCAAAAAGAAAACGACAGTCGGAATTCGGGTTCCCGATAATTCGATTGCACTGGAAATTGTACGTCAATTAGGCAATCCAATTGTTTCAACATCGATTCATGATGACGATGATGTGATAGAATATACAACTGATCCGGAACTCATTTTTGAAAAATGGCAAAATCTTGTTGACGTTGTTATTGATGGTGGTTATGGAGACAATATGGGCTCTACGATTATTGATTTGTCAGGTGATGAACCTATTGTAGTCAGAGAAGGTAAAGGAAGTTTGGATATTCTTTAGATGGCAGATGACAGGTTTCAGTAAAAAAATAAGACGAATTTAATTTGTTAAAAAAAATTATTAATTTGTAATGCACATAAAAAAACACCAACATAATGGAGGGTACTGAAAAACCTCGTTTATTTTGATTAGCGTTCTTTTTTAGACAATAAAAAAACGCTTGTAACAGGAT
>NZ_VJZP01000052.1 GCF_007097265.1 Flavobacterium gawalongense | reverse complement strand
TGGTTGGGTTTAAAAAGCTTTAAATCGTTGACCGAGGGGTGGAATTTACATAAAGATGTGTCCACACGATAGGAAGCGTCGGGACTCTCCAAAGGAGAGGGAGCCAAAACTGAATTTCAATTCATTTTAAAAATTAAATATAGTATCACAAAACATAATACAGGTATAAACAAACGACAATTGAACAATCAAAAACGAAATACAATTCTATTTATCCTGATCGGTTTAGGGCTGATTATCATGTTTTTTCTAAACATTAGTCTCGGTTCGATTACGATTCCTTTCAAAGAAATCTACACTAGTTTGACAGGTAGCCAGGCAAGTAAATCAACTTGGGAATATATCATTATCAATTATCGTTTGCCCAAGGCCATCACTGCCGTTTTAGTAGGAATGGGATTATCGATAAGTGGTTTATTAATGCAAACCTTGTTTAGAAACCCATTGGCAGGGCCTGATGTTTTAGGACTGAGTTCAGGAGCAAGTTTGGGTGTTGCTTTTGTTATATTGAGCGCTAGTTTGTTACCTCCATTTTTAAGCACTCTTTTATTGTCCTCTTACGGAGTAGTTTTGGCATCTACATTAGGAAGTACTGCGGTTTTATTATTGGTTTTATTAGTTTCGCAACGTTTACGTGATACGATGGCAATCTTAATTGTGGGCTTGATGTTTGGCAGTTTTACCAGTGCGATTGTGGGCGTACTCACCTATTTCAGCTCAGCGGAACAATTACAGAAATTCACTTTTTGGTCTTTGGGAAACCTTGGAAATTTGTCTTGGACATCGATCCTAATTTTATCCATTTGCGTGGGAATTGGTTTGCTTTTGAGTATTTTCAGTATCAAATCATTGAATGCTTTACTTTTGGGTGAAAACTATGCACGTAGTTTAGGCCTGAATTTCAAAAAAGCACGCCTGATTATCATTTTTGCAACGAGTATTTTAGCTGGCAGTATTACCGCTTATGCAGGTCCAATTGCCTTTATTGGTTTGGCAGTTCCTCATATAGCAAAATTGATATTTAAAACTAGTGACCATTCCGTATTGTACTGGAGTACATTATTTTTAGGAGCTGCAATAATGCTTATTTGTGATGTAATTTCACAAATGCCGGGCATGGAAGTTACTTTGCCTATCAATGCTGTGACTTCGATAATTGGTGCACCGATTGTTATTTGGTTATTGGTTCGCAAACGAAAAATGATGGGATAGTTTAGAGGACAGTAAACAGTTTTCAGTTTTCAAAACTTTGAGTCTTTGAGCCTTCGTGGCAAAAAACTCATATAATTAGTGGTAAAAAATGAGCAACAAAAAAAACATACTTACAACATCACATTTAAGCATTGGTTATAAAACCAAAAACTCAGTGATATCTATTGCCAAAAACCTCAACTTGAATTTACAAGAAGGAAAACTGATTGCTTTAATTGGGGCGAATGGAATTGGAAAATCGACTTTATTGCGAACAATAACTGGAATTCAAAAACCGCTACACGGTGATGTTTTTTTGAATGATAAAAAAATCACATCCTACAATCCTTTAGAGTTAGCTCAAAATTTAAGTATTGTTCTTACCGAAAAATTACCTCCAAGTAATTTAACCGTTTTTGAGTTAGTGGCATTGGGCCGACAACCCTATACGAATTGGATTGGAACTTTATCCGATATTGATATTGTTAAAGTTAACGAAGCTATGGCATTGACTCAAATCAGTCATTTAGCAACAAAAAAACATTATGAGATAAGTGACGGGCAATTACAAAAAGTATTGATTGCACGAGCTTTGGCACAAGATACTCCGTTAATAATTTTGGATGAACCCACTACCCATTTGGATTTATTACATAAGGTGGCTTTATTCAAACTTTTAAAAAAGCTTACTAATGAAACTGGAGAGTGTATTTTATTTTCTACTCATGATATTGATATGGCGATACAACTGAGTGATGAAATGATTATTATGACACCTGAAACAGTGCTTCAAGACGAGCCTTGTAATTTTATCGCAAAAGGAAGTTTTAATACCTTATTCAAAGACGAGCATATTGTTTTTGACGCTGATAAAGGAAAATTCATGATTGTTTAATTAGTCTGCTTTTACTACAAAGACATTCTTTTTTGCCACGAAGGCTCAACGGCACAAAGTTTTAAAAACTGAAAACTGTATAATGGTGCCATCTGAACACTGTGACTGAACACTGAATACTCATCAACCCCCTTTCAATAAATTTATACTCACCGTTGCAATATTAGAATCCGGAAATCTCCTGAAGAAATTAGCATCAGGATACAGTCCCGCTTCAGCAGCGATTTTGTGTAAAACGGGAATTTCGACTATATATTGGTCTGAAAAACCATGCGTGGCATCATAGGCCGTAGCAGCCGTTTTCCCTAAATTACCAGCGGTCAAAGTTGGGGCAATGGTATGCAATTCAATCATTAACAATCCGAATTTTCTAACATAAGGCGACCATTTATTGAAATGTTCCAATAGATTATCTTCGACTAAACTATTACTGATTCGCTCTCCTCTATGCGCAAATGCTCCTGTTGAATGACTCACTCTGTCTTTGGTGATATGTTTTGGCATTTCCCAAATTCTGTTGTGATCCAAGAAGGTTCTCACATTCAGCAAATCTTTCAAATCGATGTTATAATTTTCCAATAAATCATTGGCTAACAAATCAGGCTGACCAATATCTCCCCAAATTACTTTGGCCCAAATATCTGCTTTGATCAAATTGGCTCGGGTTACTTTCAAAGCCGCTTGATTATAATCGGCACCAACAAGGAACAAAGGATACTCATCCAGCATTTTTCCGCGTAGGGTTTGTCTTTCGATTACAGTATAAATATGTTCTATAAATGCCCCATTGCCACAACCCATATCCAAGATTCCTTTGGGTTGGTCTTCTATAGGTAAATTAAATAATTTGATGATAATCTCATCTACGACTTTAAAATAAGTATCGTGCGCACCTCCGCTTCCCCAAACATTCATTTCTCGATCCACATGAATTTCATCTTCACCTTCGGCAACCGTTCGGAGTATATTTGGGTTACCAAAAAGCAAATCCTCCATTTTACTGAAAGTGGGTAAATAAGAAACCGTCACCCCATAAGCAGTGGCTCTTTTGGCAAAAAACAACCCCTTTTCCGTAAACTGATAATTGCCTTTTTTTTGTGTAAACCAACCTAAATCAACAAAGAAATCCAGAATGATTTTGAAATTTTCGGGTGATTTATGAAATTCTTCGGGGCGGAAGGAAATTTCCATAAAATACTTATGAAACATCCCATTCATACCAAGTCTTACTAATATTGGTCCAACCAAACAACCTTCAATATGCGTTAAAATCTGATGTTGAATTTCATTGGTTGTGGGATCATTGGAGAATAAAATCCCATAATTAGTTGCATATAAATCGAAAATTAAACCCAATCGAACGAATGGAATATCATCTAATAATCGCATACGAAATTGCATTGAGAAATGCAGCAAATCAAGTACATCTTCATACAAATAGAACATCGAAAAAGCAATGGCACTTTTATCGTTTATGCTAAATTTAATTTGATCTGTGGTAGTATTGATATGATAATCCAGAAATCCTTGAGAACACAAAACACGTAAACCCACGTTGAGATAGCCTTCATTGGCTTTAAATTGCGAACTAAGTTCCGTAAGTGTGACTTCTTTTTTGTCAAGAATATAGGACAGCACTCCTTTTTCATGCAAAACATACGCTACAGGTGCGGTAACCAAACCATCCAAATGTTTGAAAATGGTACTTCTAAGGATAACTTTATCAATCATAAAAGTAAGTTTTAAAGGAGAAAAAAACACAATTCAATCCGGAATGACCTACTCAAATATATGAAATTCCATCCACAAAATTGCCTTACTTTTTACAATTCTAAATTTCCAACTTACCGTTTACTAGTTATTTGTCTTTTTGCTTCGCCAATGACAAACGCAACAGAATTTGCGATATTAAAACTTCTAATTAGTGGTGACATTGGAATCGTCAAATGATTGGGAAATTCGTTCAAAACAGCTTCGCTCAAACCCACACTTTCTTTCCCAAAAACCAACCAGTCACCATCCTGAAAATCATTCTCTAAATACGATTTATCGGCATGGGAACTCATCAGAAAAACTCGGGATAAATCAGGAATCCGTGCTTTCCATTCGGTTACATTTTGATATTCCGCAACATCAAGATGCACCCAATAATCCAAGCCGGAACGTTTCAGATTTTTATCATTGATAACAAAACCAAAAGGATGAATTAAGTGTAAACGGCTTTCGGTGCCCACGCACAATCGACCAATATTCCCAGTATTATTAGGGATTTCAGGTTCTACTAAAACGATGTTTAACATTTTATACTTTATTAAAAGATTGAAAAATTAAAAGATTGAAAAATTAAAAGATTGAAAAATTCATATCCTATCCCTTAAATTTCTATTTGAAAATTTTCTACTTCTTTAACTTCTCCCGACTGTAAATCATTCAGATGTACGTTTCCTATTCGAACACGAACCAATCGCAAGGTAGGAAAACCAACAGCGGCAGTCATTTTTCTGACTTGGCGAAACTTTCCTTCATTCACCGTTATCGAAGCCCAAGAAGTTGGACCGTGACGTTCATCGCGAATCTTTTTTCCTCGCGCGCCAAAAGCAGGAATTTCATTAATCAATGAAGCTTTGCAAGGTTTCGTTATGTATTTAATACCGTTGAAACCTATTTCAACACCTTCTTGTAATTTTTCAATGGCTTCCTGATTGATAATTCCATCAACTTGGACATAATATTCCTTGTCTACTTTTTTACTTCTAATGATTTCGCTCATCATCCCGTCCGTGGTCAACAACAATAATCCTTCGGAATCTTCGTCAAGACGGCCTATTGCCATCGTTCCTTTAGGGAAATCGTACAATTCTCCCAGTAGTTTCTTTTTTCTTTTTAATTCGTAAATAAACTGACTCAGATAACCGTAGGGTTTGTTAATGATGAAATGAGAATGAGACATTTTATTTTATTATTTGTGAGCGCAAAGATAGTTTTGTTTTAGTCGCATTTAAAATAGAGTGGCAATAGATTTACCTATACAAACCAAAAGCTATGTTAAATGATTGAATTCCTTACTATAAAAGACGTAACATTATAGAAATTAACCGTATTAACTTTAAATTAAACATTATGGAAAGCAACGATTTAGGCTCAAAAAAAACAAATAATAAGCAAAATATAAACGAAGGATTTAGCGGTGAGAATCTAGCCAAAAATACGAATCCTGAAGTATCACATCTGAAATCAGAGGTAGAAACCGACAATCATGGAAATCAAAAATTGTTCAAAGAGCACGTAATATAAACGGAACCTTGGAATAGAATGAGGATAGCACTCCTAAAAATTTAAGTTCTGATACCGCGAATGTTTCTGAAGAACAAGCTAAAAAAATGGTAGAGAATAAAGATCATAACTCTGATATAATTCCAAATCGATATCCTAATAAACATCCGGATAATCAGGAAGACAGAGGAAATATAAAACTGGATGAATAAGAATTCATTTTATTTTTAATAAGCCAATAAGTGCATCGTTTCTTATTGGCTTTTTTTATGGGTCACAAGCATAGTTTAAAACTATGCACTTTAGTGCATTTCGCTTTTAGCTTCTAAAAAAAATCAAACACGAATTTCACAAATTACCACGAATTAATTTGTGAAAATTAGTGAAATTCGTGTTTAAGTATTACATTTTTCATTCTTGCAGACTTTCAGTCTGCCAACCAAATCTATGGGCTTTTTGTCCATAGTGGTTTAGTTGAAAAAATTAAAGCAACTAATTTTTATTAGAATTTCTACTTCTAATTGTACCAAAAGCTATCAACAGTGCTCCAATAAAAAGAAAAGCCAATACCATATAAAAACTGTTAATAAGGACTTGACTGTATCCCAAAAGAATGACATCAATAAACGGATAAGGATAAAAACCGAAAAAGGCGCCCCGAATTAAAGTATAAACCAAATACACGGAAGGAAAAATCAACCACGGAAAGATGTTTTTGAATTCCAATTCTTTTTTAGGAACAAATACTATCCAAAATACGAAAACCAATACCGGAATGACCAAATGCAATAACTCATCCACTACTTTTTGCGAACCCGATGGAGCCCATAAAAACCGCAGAATTGCATTATAAACAAGCCCAACAATTATGATGTATAAAGTAATTCCTGTTGCATTTTTAGGTTTCGAAAAAAACAATCCCCATTTGGATTTTGGCTTTAGCCAAAGAAAAGTAAAACACAACGCAACCAGAATATTCGATTGAATCGTAAAAAAACTAAAAAATCGGACAATCGTTTCCAGAAGTGAAGCCACACGATTCAAAATTATAAGATACAATTGCAATAAAACAGCAAACCAACCGACAATAGCTATAATTGCAAAAAAACGAGAATGGAATTTTATTGATTGATCCTGCATATTCTTAAAGTATAAAAGATTAATTGATGGCTAAAATTTACAAATCCATGTATGCTAAAACTTGAGATAGTATTTTGATTTCGGAAAGGAAACAAGGAAACTTTTGTTTATTTTTACAAACTTACAAAAAGAAATTTTATGTCAAATATGCTTCCGTTTTTATTGATTTTCATCGTTGCTCTCGCCATCGGCATTTTCATTGGGGAACTCATTTTCTCTGCCCGATTTCAGTCGGAAAAAATTAGTTTAGAAGAAAAGCTAATTGCATTTTCTTCCCAATTCAATCAACTAAAAGAGCAAATTGCTATTGACAAAACAGCCTTTGAAAAGCAATTAGAAAACACCAATTCTGAGAAAGAAAGCATTCGAAACGAAAAAGACAGTTTAGCAATTCAGCTTTCTAAAAAAGAAGTAGATTTCGAGAATCTTTGGGAACGCAACAAAGAACAAAAAGAAGAAGTCGAGAAACTACAAGAAAAATTTACCAAGGAATTTGAAAATCTCGCCAACAAAATATTAGAAGAAAAGTCCAATAAATTCACGGAACAGAACAAGGAAAACATGAAAAATATCCTGTCGCCTTTGCAGGATAAAATTCAATTATTCGAAAAAAAAGTAGAAGACACACACAAAGAAAGTATTGATTATCATGCGGCTTTGCGTCAACAAATTCTGGGCTTGCGAGAAATGAATATTCAAATGAGCAAGGAAACCATTAACCTGACCAAGGCTTTGAAAGGCGATAGTAAAATGCAGGGGAATTGGGGCGAATTAGTTTTAGAACGCGTTTTAGAAAAATCAGGATTAGAGAAAGGCCGTGAATATGAAGTACAACAAGCTTTCACCACTGAGGACGGAAATCGCGTTTTTCCTGACGTTGTCATCAATCTGCCTGACGGCAAAAAGATGATTGTCGATTCTAAAGTTTCTTTGACGGCCTATGAAAAATACATTAATGAAGAGAATGACTTTTTAAAAAATGGGTATTTAAAGGAACACGTCAATTCGATAAAACGCCATGTAGAGCAATTAGGCAACAAAAACTATCATGATTTATATCAAATAGAAAGCCCTGATTTCGTATTGCTTTTTATCCCAATAGAACCCGCTTTTGCCATGGCGTTGAATGAGGATACAAGTTTGTACAACAAAGCATTCGAGAAAAACATTGTTATTGTCACGCCCGCTACTTTATTAGCTACTTTACGAACTATTGACAGCATGTGGACCAACCAAAAGCAACAGGAAAACGCTTTGGAAATTGCGAGACAAGCTGGTGCATTGTATGATAAATTTGAAGGTTTTGTAGGTGATTTAATCAAAATTGGTAAGAAGATAGACGAAAGCAAAATTGAATACAGTGGCGCCATGAATAAACTGGTGGAAGGAAAAGGAAACTTAATCGTAAGTGTAGAGAAATTGAAAAAGATGGGAGCCAAAGCAAAAAAAGCACTCCCTGAAAGCATATTGAACAGAGCAGAAAAAGACGAAAATCAATTATTAAACTAAATAAAATGAAACGAATTTTAGGAATTATTTTAGGAATCGGTACACTGGTCTTGATTTGTTATTTTGCATTTCTCTATTACGTTCCTTACAGTGAAGGCATTCGTTCCGGTGAACTCATAAAATTGAGCCATAAAGGAATGGCCATAAAAACATGGGAAGGCGAATTAAGTCAGGGAATTTCAGGAGCTCAGATTTTTAGTTTTTCTGTTTTGGACAGCGACAAAAAAGTGATTGAAGATTTGAAAGGACTTCAAGGAAATTATGTCAAATTAACCTACGTAGAAAGATACCGAACATTTGCCTGGTGGGGAGAAACGAGATATTTTGTAACATCCGTTCAAAAAGAAGCTTCACCCTTTAATCAAAAATAAATTTTATGAATACTATTTTTAAAACTGTCGCCTCTTCTAATATCAGTATTTCAGAATTAATGCTACCGTCCCACACTAATTTTAGCGGAAAGATCCATGGTGGTTATATATTATCATTACTCGATCAGATAGCTTTTGCCTGTGCCTCAAAATTTTCAGGGAATTATTGTGTAACCGCCTCAGTGGATACAGTAAATTTCCTAAAACCGATAGAAGTAGGCGAATTGGTTACGATGAAAGCCTGTGTGAATTATGTAGGTAATAGTTCTATGATTATAGGTATTCGGGTTGAGGCCGAGAATATTCAAACAGGCAAAACAAAACATTGTAATTCCTCCTATTTTACCATGGTTGCCAAAGATAAAGAAGGCAAAAGTGTTCTGGTTCCAGGATTAATCTTATCCAATCTTAATGAAGTACGCCGTTTTTGCAATTGCATCAAACAAATAGCTTTAAAAAAGGAAAAAGACCTACACGAAGAAGAGTTTGATTATAGTTCCCCTGAATCGCTGGCAAGCCTTGAAAAGTATAATGTGCAGTTAAAGTTACACTAGATTATTTCAGCCTTTTTTTTTAACTAAAATCAATAGATTTAAGATTTAAAAATTCAAACCTTAATTACAACTTCATATTTATACAAACGGCTTAATAAGTTTATATTAATGCGATTATTTATCATTAATCGTAAAAATATTCCCTTGAAATTTCGTAACTTTAAGTAGTTTAATTCATAAACGATTATGAAAAAAATTACGCTCCTTTTCCTGATTTTTATAGCTAATACTGCTATTGCACAAGAAAAAATGACGACTAATAAAGGAATCATCAATTTTGAGGCTTCAGTTCCTTTCTTTGAAGAAGTAAAAGCAATAAATAAAAAAATAGCCTGCGTTTTGATTACCAAAACTGGGGAAATAACCTGTTTTGCCATCATCAAAAATTTTCAATTCGAAAGAAGTTTGATGGAGGAACATTTTAATAAAAATTACATGCAGAGTCATCGATTTCCTAAAGCCATCTTCAAAGGCAGAATTGAGAAATTTGATTTGAAAAATATTGACTCAAATGCAACTGAATATCAAATTACAGGAAAAATTACCATGCATGGTAAATCAAAAAAAATCATAGTATTGGGTACCATCAAAAAGGGAGTTCAAGGAATCGAATTAAATACTAATTTTCCTTTAAATACTGATGATTTCAAAATCGAAATTCCCTTTATAGTGCGAAGTAAAGTATCCAAAAATGTGAATACCCAGCTTTATTGTATTTTACAATAAAACTATTTAGCTAAACAATCCCTAAGAGCCTCCTCCAAGTTTTTATATTTAAATTGGAACGCTAATTTCTCCAGTTTTTCTGATGATACTCTTCGTCCGTTCAATACTATTTTGGACATTTCACTCCTTACAATTTTATCTATAAAAGGAGGGCCTTTGTCTGCCTAATCAAGTAAAAACGATGTCTTATTTTTTCTTATAAAAAATTTTATTAGAAAGTGAAAATATTCTATTTAAATCAATTCCCCCATATTTTAGAAAACTCTTACTAGGTTAAACCCAAAAGCAATTTCTCCTTTGCTCCAATCACCAGTAGTCTGTCCTAAAAAACCAGATTCATGCATCGCTTTGGAATTGGTAAAATGCATTTGAAAAACATGTCCTCCTGTTTCTAAATCGACACCTATAGAAAGAGGATTTTTATAGATAGATTGACTTGCCCGATTTAAATGAGCCGCATAATCCATATTAACAGACCACCGTTTTGCAAATTTATATCTTCCTCCTAAACCAATTGCATACTGATTATTATCCTGTGGGTTGGGTAATATAACCTCTTTATTTTCATCCAAAATATCCCTAACAATATTTTCATGAAAATAAGTAGGAGCAATCTCAAGAGATAATTTCTCGGTTACTTTTCTAGAAATTAATAGTTGAGTCACATACGTCAAACGATTTTCAAATTGAATCAGTGGATAATTAACTTTTTTCATTTCAGTATTTATAGCTAGACTGTTAAATCCGACAATTGTTACAGGAAATCCTTCTGTTTTTTGTGAGATTAATAAATACTTTATTCCCAAATCATATGTTTCCTGAAAACCACTTCTAGAAACATGCACTGTCAACCAATCTTTCAATCCAAAAGCAAATTTTAATTGCGTATTAGCATTATCCAGTCCAAAAAAATCATCAAAACCCTTATTCAAATAGTCAAATCGATGTGCAACAATAAAATAAAAATCACCTTTTCCAATTAATTTAGTAGATTCTAAGTTTACAATTTTTAACGATTTAAATGCAGATACCTCATTTGTATTTGTCTTTTGAACATCAATTTCAGACAACAAATCATCTTGAGCAAAAGCGAAAATCGGAAACATTAATGCAAAAAGTAATTTTTTCATATTTATCCATATTTCAATTTATAATTATACATTGATCTAATTTTAGTTCTTCCAATAAGGAATCGTACCCTATAAGACGCCCTTTGATTGTTACCTCAGAGTTGGGCAGGATGGTTATGGGGATTTCTTCTAAAAACGCAGCAAACAACTTTTCATCAAGAACCATAGATTGAGTTTCAAAATCTATACTAAAAATTTTTCCACTTACAATAATGGTTTTATCTAAATATTTTGTGTTAGCCGCCGATTCATTAGTTTGAAACTCTAAAATAATTGCTTTGGCGCTCACATTATAACTTCCTTCTTCATTTGCTATATCACGATGTTTCTTATAAATAAACAAATACCCCCCAACAAGAACTATAATCAGTAAAAGTGACGCAGCTATTATTTTATATTTCTTCATGTAATTTTATGATTTATTTATCAAAAATACAGGGCAAACGCATCATAAATTAATTAATTTCTCCAAATATTGATTATCCCACCCAGCTTTAAGGCGCTTACCCTTA
>NZ_VJZP01000051.1 GCF_007097265.1 Flavobacterium gawalongense | reverse complement strand
TTATGAAATATAAGTTGTTAACAATGAAAATGTTAAAACAATATTTTTTGAGATGTTTTTTGCGTAAGGTGAGTAATTAAAATTAATGCTGAATTTGTGTAATTCGTGGCAAAAATTATAACTTAATCTACAACAATCCGTTATATTTTCTAACAAACCATTCTGTTGAAAGAAAAATAAAAATTAAAACAAGTAACCAAACCCAATCAATCAAAGGTGTTTTGGTCACACTATTCTTTTGAACGGCTTTGTATTCTTCATTATCCAATAGTGATTTTATCAATACATCTATCTGATCCGGGAAATAGGCTTTCCCTTCTGTTTGTGTAGCTAATTGTGTTAGTTTCTTTACATCAGGATTAACGAATTGTTTTTCTATATCAAAATCCAGAATTTCAAAATGACTGGAATAGGTTGTTTTTGAATTCAATTCTTTTACCGAAAAATCATAATTTCCAGCCGTAAGTCCATCAAGATTGACTTTATAAGAATTATTGCTTTTTAGTAAATCGTAATTTTTTGTTTGTTTCGTTTTGGTATCAGTTGCAGCAATAGTTAAACTTGCTTTCTCATCAAACTCATAGTTTTTATTGAAATATTGTGCGGAAATTTCAATTGCTTCTCCTGAATTATAGAAACTTTCATGTTCAACAACCAATGATTTTTTTGAATTATTAGAAGCTAAAAATTGGATAATCTTGTCTATAAAAACATCAAACTTCTCAAAGGATTGGTTATCAATATGACTTTGCAAACGCCATTTCCAACTATTCTCCCCTAAAAAATAAGCCGTTCGCTTGCCTTGATTTTCAGTAAAAGCCAATAAAGGAGCATTAGTATCTATATTTCTAATTTTGGAAGAAAGCAATACCGAAATATTTCCATTTGTAGTAACATTTCCAAAAATATTTTGCAAAGGAGGGAAATTTTCGAAACCAATATTATCAATTGCAAAGAGATTAAATTGAGAATTAAATTCTGCCAAATAATCTTCTTTTTGACCACTCATTTTGAATGACAAATTATTCTGTTGTTGATTCAAAAAATTAAAATCAGTATTGTTTCCGGTAATAATGAATGTGTTAATTCCAGCTAATTTTGTAGTATCAAAAACCGATTTAAATTCAGCTGTGGGTTGGTATAAAATTAAAATAGTATAATCTTGTAATAATTTGATATCATTAGGTTTAATTAAAGTTACTTTACGTTGCGCATTAGTTTCAATTGCATGTTTCAAAGCACCGATATCCGGATGATTTATAGCTGAAACAATAGCAATGTTAGTTTTTTGGTCAATTACTTCTACCGCAAAATTCTTGGTATTATTATACGTATTTTTCTCGTTTTCTTTAGATGAAATCGTGGCTTTAAAAACCTGTAAACCGACTTTATTTGCAGGTAAAAAGACATTTATAATAGCCGTTTTTTTTGATGGTGAAAATGAAATACGCTGTTTACTAATAACCGAATTTCCTTGCGAAATAATAAAATCTGCAGTGCTATTTTTAGTTCCAGAATAGTGCAAAAATGCTTCTACAGGAAATTTATTTTTGTGAAAAGCATATTTATTTACATTCAGTTGATTAATCTTAAAATCTAAAAAAGTAGTTGTATCTCCCACAATTAATGGGTATACTTTATTGGCTGCATCAAAACCATATACATAATCACTTCCTGAAGTTTGATTTCCGTCGGTTATGATTACGGTTGGAAAAAAAATATTTTCATTAATGCTTTTAAGGTTTTTAGCTACGGCATCCAGATTGGTTTGGGTTCCTTTAAAATCAAATAGCTCTGATTGTTGAAATTCACCATCAAATTGGTAGGATAGAACATCGAATTTATCTTGCAAGGCTGAATTTAAAATCAATTTTTTATACAATTCTAATGCTTTTTCTTTAGCATTTAAAAAAGAAATGGAACTGGAATTATCTACAACAATAGGCAATGGTGTTTTTACGGTTTCAAGTGTGTTCTTAGTAATTATTGGATTGATTAAAAGCAACAATATTCCAAAAATGGACGAAAAACGTAAAAAAGCCAGAAACAAACTGACTTTCGATTTGTTTTTGGCTTTGTATAAATATTGGTAAAATGACAAACTACCGGCTATTACTAAAGAAAGTACTATTAATAAAATGGTAGTTGTAGTCATATACCTGAATTCAAAGATTGAAAGATTTAAGAATTTAAAAACGAATCTCAACAAACAATTTTTAAATCTTTAAATTATGTTAAGTAAGCATTCCTCCACAAACATTCATAACTTGTCCAGTAACATATGCACTCATATCTGAAGCAAAGAAAAGACACGCATTCGCAACATCTTCGGTAGTTCCACCACGTTTCAATGGGATTCCGTCTCTCCAACCTTGTACCACATCATCACTTAATTTTGCAGTCATCTCCGTTTCAATAAATCCTGGAGCAATTGCATTACAACGAATATTACGAGAACCTAATTCAAGCGCCACTGATTTTGTAAAACCTATAACTCCGGCTTTTGATGCAGCATAATTGGTTTGACCCGCATTCCCTTTCACGCCTACTACACTACTCATATTGATGATTGAACCAGAACGTTGTTTCAAAAAAGTTCTTTGAATTGCTTTAGTCATATTGAAAACCGATTTCAAATTAACATCAATTACTTTGTCAAAATCTTCTTCGGACATGCGCATCAAAAGATTGTCTTTAGTAATTCCGGCGTTGTTAATTAGAATATCAACAGTTCCAAATTCAGCTAAAACCGCATCCACAAAAGTTTGTGCTTCATTAAAATCAGCTGCATTGGATTGATATCCTTTAGCTTTAATACCAAGCGCATTTAATTCATTTTCAAGAGCCAAAGCTGATTCTACTGATGAACTATAGGTAAATGCAACATTTGCACCGTGTTTTGCAAAAACTTCTGCAATTCCTTTTCCAATTCCGCGGCTCGCGCCTGTAATTATGGCAACTTTTCCTTCTAGTAATTTCATATTATAATGATAAGTATGTTTATTATTTTGATGTACAAATATAGATTATTTAGGCGTTTTATGAAATTTGTAGTACAAAAAAAGCCTTACCGAAGTAAAGCTTTTTTTAATAATTTTTGAAAATGTACTAAAAAGCTACATTCCATTTTGGCAATCTTCCATTTTCGTCAAGGAAGTTTTGTAAAACTTGTCCTTCTACGAATGTTGGTATTACTTTTGTCTTATCGTTAAATGTTTCATACCAAACCACTTCAAGTGTACTGATATCTTCGATTTTCATTTGTGCTGGCCAAGAATATTTTCTCCCTGTTTTTGCAAATTGGTGTCCTTCTACAATTTTATCTTTTAAACCACCATTTTTAATTTTCAAAGTTCCGTTATTCTGAACAGTTCCAGTAGAACCAACCATAATTAACTCTTTTTCATCCCCTACCGAATAAACTAAAAACACTCCAGATCCTTCTGAAGCATTACAAACTTCTTCTAAACTATCGTCTATAGTGAATGAAAACTGATTGCTAACTTTGAATTTTTTTAACTCTTTGTACATATTATTTTATTTTTATTTGAATTGGTTTCTACAAAAAAATACCCCACAAAATCGTGAGGTTCATTAGAAACCATTCGTTTATGTTTGCTCTTATTTGGATTACATCTGAAAAAACAGATCAATTTAATAAAGTGCAAAGATATTTCTTTAATTCAATTTATAATAAAAAAGCCCCACAAATTGTGGGGCTTTTAAAATATTTAATTTAGGTTAGATTATCCTAAAACTTCTTTTACTTTTTTACCAATTTCAGCTGGAGAATCTACAACGTGAATTCCACATTCTCTCATGATTTGTTTTTTAGCTTCGGCAGTATCGTCAGATCCACCAACAATAGCACCTGCATGTCCCATAGTTCTTCCTGCTGGAGCCGTAACTCCTGCAATGAACCCGACAACTGGTTTACGGTTACCATCAGCTTTGATCCAATGAGCCGCATCAGCTTCTAATTGCCCTCCAATTTCACCAATCATTACGATACATTCTGTTTCTGGGTCATTCATCAATAATTCTACTGCTTCTTTTGTCGTTGTTCCAATTATTGGATCTCCACCAATTCCAATTGCAGTAGTTATTCCTAATCCTTGTTTTACAACTTGGTCAGCTGCTTCGTAAGTTAAAGTTCCTGATTTTGAAACAATACCAACAGTTCCTTTTTTGAAAACAAAACCTGGCATAATACCTACTTTTGCTTCACCTGGCGTAATTATACCTGGACAGTTCGGACCTATTAATCTAGAATTTCTTTCCTTAACATAACTATTTGCTTTTATCATATCAGCCACAGGAATTCCTTCAGTAATTGCAATAATTACTTTTATTCCTGCATCTGCAGCTTCCATAATTGCATCAGCAGCAAAAGCTGGTGGTACAAAAATGATAGTAGTATCAGCTCCTGCTTGTTCTACAGCATCTTTTACAGTATTGAAAACGGGCCTGTCTAAGTGAGTCGTCCCACCTTTTCCTGGAGTTACACCACCAACAACGTTAGTACCGTACTCAATCATTTGAGAAGCATGGAAAGTTCCTTCGCTTCCTGTAAATCCTTGAACAATTATTTTGGAATCTTTATTAACTAAAACACTCATGATATATATTTTATGTAGTTTTTAAAATTGTGATGCAAAAGTAAGGTTTTGTAAATTATTTTGAAGCTTTTTTTTGTCAAAATATATTATGATAATTGACTCATTTGATACCCTCTGAACAATTTATTGTCTTTTATTTGCCAAATAGCTATAAAATGTGCCAATAACATTTCTTCTCTGGGATTTTCTATTGTTTTTACAAAATGAGAATAACGTACCGAAATTAAATCATTTTCTGCTATAATATGACTTATTCTCACTTTAGATCGAACATATGCTTTGCTTAAATCATTGGCTAAATTTAATAACGAATCATAATTGAGCTCAATAAATCCTTTACTGCTATTCCATTCAACAATTATGTCTGGATGCAAGAAATCTTTCATGACTTCACTATCAATTAAAGCATCAGATTTATAAAATTTCTGAACGATTTCTTTAGCAGACATAATTATTTTAGTTTATTTAGAATTTCTGGTATCTTTTTGATATTAGCCAGTTGTTTCAATTTTTCTCTTGATTCTTCAATTGGCGTACCAAAGTAAGATTTACCACCTTCTACTGATTTTGTAACTCCTGTTTGACCAAGAATGACTGCCTTCGCTCCTATTGTAATTCCGCTAGTGGTTCCTACTTGCCCCCAAATAGTAACTTCATCTTCAATAATTACACAACCTGCTATTCCGGTTTGTGAAGCAATCAAACATTTTTTTCCAATCACGGTATCATGACCTACATGTACCTGATTGTCAATTTTAGTTCCTTCTCCAATGGTTGTATCACCTGTAACTCCTTTATCAATGGTACAAAGTGCTCCAATACCAACATTATCTTTAATGACTACCCTTCCACCTGAAAGTAACTGATCGTAACCTTCGGGACGTTTTTTATAATAAAAAGCATCAGCACCCAAAACTGTTCCTGCATGAATAATTACATTATCTCCAATTACGGTATGATCATATATAGAAACATTAGAATGTATTAAACAGTTTTTTCCAATAACTACATGATTCCCAATAAATGCATTAGGCTGTATTACAGTCCCTGAACCTATAGAAGCTGAAGCAGCTATTGAAACATTTGAAAACTGAAAAGGCTTAAAAAAATTAGTTAATTTATTAAAATCCCTAAAAGGATCGTCAGAAATTAATAATGCTTTTCCATCCGGACAATCAACGTTTTTATTTATTAAAACAATAGTCGCTGTTGAGTTCAACGCTTTATCATAATATTTCGGATGATCAACAAAAACAATATCGCCTGATTCGACAACATGAATTTCATTCATTCCTGAAACAGGAAAATTAGCATCACCCACATATTCACAGTTGATGATATTTGCAATTTCTTCTAAAGAGTAAACTTTTTGGAATTTCATAAATTTAGTGTTCAGTATTCAATGTCCAGTATTCAGTTTGACTGCAAACTGAATACCGAAAACTGTAATTTACTCTTTTACGCGTTCCATGTAAGAACCTGATGTAGTATCAATTTTAATTTTGTCTCCTTCATTGATAAACAAAGGAACATTTACAGTTGCACCTGTTTCAACAGTTGCTGATTTTGTAGCATTTGTAGCTGTATTTCCTTTAATTCCTGGCTCGGCATAAGTCACTTCAAGAACTACTGATGCTGGCATATCTACTGAAAGAGGCAAATCAGTCTCCGTATTAATACTTACCATTACATTTTCACCTTCTTTCAACAATCCTGGTGAATCCAAGATGTTTTTATTCAAAGAAATTTGCTCAAAAGTTTCCGTATTCATAAAATGAAACAAATCACCTTCTGGATATAAATATTGAAATTTATGGTTTTCTACTCTAACTTCTTCAATTTTATGTCCTGCAGAAAAAGTATTATCCAATACTTTCCCATTGGTCAAACTTCTTAGTTTTGTTCGAACAAAAGCAGGTCCTTTTCCTGGTTTTACGTGAAGAAATTCTATGATTTTGTAAATATCGTTGTTGTATTTAATACACAATCCGTTTTTAATGTCTGATGTAGATGCCATTTTTTTTTGTTTGTTTTTCCCCACCCCAGCCCTCCCCGAAGGGGAGGGAGACTGGATGGAAATGTGTTACTTATTATTTTATACTATTGTTTTATTTTGTACTACGTTATATTTTTTGCAATATAGTTACGCTTACACTCCCTTCCCTTCGGGGAGGGCTGGGGTGGGGATTAGTAGTTCCCTGAATATCCTTTCATTATTCCTCTTGACGAATTTCTGATAAAATCAATAATTTCATCTCTTTCTGTTGTTGCTTCCATCTCTGCTTCGATAATATCTAATGCCTGAGAGGTATTATAATTTTTCTGATACAGAATTCTATAGATATCCTGGATTTCTCTGATCTTTTCAGTTGTAAAACCACGTCTTCTTAATCCAACAGAATTAATTCCAACATAAGATAAAGGTTCTTTAGCCGCTTTTGTATATGGCGGAACATCTTTTCTTACCAAAGAACCACCTGATATCATCGCATGATCTCCTATACTAATAAATTGATGAATTGCTGCCAACCCTCCAATAACCGCAAAATTACCTACAGTAACGTGACCAGCCAAAGCTACTCCGTTTACTATAATTGCATTATCACCTATGTGACAATCATGCGCAATATGTGCCGTTGCCATAACTAGGCAATTATTACCTAAAGTAGTTTGTCCGGATGCAATCGTTCCTCTGTTAATGGTTACACATTCTCTAATCGTACAATTATCGCCAATTATCGCTAAAGAATCCTCACCTCCAAATTTCAAATCTTGTGGGACTGCTGAGATTACCGCACCAGGGAATATATTACAGTTTTTTCCAATTCTCGCGCCTTCCATAATGGTAACATTTGAACCTATCCAAGTTCCATCTCCAATAATAACATTATTGTGGATAGTGGTGAAAGGTTCTATAACAACATTTTTGGCGATTTTTGCGCCAGGATGAACATATGCTAGTGGTTGATTCATCAGCTTTTTTTTATTTTTATATTTATCAGAATAAAAACATCAACTACTTCTTTTTCAGATGCAATTGTAACGTTTTTAATCCAAATCTATTGTTTTTTTGCAATTTGTGCCATTAATTCCGCTTCAGCAACTAGTTTCCCATTTGCGTAAGCATTCGCTTGCATATGACAAATTCCTCTTCTGATAGGCGTTATTAAATCACATTTAAAAATCAAAGTGTCACCTGGTAATACTTTTTGTTTGAATTTGACATTGTCTATTTTCATAAAATAAGTCAAATAATTTTCAGGATCCGGAACCGTACTTAATACTAAAATTCCTCCTGTTTGTGCCATTGCCTCAACAATTAAAACACCAGGCATTACTGGAGCTTCCGGGAAATGTCCAACAAAGAAATTTTCATTCATTGTAACGTTTTTCATACCCACAACATGACTTTCAGACATTTCAATAATTCTGTCGATCAATAAAAATGGAGGTCTATGAGGAAGAACAGCCATAATTTTATGAATGTCCATTAAAGGCTCTTGATGTAAATCATAAACTGGAACATAATTTCTTTGTTCTATTTTTATAATTTTCGCCATTTTTTTGGCAAATTGTGTATTCACAAAATGTCCAGGTTTATTGGCGATTACTTTACCTTGTATTTTAGTTCCAATTAAAGCTAAATCACCCACTACATCAAGCAGTTTGTGTCTTGCCGCTTCATTTGGATAGTGCAACGTAAGATTGTCTAAAATACCATTCGGTTTAACGGTTATTTCGTCTTTTCCAAAAGCGACTTTTAAACTCTCCATGGTTGATGCCGAAATTTCTTTGTCTACATAAACGATGGCATTATTCAAATCACCTCCTTTTATTAAACCATTTTCCAATAATGATTCTAATTCATGTAAAAAGCTGAAAGTTCTGGATTCAGATATTTCAGTTTTAAAATCAGCAATGTTTTTCATTGTAGCATTTTGAGTACCCAATATTTTTGTACCAAAATCAACCATTGCAGTAACCGAATAATGATCACTTGGCATCACTAATATTTCACTACCTGTAGCTTCATCAGTAAAAGAAATAACTTCTTTTACCACATATACATTTCTTTTGGCATTTTGTTCTTCGATTCCTGCTTTTTCAAGGGCTTCAACAAAATATTTAGATGACCCATCCATTATAGGCAGCTCTGAAGCATTTAGTTCTATAATAACATTGTCCAAATCACAACCAATTAATGCTGCTAAAACATGTTCTGGTGTTTGAATTTTAACACCAAGTTTTTCTAAATTGGTTCCTCTTTGGGTGTTTACAACATAATTTGCATCAGCCTCAATAATAGGTTGTCCTTCTAGATCTATTCGAACAAAAGTAAAACCATTATTGACTGGAGCAGGTTTAAAAGTCATTTTAACTTCTTTTCCTGTGTGTAATCCAACTCCAGTTAGCGAGATTTCTGTTTTGATGGTCTTCTGTTTAACCATTTTTTCCATTTTTTTGGTTTAATATTTGTTTTTTTAATTCCTCTATTTCTGCAACAATTTTAGGTAAATTCTTGAAATATACATACGATTTACTAAAATCATTGTATCCAAATGTAGGACTTCCTTGTAAGATTTCGTCATCTTTTATGTTTCTTCCTACACCAGATTGAGCCTGAATCCGGACATTGTTACCAATGTTTAAATGACCCGCAATTCCTACCTGCCCACCAATCATTCCGTTTTTGCCAATTTTTGTAGAACCGGCAATACCAGTTTGAGCGGCAATTACTGTATTTTCTCCTATTTCGACATTATGGGCAATCTGAATTTGATTGTCAAGCTTCACTCCTTTTCTTATAATTGTAGAACCCATTGTAGCCCTGTCAATTGTAGTACAGGACCCTATATCAACATTATCCTCAATAATTACATTTCCTATTTGTGGAATTTTTGTATAAGTTCCGTCAGGATTTGGAGCAAAACCAAAACCATCAGCACCTATTATTGCTCCAGAATGTATCGTGCAATTATTTCCAATAATTGTCTCCGAATAAATTTTTGCACCAGCAAATAATATCACATTATCTCCTATTGTTACATTATCTCCAACGAAACAATTAGGATATATTTTTACATTTTCACCCAAAATTACATTCTGTCCCACATAACTAAAACTACCAAGATATAAATTATCTCCGTATTTTACGCTTTGCGAAAGGAAAGAAGGTTGCTCTATCCCACTTTTATTTAACTTTACCTGATTGTAAAATTCTAATAATTTAGAAAATGCCGCATAGGCATCTTGCACTTTTATTAATGTTGTGGCTAGAGGTGATTCCGGAACAAAAGTATCATTAACAATTGTTACAGAGGCTTTTGTGGAATATATATAATTAAGATATTTAGGATTTGACAAAAAAGTAAGTGAGCCTTCAGCCCCTTCTTCGATTTTTGACAATCTAAAAACTTCTGCCATAGGATTCCCAACAACTTCTCCTTCTAAAATCCCTGCTATTTGTTCTGCTGTAAATTTCATTGCGACAAAAATATAAAAAAATAGATTTTAAATGTTCATTTTATGCAAGTTGTTTTGGGAAACATATATAATACTTGGTCACCAATTTAGATAACGATTTTAAATTCAGCTGATCAGAAGATTCTATAACGTCTTCAATTGTTCTGTCTTTTTTCAAAATTCGTATCGGTTCGGCTTCTTTACTATACGCTTGATTTTTTATTTTACCTTTAAAAATAAAATAATTGGTTTCCAATAAAGAAATATTATTGTCCAACGCAAAACGTTCTTTCAACGGTTGTAACTCTTCTATCGCAACTTTTTCGCTGGTTAATTTTATTTTTAATAAATCCCTGTTAACAATCATTTTGCTTAAAGATGACAATATAAAATCATCTTGTTTTTGCCAAGATTTTAAAGCACTAATGATATCAAAATCATCCAATTGGGAAAACAAATCTAAGTTTTCAGTATCAAAAGTGTCTAAGGTAACTTTATTTTGCATAAAAAAAAGCAACGGCTCGCTACAAGGCAATTGAATTCCTTTTAAAGTCAATTCTTTGGCACGTTTTAAGACTTTCGTCAAAATTAACTCTGCTACCAAACTCGTTTTGTGCAAATACGCCTGCCAATACATTAATCTTCTGGACATCAAGAACTTCTCTACAGAATAAATTCCTTTTTCTTCAATAACCAAAAAATCATCGACCACATTCATCATTTGGATTAATCGCTCTGAATTCACATTTCCTTCTGCCACACCCGAATAAAAACTATCGCGTTTCAAATAATCCATTCGATCCATATCCAATTGACTGGAAATCAGTTGTAACATAAATTTTCTGTCATATTCTCCTTTAAAAACCTGAATGGCCAAACTCAACTGACCGTCGAATTCCACATTCAGTTGATTCATGAATAACAATGATATTTCTTCATGATGCACATCCTCGACAATGCTTTTTTCCATCGCATGTGAAAACGGACCGTGACCAATATCATGCAATAAAATGGCAATGTACAAAGCGTTTTCCTCTTCTGGAGAAATCAAAACACCTTTAAAACGCAATACATCAACCGCTTTTTGCATCAGGTGCATGCAACCTAAAGCATGATGAAAACGAGTGTGATTTGCTCCAGGATAAACCAAATACGACAAACCCATTTGGGAAATACGGCGCAAGCGTTGAAAATAAGGATGCTGAACTAAATCGTAAATTAAGGCATTGGGGATGGTAATAAACCCATAAATGGGATCATTGAATATTTTTAGCTTATTGATTTGACTCACTATAACTTTATTTTTTGGTCAACAAATATAAGGAAATTAGACTTTAAAATAGAAACCGTTTGTTATGGTGATTTTGAATCCACTAAAATAGACCTTCTCGTTAGTAGTATAAATATTAAAAAAGGAGAGTTTTTAGCTCTCCTTTTAATTCTTTTTATAGTTTTCTAATCCAGATGTTTCTGAATTGCGTCTTACAACCATGCTCTTGTAAAGCAATTACATCGTCGCCATGTGGTGAAGGATAATTGTGTAAACCAATATAAAGTGTCAATCCGCTTATAGTTGCATTATTTTGAACTAACACTCCATTTTGCAATACCGTGATTCTTGCCGGTGCATCTATTCTTCCATCAGCTTTGAAGCGCGGCGCGGTATAAACAATATCGTACGTATTCCATTCTAAAGGAGCTTTCATTGCATTGACTAAAGGCGGTACATCTTTATAAATACTTCCGGCTTGACCATTACTATAGCTTCTGTTATTATAAGAATCCAATACTTGGAGTTCGTATCTGTTTTGCAAAAATATACCACTATTTCCTCGCCATTGTCCTCCATCAACCACTGCATCAGGTGCGCTCCACTCCACATGTAACTGACAATCCCCAAATTGCATTTTTGTTTGAATCGCTCCAGAACCATCTACTACTTCCATATATTCCTTATCCACTATTTTCCAAGGAGCTGGCTTTGTAACATCTTTTTGACTAACCCATTGGTCCAAGTTTTTACCGTCGAATAAAACAATAGCATCAGAAGGTGCATCTCCTAACTTTTTAGACGGAGTGATTACTTTTACTTGCGGTTCCCATATTTCAGTCATTTCAGGCTTCATGGGCATTGGAGACACCGCTGGTGGCGTATTGACGTAGTCGTGTTGTGCCATGGCAACAGTCATTGAAAATAGGGCGATACTCAAAAAATAGTTTCTAATTGCATTCGATTTCATAAATAATTTGGTTTGGTTTGATAAAAGTATAAAATTATAATAAAATCGTTCTGTTTTACATTAGGAGCGAAAAAAATATCACAACTGCATTTTTTATTCCTGATTTGATTCTATTTAATTATTTTGCATGTACGAACGGGACTATAGCGATGGCAGGCAATTCATGTTGTACCTAAATTTTCACTTATAACACGATTAAAATCTGTAAAAATGAATTGGTGATAAAGATTATTTGTCTAAAACAATTCAATTAGACTTTTTTTCAATCTACAAATTTTACATTAGAAACACCTATGACAGTTAATCAAAAAATTATAAACCACACCTTAAATCTTTAGAAAATCAAGAAAAAGAATTAATTTTTTTTTCACAATTATGTTACCAGTTCCTGATAAGAAGAAATTATGCTAAAACATTTGAAGATTTTAAAACAAGAATTTAAGCAAAAATAACAACGTTAACATTGATTCAATATATTAATAAATTTATTTTTGACAGACCAATAAATAATATTAAACCACAAATCATTTAATTACACCCAACTGGTTAACTCACTAATTTTATTTCAAATTTAAAATTTGTGAATCTGTGGCTAAATATATTTTTAGGTATAGGCACTTTGGTCGCACTTATTAAGTACTGATTTTATTGACATTTATTTATAATTTACCATCTTTCT
>NZ_VJZP01000050.1 GCF_007097265.1 Flavobacterium gawalongense | reverse complement strand
CAATTTAATCAAAAGGATGGTAAAGGCAGATAATATTTGCCATAGAGAAATAATATGTGGTTAGATACCGACCTCAATCAAGCTTTAAAAGATTTCTCAGCTTATTGGTAAATTCCCATCTTTCCTTTGATATTGATTTACCAGTTGTCATTGTTGTGGATTTCTGATTATAGGAGATGCGTACAAAAATTGGAGATTCGCCTTTCCAATTAAATTTCCCTGATTTGAGATAAAAATAAATGTTTAGCATAACTACTTGTTTTTTAGGTTTGTAGCTAAATTTAATTTAAAAAAATAAATAATATACTGATTTTCAGGGAATTCCTGGGGAATCGATTAAAATGTTAAAATTATGATAATTTAATAATTAAATACTTGCAAAAAACAAAAAAATAGGGTCACCTATAGGGTCACTTTGGTTGGCCCTTTTAATATCCTTACCAATAAACCGAAAAAGATAAAAAACCTGCAAAGCGCAATGTTTACGGGCTTTTACAATTATGTAACTTTTTGTGAATTTTATATTGCGGAGAAAACGGGTCCGGTATAAAACGACGTAACCCCCAACGTTTGTTGGGGGTTACGATTTCAGCGGAGAAAGAGGGATTTGTATCTATCTCCTTATGTCAGTGTTTACGATGTCTCGCAAACTATTTTAAAACAAGGGTCTCGATTTTACTCCTACGATTTATAGGTAAAAAATCATGTAATCTTATCGCTGTAAATATAGTGATAATTAAAGGTTTATCAAAATAAAAAAAGGTCTTTCATTGTTTAAAATTTGAACCGGTCGAGTAATATTATTGAATTGGAATCGGTTCAAAATTTAGTTGCCTAAAACGCGTTTTTCAACCAATAATTAAAGGTTCAACCTGTTCAATTTTTAGGCTCGTGTATTGGCAAAATTCCTCGATTGACACGAACTCATTTTGGAGCTTATTGAGCTCCTTTCTTATTTTTTGAAGTAGTCTAATGCTTTGGCGATAACTCTTTCCTGTTATGCGTTGTATATCTTTTGGGTAGATACATAATCTCTTGTTTTCGGTTCTCATACTCTATATATAGCTTTGATTGGGCTTTGCCTAACTTGAAACCCTTATGACCCAAGTTCTTGCACTCAATAAAAATAGTAAATAATTCCTTTCGTTCAGAAGCGACGATTTGTTTCCATTTATGATGGGTGTAAATGGGTATTTATGTCGATTTCTGCCATTTGTGTCACAAAGTGACATATGGAATAGGGGAGTCTTTTTTATGTGGTTTAATTGGCTAAAATTTGCTTCATAATCAATCGAAAGGTGTTGCAACAGATGATGATTGAAAGAGTTTTAAGTAATAATTTAATCTAAATTTAGTAATTATGGCAAGACAGAAGGGCATAATTAAATTGAAAGGTACTATCGGGGATATTACTTTTTACAAAACCAAAGATGGTCATTTAGCACGTGAAAAAGGAGGAATCGATGCCAGCAGAATTGCAAATGATCCAGCGTTCCAGAGAACACGTGAAAATGGCTCCGAATTTGGCAGGGCAGGGAAGGCAGGTAAAACTTTGCGAACTGCATTGCGAACTTTGCTCTTGAATTCTGCTGACAGTAGAATGGTGAGCCGACTTACTCAAACTATGGTTAAGGTAATTCAAGCAGATTTAACCAACGAACGTGGTTTACGTAATGTAATTGATGGTGAAGCGGAATTGTTAGTAGGCTTTGAGTTCAATATTGGAGGAAAATTGGGAACTACCCTATTTGCTCCGTTTATTGGAGCGATTGATCGAGTTAATGGAGAAATCACTGTTGATTTGGTATCGTTTATACCTGCCAATATGATTGCAGCACCAAGTGGAACTACTCATTTCAAAATTATATCAGCTGGGGCTGAAATTGATTTTGAAGCAGAAGTTTTCGTCACTACAAATTCTGAAACTGCGATTCTTCCATGGGATATGACTCCAACCGTAGCTATCAATCATTTGAATGCGGTAACTCCTAACAGTACAAAACCTTTGTTTTTAGCTCTTGGAGTTGAGTTTTATCAAGAGGTTAATGGTAGAATGTATCCTTTGAAAAATGGATCTTATAATCCATTGGCATTGGTTCAAGTAAGCGGATTATAGGATGGTTTTGGTACTATCTAGAACTTATTTCCCTGATGGAACTAACGGAAAACTCGAATGTGAGGGCAAATTCATCTGTTGTACAATTGAATTGCCTTGGAAAAATAACGAGAAAAGGGTTTCCTGCATTCCGGAAGGGAAATATTTATTGAAAAAGCGCTACAGTCGGAAATTTCAATGGCATATTGAGATGGTTGATGTAAAAAACAGAAGTTTTATTTTGTTGCATCCTGCCAATAATGCTCAAAAAGAATTGAATGGTTGTATTGCTCCTGTAACGAAACTTTCTGGACCAGGTTTAGGTCTTCAATCGCGACAAGCTTTTGCTAAATTTAAAAACTTGGTTTATAAGGCTTTGGAACGAGAAGAAACGGTTTCATTAATTGTTCAATCATAAATTCATAAATTATGAATATAGTAAAAAGAGCGAAAGCTCCAACTCCAAAATTTTTCAAAGTGCTTCGGAATATTGGACTGGTATTGGCTGCTGTTGGCGGAACTATTTTGGCTGCACCAGTTGCTTTGCCAGTAGTTATTAGTTCAATTGCAGGTTATTTGGCTGTTGCTGGCGGTGTATTATCGGCAGTAAGTCAGATTACGACAATCAGCGATCATAAAAATGCAGTCCAGTAATCCAACATTAATTGGTACAGCTGGAGGCACATTTTTGAGTGTACTGCCGAATTTACATTCGGAAGATGTTTTAAGAACTATCCTATTAGCTACGATTGGAGCAATAGTCAGTTTTGCAATATCAATGGCACTTAAATTTTTTATCAAGAAGTACAAGAAATAGTTTAATTCGAGTTATGGTGACCTAGAATTAAACGAAACGAAAGCCCAAACCGAAAGGAATGGGCTTTTCTGTTGTTAATAAATTGGTGTATTTGTTAGTTTAAAATATTCTTCGGTACTTTCATTATCTGAATATATGTTTGCTTTAAAAATATGTATTACTTCATACGCAATAATTGTGATGTCAGTTTGCAATACCACTTCATTTGCATCAAAGTTTTCCGAAATAGATTGAATTAATTTATCCTTTAAATACTGCAAACCCGCGTCACATTTAATTATAGCAATTATTTCGTCGTTTCCTGTGGTAAGAACTAAATGGCTCTGTTTTTTAAAATTCGTTTTCATAGCTATACTTCTTTAAATTCGTTAAGGGTTATTTCCTCTATTATTACTTCTGCATTAGAGCAATATAGTCCATTATATTTTGCACTGTCAATAGCTTTTGGTCTGCTATCGTATATTCCAAAATAAATTCTTGATGTTTTGGTTTTCCAAATATCGGTTTGGTATAAAATAAATAGTTTCATATTGTATTAGTTTTAAGTTTTAAAATTATTTCTTGCAGTAACGATGTAAAATAACTCTTCTCATATCGTTTATTAAGTTGATATTTTGATGAAATTGCTCTTCTTTTAGCTCCAATAATCGCAACGCTTTTACTTCCTTTTGATGTTGCTCAAATTCTAAAAGCATTTCATCTACTTTATGAGCAAAATCTTTCTTGAAATCATGGATACGTAAAAAAGGAATTACTGAACCGCAAAGGGATTGGTGCCAAAATTTTGACTTCCAAAGACTGTAGGCTAACCAATAGCCTGTTTCCGCATCTTCTTCATTTGGAAATTGGATAACAAAACTGTTTGCATACGGCTCTTTCTGGGGTTTTCCGCTATTCATTCCTTTATTAAGGATGAAAATTTGACTTCCCTTGTAAAGAGTGTCTTTTTGGTGGGTTTTTACAATAAAATTCATCATACTTTCGGATTTAAAATGATACTGTCGCTACGCTCGGCACCACATAATTTTTAAAAGAAAAAAAGAAAAAAAAGAAAGTCGTCTTATAAGTGGAGGTTTCAAAAAAGTCAAGTTTTTTGAGAAAATACTACCCGAATGGGTGGAGATTTTATCAAAAACCCGTAGGGCTTGAACTTTACTTTCTTGAAACTGGAGCTTACCTTTACTTTTTTTTATTTATTTTTTTTTCCTCGTGAGCAGGATGTTTCTTATTTGGATTTCATTTGATTTTTGACTTATATCATTCGGAAGCTGAGTTTTGAAATTAATTGAAAGTGTGATGCAGCGTATTATTAAAAATCAAATACTGTACTTGCCGAGTGCGCTGGCAGTAGCGAGAGCAAGGGTATGGATTTTTATTGTACCGATTTGAAACTGTATGGACAATGAAAATCTATACTCTTGCTGGTAAATTTTGATTTTGTGGATGCTTTAATTTAATTAACATCAAATCCGCTCTTTTAAAAAGCACTTACAAAAACAAATGCAAATACTACCTAGTGCGCTGGCAGAAGCGTGAGCAAGGGTATCGATTTTTTATTTGTGAACAGGGATGTTTGTGATTGCTTTTCTTGGTGGCTTGATGCCCATTGTTGTTTAAAGAAAGAAGGTTTATTGTTTGAAAATCGATGTTATGGAAACGCTAGGCATTGAGCCAACGGAAAAGCAATGGGCTACTTTATTTCTGACAAATAAAAAATAATACTCTTGCTGGCTTTTTTTGATTTTGTGGGTGCTTTAATTCAATTAAAATGTAATCCGCTCTTTTAAAAAAGCACCTACAAAAGCAATGCAAATATTACCGATTTCAACGGTTCATTGATAAAACAAGTTATAGTTCCTGAAAAAACGATAGCATTATCGTTAAATAAACAGGTTCAATCGAAGCAGTGATTTGGGGTTTGTGAAGGACGGTTTTTTGAGCGGCTGGGAGATGCGATGGGAGCTGCTCAAAAAGTTGTCCTGGAGCAAACCCCTTGCGCGTTGGCAGTTGCGGATGTTTTACATAATGTTATTATGGTTCATCCGTAAACTTGAATCAGAGCAAGGTGTTTCTTTATGAACCATAATGCCACATTATGTAACACAGCTTGGGGAATAGTTTTTGTTCTCCATTACGAGGTGTTTCTCTTTTAGAAGAATGTTGCTGGAGATACAAAAACTATTGGAGCGTTGGCAAAGGAGTGACATTCGGAGACTAAAATATTTTCGATAAAACAGAACGAAAAAAAATGTTCTCGTTACTACTAACGTAATTAGAGAAATGAGACAAGCAAAGACCTGAGTTTAGGAATACTTGGACTAAATGAGGGTTTTGTACAGGTGAATGAGATAATGACTCTTGGAAATATTCGTGCATTCACTTTTATTTGTCTTTTATAACTTTTATTTGTTTTTTGATGTAAGAGTATGTATATTTGCAACATCATTTCCCTAGGGAAAAGGATCTGGTCGGCCACAACACCTTAGTTGTGGCATTTTTATTTTACCCTGTTTTGGTATTTTCTTTCGTAATATTTTTGGTTTCTCTCATCGTCTATATGAAAACTTGAAACTATTATATAATCAGGCGTGATTTTTTCCATAATCACCAAAAAGTATCCTTCTTTAAACCAAAAGTAATCCCTGATTTTCCCATCTCCTTCCAGAAACTGAAAACAAATTACATCGTCTGTATCTTTATTTTCAAGGATAGGTTTTATCCAATGTACTTTATTCGCTCTTTTTTTATCAAAACATCTCTTGCCTTTGTCTCCTCTTGTGATTAATTTCACAAAAGTGTGAGGGTATTGTTTAAATCCATCTTCTTTGGAATTTCTTGTATCAATAATTACTTTACAACCGTCAAAATAAAATTCATCATCCAAAAAATCTTCTTTGAATAATTGAAAAAGCACCTCCAAGTGTTCCTGCGAAGGGTCTATTCCTAAATTAGGGATATGGTCGTCTAAATCAAATAAATCCATTACCCTTTTATTTTAGGTTGGTGATCGAAAATATTGAATTTAGTTTCCCATGGTTCTGTGCCTTCTTCTAAATTAAAACCTGACTTTTGTTCCAGATACTTGATGAAATCCATTTTGCTAGGTATCGGATTTTTGATGTCCTCCAATACTACTCTTGATTTATAGGTTATGGCACCAATAAAAAAATCGGCTAACTGGAAGAAAACATTATCGTGTGAATGCAAATGTTGAAATTGAACAAAAGGTGTTTTTCTTTTGTATTCAATATCAAAAACTTCATTTATCTTTTTTAACTTTTCTCTTCCACGGGTATCCTTAACGTCAATAAAAACCCTATATTCATTTCCATTACTTTCGTTAGGGCGCAATAAGAAATAAATCATTTTATAATAGAAATTATCATGTGAGCCTTGATTGAAATCCTTATGATTAAGACGTTCCTTATACTTTACCAAAATACAACGAAATTCCAAAGGCGTGCGAAAAAAGAAATCTACCAATTCTTTGTACAATTCCGTTCTGGCATTGGAAAATTTATTCCATTTTAATTCGGAATGTTGGTTGTTTCTTTCCAAAATTTGATTGAACTCTCCTTTTAATTGGATGTACTGTTGCATAGGCACTTTGATATAACCAATACACATAACCGGTATATGGTCATTCTCTAAATGACAACTTTCATCAATATAAAAATCATATTTGTTATTCATATTTTGTGTAGAATTAATAACGAATTCATCGATATATAACTATTAAACGTTTTTAAAAGGAATGATTTTTGAAAGCCGAAATTTACAGAATAAATTATAAAAACATTGCATTAATATTTCAATTTTTAAAGTACAGTTATGAAAGACTAAACAGTAAAAATTATGTTTATTCATAAATCCAATCGGTTTTTAAAAATCATAATTATTGTGAATTAAAAAAGGATGCTTGCATTTACAACAAATATCCTTTCTTGAATTACTATAACTAACTCTAAAACTTCATTCTCTGGATTCTGACTGCGTTCAAAATGGCCAATAAAGCCACACCAACATCAGCGAAAACGGCTTCCCACATCGTGGCTAAACCTCCTGCGACAAGAACGAGAACAACGGCTTTTACCATAAATGCTAAACCAATGTTTTGCTAAATAATTTGTTTGTTTTTTTTGCCAATGTTTATTGCTGCGGAAAAACTGCTTGAGCGTTGGTAATTGGTTTCGGGTTATCAAACCATATCATTTAACCGCTGACCTATCCGAACCTTTGGATTGTTCCATTAACTATTCTTTCCATTTCCATCCTCTTAATTTGTAATATTTTTTTCTTGGCGTAGCTAAGAACGGGTCAATTCCATTTTTTTTGCAAATTCTGAAATGTACAATTGTGTCTATCGCAATCATTATTACTGGAAACAGAATTGCATAATGGTTTACTAGGTAGTATAAGCCAATGGTAACAGCATCAATCGCCAGCCATTTGAATACTTTTTTTAGGACAGGTGTTTCTATTTCAAACCGAGCAAAAAATGAAGTTCCAACTGCCTGAATAATCAATAGCAGTATTAATTCTAATTCTATTCCCATAAACTTTATTTTATCTAAAACTTCATCCTCTGAATTCTAACTGCGTTTAAAATCGCCAATAAAGCAACTCCGACATCGGCAAAGACGGCTTCCCACATAGTGGCTAAACCGCCCGCTCCAAGACGTCACTTCCTAAGTCTCCCCTGGCAATTCCTGTATCAGCAAGGGCAACTACTGGCGCATAATATAGAATTGATAGTCGTGCTTTTTATATTAAAATTTAACTAGCACAGCAACTCAATTTGGCAACATCTTTTCCGAAAGTGATGGCTGCTAGTTTTATGCCTTCGCCTAATGTTAAATAAGGATAAAAACTTTCTGCCAATTCTTTTACGGTAATATTGTACTTGATAGCCATACTCAATTGCTGAATGAGTTCGCCACCTTCGGGAGCAACAATTCTTGCACCAATCAATTTATCGGTTTCGGTATTTCGTATTAATTTGATAAATCCTCTTGTGTCATTGGCTGCAATAGCTCTTGGAATGTTATTTAATTCTAATTTGCTTACTTCAAAAGAAATGTTTTGGGCTTCTGCCTGTGCTTCGTCCAATCCTGCTCCTGCTACTTGTGGGTCGGTAAAAACTACCCAAGGCAAGGAAGAATAATCGGCTTCATTATTGGCTCCTGTAAACGCATTTTCTACGGCAATTTTACCTTCAAAGGCTGCTGTGTAAACAAATGCAGGTGTGTTAGTAACATCTCCCACCGCATAGATGTTTGGTAAATTGGTTTCCATTTTTTCATTTACCAAAATGTGTCCTGTTTTATCAAGTTTCAAATCAATATTTTGCAATCCTATTTTTTGCGTATTGGGTTTTGTGCCAGATGCCACTACAATTTTTCCTTTTTCGATAATTTGTGTAAAAGAACCATCAGGACATTTGCAATGAATAATGGTTTCATTTTCTTTTTTCTCAAGTTTTATTGCTCTAAAATTCGGCAAGATTTCTATACCTTCATTTTTCATTTGTGTTTCCAAGGCTTCGCTGATGTCGGGTGTTTGCGTTCTCAACACACGGTCAGTAAACTCAATGATACGCACTTTTACACCCAATCGATTGTAAGCCATCGCAATTTCTAAACCAATATAACCAGCCCCCATAATGGTGATGCTTTCGGGTTTTTCTTCTAAATCAAAAAGCGAAACGTTGGTAAGAAAACCTACTTCGTTTAGCCCTTCAATAATTGGAATATTGGTAGTTGCTCCTGTGGCAATGATAAATTTTAGAGCCGTATATTTTACTTTACCATCGACCACAATGGTTTTAGTATCTAAAAATTCTGCCCAACCCGTTAGCATTTTCAGGTTATGAAAATCACTTACCACGTCCATATATTTTTTCTTCTGGAGCGTGGCTACCAATTGTTTTTTGTCTTTAATTACTTGAGCAAAATCTATAGCAACACCTTTGGGTTTGATGCCCGAAAAATTGGAATGTGTTGCGTGATAAGCTGTTTCCGCTGCACGAATAAGGGTTTTAGAAGGGACACAACCTACGTTTACACAAGTTCCGCCAAAGTCTAAACCACCGTTTACCATTAAGGTCGATAATCCTAAACTTTCGGCCTTTATAGCTGCCGAAAATGCCGCCGAACCACCACCGATGATAATTAAATCGAAGTGGTTTGCGTTTGTATTACAACATTTAGTTTCATCGGTATGAGCTACTTTATAATTTTTTGTGCTGTTAATAGTATTGATAATTTCTTCTTTACTGGTTTTAGAAGGGTCGAAAGAACATTCGCAACTGCCGTTTTGATAACTCACTTTTACTTCTGTTACTCCTTCATTTTTGGTAAGCATTTTTTCAATGCCTGTGGCACAATGTTCGCAGGTCATTCCTGCGATGTCGAGTTTTATATTTTCTGTTTTCATTTTCTTATTTAATTAAATGCTTAATATATAGGCAAAAAATTATTTGCACCCATTTGGACCACAAACGTGTCCAGCTTGTCCGTGTGGGGAATTTAATGATGTTGGTACTTCTCCTGATATTTTGTAACCTGTGGTATTAATAGCTTTTATGATAGCCTCTTTGTTCGTTTTATTGTTGTCAAATTTTACAAATGCGATTCCTTCGTTGCTATTAGCGGAAACGGTTACAATTCCCGGTAATTTGTTTACTTCATTTTTAACGTGTTCTTCGCAACTGGCGCAAGTCATTCCACTCACATTAAATTTTACTTCTTGCATATTATCAGAAGAAACAACAATTAGCTGTTTGTCCGCTTTTGGATAAAAAATTTGTCCATAGTATGGGAAAGCCATCATTAAAAAAGTAAACACTGTTACAATGCCTAAAAACTTTTTAGTTTGCATAAAAGGTGGTTTATCCTCTTCTTCACAAGCACACTGTATTTCTTTCGTGGTTCGTGGTTTTAGTTTTTGATACCAAGCAAAGCCCAATACCAAAACAGTTATTCCAATTAAGTAAGGGCGAAAAGGTTCCAACCACGAGAACGTTGATGCTACGCCAGAAGCTCCAGAAATAAGAGCTAAAACGGGTGTTATGCAACAAAGTGATGCTGCCACTGCTGATAAAATACTTGCTCCAGCCAATTTTCCTGATTTTGAATTTGTGTTCATATGAGTTCTAAATTTGAATTTTGACTAATAATGTATTTAAAAAAGGGACGAAGTATTTGTAATTGTTCTGATTTTAGAGAATAAAAAATAGTCTGACCAGATCGTCTAGCTTCAATAACATTTCCGTCCTTCATTTTGCGAAGATGTTGTGAAACGGCAGGAATACTCATTCCTAAAATATCGGCAAGGTCGCAAGGGCAAAGTTCGTTTTCTTCTTCAAGAAGAAACATTATTTTCAGTCGTACTTCATTGCCGGCCAATGCTAATAAACCACTCAATAGCCCAAAAGCATTACTGTTATTGTTCAATTTGTTTTTGCAGGCGTTGATTTGTTTTATATCTGCAAAAACTCTTATACACGTTTGATTATTGTCCATTGTTGTAATTGTTAAATTAAATACTAAACAAATGTAATTTATTGTTTTATTATTTAAGCAAATGCTTAAATAATAAAAATAAGTTTAACATTTTACTTTGAAATGAATACTTCAATTTTTAAAGTAAATGATTTAGTATTGCTTTTCATTCAAACTGTACTCAAATTACCATCGGTAAATACTTCGACTTGAGTCATTATAAGCATTGACAAAGTGTTATTAGGGAGAGTGGTGACGGTAATGGCAGGATGGAAAGATCCTAAAACTCGTAATGGTTTTATGAAGTTAATCATTCCTACAGCATGATATATATTATTTATTTGTGGAAATAAAAAAATAAAAAATTCCAAGTTACATCCTTAAATAAACCGTAAATTTATATTAAATTACTGAAGAATAGTACTTTGCATCTAATTCAAGCGTTTTTTAGTAAAAAGTATCGAGAATTTGTATTTGGTTTATGGTTTAATTTAAAAACTAAAACGACAACTATGAAAAAATCAAAACAATATCGTGAGTTCTTCAGTCACACTCTGTGTAAACTCTGCCGAACTACCAAAATCGAGTTTGCAATCATTACCGCATTGATGTATGCAGTGCTGATGCTTACTTCCTGCCGGAATTCAGAAAAAAACCAGGAGCAAATTGAACAGAACCATCCTCAACAAAAAGGTGAAGAAAATCACAACCATGAACATAACGAACATTCACAACAAATGAATGAAACGCGCGAATGGTTAAAACAGGAATTAGGCGAAAAATATAATCAGCCCGTATCTCCCGGTACTGAGGAACAACTTGCACAAGGTAAAGACATATTCACAAAATATTGTGTTACTTGTCATGGTAGTGGTGGTAAAGGTGATGGTCCAGGAGCAACAACATTACAACCAAAGCCAGCCGATTTTACTGACCCTGAGCATTCATCATTTTATTCAAATCAAGGACGAATATACCTCATAAAAAAAGGAATGAAGGGAACTGCAATGGCAGCATGGGAAAACATTTTGAGCGAAGAAGAAATCCTTTCGGTTTATGTTTATGTAAATTCTCTGAAAAATTCAGACGGAATGATGGAACACCAAGGGCAAAATCATCAGGAAAATGAATGAAAAAAACATAAATAATTCAAATGATAATAACCGAAGTGCTTTTAAAAGGAATGGAGAATATTTCAAATTCAGAAAAGCAATTGCAAACATATATATATCGTAATTATGTATAAAGTAATGGTGAAAATTCTAACAAAAGTATGGGTATGCACCATTATAGCATTACTCCTATGGAGCTTTTCAGCTAAGGCGCAGCAAAGATACCAGACCAGGGAAGGAAGTATTGAAGTTATCGGCTCGTACAGAGATTCCATAATAATAGCCAATAGCAATCATTTGTTTGTTTTAATCAATTATGAAACTGCTGAAATCGGATTAACACTTAATCCAGCTACTTTACACACTACAACAGATTCATTGAATGTAAAACTTATTAACTCATCCATAGGGCCGGTAATCCTGAAAGGAAAACTGAACATTCCTTACGTGGAGACATTACAACATCCAGATCACAAACTAAATTTTGAAGCAGAACTACATTTTAATGGAAAGGTGAAAACAATATATGTAAACGGATTGCTTAAACACATTGCAAGCAACGAAACCATTTCCTGTTTGCTTACACTCAATTTTAAATTGCGGTTAAGTGATTTTGGGATCGATTTGCCAGAAGGATGGAACAATGAGATAACGATACAAATTTTTCAGGCATTGCTTAAGAAATCAAATCAGTGAAATCCATTCAAATCAAATAACAATAGTTTCACTGAAAAAGTGTTACATAAAAAACAGAAAAAATGAAAACACATAAAAAATTATTTCCCTATTTAATTAGCCTTCTTTTACTAGCTATTGCTGGATGCGGGGTTTATACGAAAATCACTTCCGATTATGATCGCAGTGTTGATTTTACAAAATACAAAACGTTTGCGTGGCTACCGGATAAAGACACAGCTCAAGGCGAATACAATAATCAGATTATTCGCAACAATACACGCAACTATTTCACTCATTGCATGGGAGAGAGAGGATACAAAATAAGCATTGATACACCAGATGTTTTTCTTGACTTAGTTATCACTGCCGTTAAAAAGGAAAAAACAGTCGGTATGCCTGTTTATACATATTATCCTTCGGGTTGGTATTATTACAACCCCTATTATTACCCTTATCCAGGCACTCACTTTTACCGCCACCATTATCATTACAACTATGCCACTTATGTTACTCAAAAGGTAGAATATACAGAAGGTGGAATCACGCTGAATATAATTGACAGGAAACTGAATAGGCTTGTATGGACGGGAACTGCAAAAGGTAATTTATATGACCCTTCTTATATCGGGGATAACTTACATCCTGCTGTGTATGATATCCTTGATAATTATCCCATAAAACCTATTAATGAATACAAACGACCGAAAAAAAAGATGTAAATTATATAGACTAAATGAAATGGAAAAAAGTTCAAATCATTAGATTCTCTATTGGTAATGAATAAATTAAACGACAGACTAGGGAAAATTCATGAATACAAAACACCTATAAATCTTTTTCACAATATATTTACAGTAACGAACTTACATTAGGTTCTTAAATCTACCAGTAAGTTCAATATACCGTACTACAAAATGGATATGTGTTTGTCCATTGTTAAGTTTTTTATTTACGAACAATTTCTACAAAACATTTTGCATGTAACGCAACTGAATGCGCAACTGAACCCAAAACAAAACGCTCGATGGCTCCATATCCGTGTGAACCGACTATTATCAAATCGGCTTTAAATTTTTCGGCTTCGTCAAGTATTATGCTTTTTGGTGAACCTGCAACTACTTTTGTGGTTACTAACAGATTTGGATTTTTATTTTCAAGAATTTTGGCTGCACTTTTTGCATTTTTTTCTGCATTTTTAAATGCGTTTTCATCAAATTGTGCATAGTATTCGTGGTAAACACCCATTGGTTCCAAAGTGTTTACGATGGGTGTAATTTCATAAGCGGCAAGAATACACACTTCGGTTTTGGGAGGAAATGGTCTGTTGGCAATTTCATTAATTGCTGTTTTACTATATTTTGAACCATCGGTTGCTAGTAGAATTTTCATTCTTTTTTCTCCACTAAATTCATTCCGCATTTGGGACATTTTCCTGGTTTATCCGAAGTAACTTCTGGGTGCATTGGGCAGGTATACGTTTTTTTAGTTTCCATTTTTCTATATTTTAATGTTGTTTGTATTTGTATTATTTGGACATATCCATATTTTTATCCATTCCAGTCATTTTGTGTGATTGCATTTTTTTATCTTTCATCATATCCATCATTTTAGGATTATCCATCATCGATTTACACATTTCAGACATCATCGTAGTATCTGTTTTAGATGCTTCCATCATTTCGGTCATCATTCCTTTTGGATATGCAAATGAAAACTGCACATTAAGTTAAGCTACATTTTTGTAATTAATTTGATTGTTAAATTCTTCAATAG
>NZ_VJZP01000004.1 GCF_007097265.1 Flavobacterium gawalongense | reverse complement strand
TGAATTCACTCCTCTAAAAATATTTCTATCTGCCATCAGGCAAAAATAATAAATTGCGACCTAAACGCCTATACCTATAACTATAAGTAAAATAATCAGCTATGCTTTCTCTAATGTTAAAGGAAGTTAGATAAGTATCACTTAAAATCGGTTGATAAAGAGCCATCTTTATTTTTTTCTAAATTCCGTTTCAAGGATATTAATTTTTGTCTTGGCCCTATTAAATGCGTCAGTACCTAAAAATAATCGTATAGGCGGATTTTGACTTTCAGCAACTTTTATAATCATGCTGGCTGCCCCATTTGGGTCTCCAAATTGTTAACCATTGAAACCTGCATTTTTACTATGAGATGTTCTTATAGCGGAGTATTCTTCAATTGTATTAGCCGCATAAATAATAGATTCTTCATTTAAAAAGAAGTACGAGAAACTCCTGGCGCAATTGCAGTAACATGAATTCCAAATTCTTTAACATCTTCTGCGGCAACCTCTGAAAGACCCATTACAGCAAATCTGGTAGCAACATAAACGGACCAACCTGTGGAAACAGCAACCAACCAAAGGCAAGTGTATACCCATTTTGTACCCAGGTAAGCTCCGTAGTGGAGAAATTGAGTTCATGCTGAATCTTTGGGAACGCAGTTATGACGATAGAAATATCCAGTACAATCATCAGGTAACTCCCCAGGATGATGATGAGTATTGGCATACGTTTTAAAGAAGATGCATCCATATTGGCCGCTTTAATAAAAAAAGAGTGAAATTTAAATACCTATTTTTACGAATTTAGATGTGGCTAGAGTGGCGTGAAACCAATTTCCATTTTTTATTTTGTAGCACATACACTTCAGAATACATGACATTGTAAGTGACTTCGGTTGCATCTTTTGTTATAGTAAAAAGGCCTTTCCCAATTACAATAGCTGTTTTACCGAAGATTCTCGCAGATGCTTCTTTTATTTCAATGCTATTAAAAACGGGGGTTCCATTTTTTACATCGTCTAGATATTCTTTTTTAGATTTAATTGCCCCACTAGCTTGAATAATAGCCACATTATTGTCAAAAAGATTGGCCAAGGAATCAACCTTTGCTTCTACTTGCCAACGAAATTTTTCTTTTGATAAAGACAGAATTTCTGATTCTGCTTTTGATTGACCAAACACATTAGCCACAATAAAAAGAGTAAGGAGTGTGAAAATTTTTTTCATTTTGAAAGTATTTTAATTAAAGTTCAAAGATAATTATGCCGCAAAGCACAGAATAACGATAATCAAACAATACCTTACAAAAATCAAAGATTCCTGAATTTTAATGGACTTAACTGTAAATGTTTTTTAAAAAAGTTATTGAAATTAGTGACTTCTGTGAATCCTAATGCATAAGCAATCTCTGACACATTCCAATTACTGTGTTTTAATAAAATTTTAGATTCTTGCAAAACTCGTTCGGCAATAATTTGAGAGGTTGTTTTTTGAGTAGTTTCTTTTACTGCCTTATTCAAATGATTGACATGAATATTTAACTGGTTTGCAAAATCGGAAGCCGTTCTAAAATGGACTTTTTGATTGGTATCATCAATAGGAAATTGACGTTCTAAAAGTTCTAAAAATAAGGTAGAAATTCTTTGAGAAGCATTCAATTGTTGATTTTCAATATTGGCAGAAGGATCCATTTTCATGGCAAAATGCAATAATTCAAAAACAAGATTTCGTAATACATCGTATTTGTAAACATATTCTGAATTGATTTCTTCAAACATACGTTTATAAATGACCGCGATTTTTTCTACCTGTTCATCAGTCAATTCAAAAATATGTGTGCCGTTAGGTTGAAAAACCGAGTATTGATTCAGGTTCCCATATTGATGAAAAAAATGTTGATTGAAAATACAGAAAGAACCCTCGCTAATGTTATCAAGATGTTCCCACTTATAAGGTATCTGCGGATTAGAAAAAGATAATGCCTGTTTTTTAACTTCCACCACCTTGTCTGCATAGTGTACTTTGCTATTACCCTTCACCAACATGATTTTATAAAAATCACGGCGTTTATAGGGGACAGGTTGCGCTTTTTCGCCAACAAAAGGTTCTAAATTAAAAACATTGAAATGCCCAATTTCATTTTTAAAATTTTCGGGCATCCAATCGAATTTTGTCTTATAAAAATCTTCTATTGACTCTGTTTTTTCCATAAATAAGATAGCAATTTTAAATAAAGGTAATGCCTAATTACAGCCTGGTCAAATTTTTAACAAAAAATTGCAGGATTATTTAAAAAGCATAGGTTAGTGTTGCATTCCAAACGAAGTCTTTACTCGCCGCTATATTGGTATCAATCACTTTATTGAAGAATACTGAAACTGAGATTGGATTGTCAACTTTTGATACTGTAAACATAGTACTCGTATAAAAACCATCAGCATCATTCATTCGAAGGTAGTACACTTGCGGACTTATCTTCATTCGTAAACTATTAGATACTTCAATATTTGAGATACCAGTATTCACTGTAACAAAATGCGTGTTTTTAATAGTCCCTAAATCAAAACCATGAGAATATAAATAATACATCCCCAAGGTTAAGTCTTTAGAAATGTGGTAGGTAGGAACAACCTCTGTAGCCACATATCTTTGACTTACAATATAATCACTTGTAACACCATCTTTAGTTAAAGGGATTGTTTTAAATGCAAATGCAGGATGAGCTCCTATATTCAATGAAAATTTATCGCTTTTATATGCTTTATATCGCCCCCAAAAAATAAATGCCCATGGCTTTCCTTCTAATGAAAATCGCAATTCAGGCTCAAAAGTTAGTCTGCTTGTTCCAACCGACAGATTAACTATTGCCGCGGGTTTCCCTAAGGTAAATGTAGGTATAATAGAAATACCATTATTTGTGACACTAATAGCACCTTTAAACTTTAAATCATTCTTTGGACTATCTAATTGTTGAGAAAAGAGAACGGATGTTTTTATTAATACCAATGTTAATAAAAGACCTCTAAATACTGTTTTTTTAATATGGATCACTTGAAATCATGTTTTAATATTTTACAATAATTTTATATGCAAAGGAAATTTTTTTATGATTTTATTTATAATGAATTTCAAATCAATACTTATGAATTTCAAAGAATTGTTCTATTGCCTTTAAAATAAGTTTAATATACAAATAAATTCTTGTAATTGCTATAGAGATACAATTGTAATAATTACTTTGATTCTACACGTTCACTACATTCGCTCTATTATCATTTCTAGATTCAAAATCTGGCATATAGGCATAAAAAAGCCCGACATTGCTGTCAGGCTTTTAAAGCTTCCCCTATTGAACAAAGTTGAAAATTTTACTCAATTGTCGATATTTAACTGTCAGTAAAATAATAAGTTAATCTTCCTGAAAAATTACAGGAGGTCTTTTTCTCTTTCTCTGATTTAGGTGATTCTTCCACCATATTAGTTTCATCAAATTTTGTTTGATAATTTGTATAATCTTTCTTTTGATAATGCTCTTGTGGTCATAAAATATATTTTTTGTGAATAAAAGATATGCACACAAAACTATTTACAGAATCAACATAGGAAAGAACCTATATAAAAGACTATTTTGATTATAATCAATAAGAAATTGAATTTCTATTAAAGTGACTTTAAATAATCGACACTTTTTTTCAATGCTATTTCAGGTGATTGTACCATATCTTGTTCAACGAAGAAATGCTCAACGCCATTTTGTTTTGCGGCAGCAAGTATTGTAGGCAAATCTAGTACACCTTCACCACATGAAGTCATGTATGGGAAAAGGCTAATCCATTGTGATGCATCGCCGCCATCTCCTGCGAATCTTTTTGCTTCTTTCATGTCCTTTATATGTACCATTTTATATCGGCCTTTGTGTTTTTTGAATAATTCAACGGGATCTGCTCCACCAGCTATTGTCCAATAAAGATCCATTTCAAAATAAACCAAGCTAGGATCTGTTTGATCAAAAATGATGTCTAATGGCATAGTACCATTCACTATATTTAAACCATAGCCATGATTGTGATACGCAAAACAAATACCTTCTTTTTTCGCTGCAGCACCAATAGCATTGAATTTTTCTGCTACTTTTTTATAATCGTCCAAGGTTTTTCTTTCAGCATCAGGAATGGATGGAAGCACTACATATTTTGCACCGATTAAATTAGCGGCTTCCGCCAATGGACCCATATTGTTTGATAATGTATCCAAATCAGTATGCATTGCAGGAATACTAATGCCATTTGATTTTGCTGCTTTTAAAAAATCAGAAGCTGTTTTATTAAAGAAGCCACTTCCTTTGAATCCTAGTTGAGGTGTAACAGCATTCCACGAAGCTTTTGCTTTTTCAGTACTGAATTCATAGGGGCCAAAACATTCCACTTCTTTGTATCCCATTTTTGCCAGCATTGCAAAAGCAGCCTCAAAGTCATTCTCTAACATTTGTGGTATAGAGAATAAACCCAAACCCACTTTATTGACTAATGGAGTTCTGGCAAACAGTTCATTTGCATTTACTAAAGATGCTACAGAAAATAGGGCAGTGCTTTGAAGGAATTGACGACGTTTCATGGTAAATAATTTATGCCTCTAAGTTATTCAATTATTTGGAAATAAAAACCACTTAGCCAATTTTAAACTAAGTGGTAATGATATTCCAATTTGCAACCTTCAATAAGGGGTGGTGGTTTTAATAGAAAAGCGGAACCGTTTTTTCGAAATTTCAAGAAATTGAAAAACAAGTAATCACTAATTTTTAGACATAAAAAAAGCCCGACATTACTGGAGGGCACTGAAAAAGCATCTCTTTCTAGTAATTAGACATTTTAAGGCGATTAAGGAAAATTCGAGTTTTGCTTAAGTACTTCATTTTCAGGATAAAAAAAAGAGTAGAAAATCTTATTTTTCTACTCTTTTAATGAAATCTAATTCTTTAAGGACTTTTTCAGTGCCCTCCATTACTGTCAGGCTTTTTATCACTTGCTCTTCCTTAATTGACGGAAACGTAGCTTTAATGCGCTTAGGTGTTAGTCGTCCAAAAATTAAATAATTACTTTTTCGAAAAATTATCGGATTTAAGAATCAATCATTTCTTCGTTACTTTCAAATCCTTAAAATATCCTATTGTTCCAATTTCAACCCAAAGTGCAATACTACCTTTTTTAGAAGTCCCCAGCATTTTAGTAACGATAAATGAAGGCGATTTTTGGTTATTGATATATAAAACTGCCTTTTCATCCTGAAAATCAATACGTACATCAATCCATTCGTTTAATCCTATGTCGGCATAGGTCTCATACAAACCGTTCGCTTCTTTTCTAAGTCGGCTAAACGTATAGTCCGGATAGGAGAAATACTGAACGGTATGGTTGCGTCTTAATTGATCATCGGCTCTCCCATTACTCGGTCTAAGGTAGATGGCTTCGAAATTTCTATTCTCTTGATCCACACGATAGGCCAATCCTAAAAATCCCCGCGCAGCAGGAAAAGGTGAATTTTCCATGATTCGGCTTAACATTTTAACTTCAATCGTCCCGTTCTCCATGTCAACATTCGTTAATTTGACATAGGTAGGCCCATCTACTGAGGCCTCAATATTTTTCTCGTCAAAAGGCGAAGCAATTAAGTCACGCTCTACTTTTAAGACTTGAGCGCCGTCCATATTGACGATTTCTGCTTTGGTATTTACGGCTTCAAATTCCCGCTGATTCCAGGTGAATTTTTGAGCAAATGCACTCGTCATATTTAAAACAAGGAGGGAGGATAAAATTATTTTTTTCATGTTTAAATTATTTTATTTTTCGTCTATAAACGGAGCTATACTAGCCCAAGCAGCATTAAAATTCACAATAAAAGCAGGGTGACCAGCATTAGGGATAATCGCTAATTGGTGATTACGAATTAACAATGCGGCATTTAAAACATTTTGTACGGAGTTCCCCTCATCTCGGTCGCCAGCCATCAATAAAACCGGGCATTGAATAGAACCTAATAATGCTGCCCCTACGGTAAGTTGGTTGTAGCAATTGGAAACCTGTTTAAACACTTCTTCTAACCGATTCGGTTCTGGCATTAAGGCGCGTTGTTGTGCCCAAAATTCCGTATCCATTTCCATAGCTTGATTGAAGTTGAAATTAAAATCCCTTAATCCCGGATATAAAACACCCGCGCCTATCACGATCATTTTTTTAACTTTATCAGGATACATGGAGCCAAATTTATAGGCGGTAAATCCTCCATCACTAAATCCGAGAATCATTACTTTTTCTTTGGTTGCCTCATGGATTACTGCTAGGACATCATTGGCTCTTTGTTCTAATGTCAATGGTTCGACTCCGATTTCAGATTTCCCATGCCCACGAGTTGAAATCGCAATCACTTGGAAATCATTAGCAAGACTATCTATAATTCTTGCCATTTCTGTCGTTGAACCAAACAGTCCACCATGCAATACTACAATGGGTTGCCCTTTACCATATACTTCATAATAAATTTTGGCATCTTTTGATTGTACATAGTGCCCCGCCTGTGGATTATTTCCATAGGGAATGTTATTAATTACATTCGGAGGTTGCATAAAATGACGTAACGGTTTTTGACCAAACGCACTACAACAAAAAACTACATATACTATAAAAACTACTACTCCTTTTTTCATTTACTTTGCATTATAAAATAATCCAGCACCAATAGGAAGTACCTAATGTTCCTGGCTTCAATTGTAAATAATAACGGCTGGTTTGAATCCTTTCATTTACATAATTTGTCAGCAAGTGAGATTGTCCTTTTTAGATTGTCGGGACTGCTCCAATTTGCTGAAGCAATGCAAGAAAATCAGGTTGTCCATATTCTTCAACAATTTTTCCAGATGATAAACGGTAGAAATTCATAGCTTGAACTTTAATCGGCTTTCCTGTTGGTGGAATACCATTGAAAGAACCTTGATGTGTTCCAATCATAATAAAACGAGCAGCAACTTTATCATTTTCGACTATCATATCTTCCAATAACCATTGAATATCCGGGAAGCCACTTCTCATCATTCCAATGATTGCAAGATAGCCAGCAGGGCCTCTCATTGGTTCAGCCTGCCCAGGAACGAAGAATACCGCGTTCGGACTGATAAGTTCTTCTGAAAGTTTTTCACTAGCAGTATTAATGAACTCTACAAAGCTGTTCATTACGAGTTTATTTGTTTCTATTGTTGTTGTCATATTCTCCAGTTTCTATTGTTTCTTCTTGATCTTCAAATCTTTAAAATAACCTATCGTTCCAATATCCACCCATAAAGCTATAGCTCCTTTAGTGACATTCCCTTTCATTTTATAATTGCATATATTAAAATAATTTTTCAGCCGGAGGTATAGCACCCACTAATCTCAAATAAACGGTTGTTTGCGCTCGATGATGGGTTTGATGTTCAAAACACTTGTTTAACACTTGCGCTCTGCTCATATCAAATTGTCCGAACAGTTTAATAGACTCTGAAAGTTTTGCATTGGGATATTTTTTAATGGCATTGATGGCAAAATCATAGGCAGCCATTACTTTGCCGGTAACACTTGCTTTGTTTTCATCACCTGATTTTTCTGAATCCTCAAAACCTACTGGCGGTTTCTCATCGGTAGCAGAACCCACGAAACCATATATCGCATCACTCAAGTGTAAAACTTGACCTGAAAAAGAGCGCATTTCTTTTGTTGGTTTAAATGAATATCCACTTTCCGGCATTGCATCCAAATATTCTTTAGTATACGCTTTAGCTCTTTCCCAGTCCTTAACGATATCATCTGTTGCTGTTTGTGCATTCAAATTACCCATAGATAAAATTAATGTCAGAAGTAATAAAATCTTTTTCATGTTTCTTGTTTTTATAGTTTTTTACAAATTTACAACCATTAGTGTATATTTGTAACCAACAAATTAAATACTGGTAACCAATAGGTAACCACAAATTGTATGAGATATATTGAAAACCCTTATGATTGTCCCGTAACAAGAGCCATGTCAATTTTTGGCGGAAAATGGAAGCCTATAATATTAAATTGTATTGGTGAAAGTTCTTTGCGGTTCGGAAAACTAAACCAATTAATGCCTGCTATTTCAAACAAGGTGCTCTCTAATGAATTAAAAGAATTAGAAACGCTAGGATTAATTGAAAGAAAAGAGTTTAAAGAAAGCCTCCAAAGAGTAGAATATACTTTATCCGATTCGGGGAAAAGTTTGATGCCTGTTTTACATGAAATTGCAAGCTGGGGTAATTCAAATGAAGCAAAAAAGATTGTTAAGGAAATGGCTAAGTAGAAAACCCCATCCATAATTGCGTGAAACAAATTTTTTAAAATTTCAATCCCTGAAAAATCAGGAATCACTAATTTTTAGGCATAAAAAAAGCCCGACATTACTGTCAGGCTTTTAAAGCTTCCCCTATTGAATAAAGTTGAGAATTTTACTTAATTGTAGATTATTTAACTGTCAGTAAAAGAGTAAGTCAAATTTACTACAAAATTACCAGAGGTTATAATTTTGTTTATCGATTAGGATTATTTTAATATTATAAAATATAAACTACTCCAATTATAACCCCTTCTTTGCCTCAAGAGCAATAGGAACTGTATTTAGAAGTTCGAGAGATTTAACCATTTCCTTTGTAGTGCTCTTATATTTTTTAAAATGAGGTATTTCTCTATGAGCAGTGTAAGCATCCTCATTAGCATAAATCTCAAAAGTTGTAATGCTGGTAGGATTAGCTTTATCAGCCACGGCATATAAAGACAGAACTCCTGGCTCTACACGAACATAAGTCTCAATTTCCTCTTTCAATGCAACTTTATAGCTTTCCAGCTAAGCTGAATCAATTTGGAGTTTTACAATTCGTATAACTAATTTTTTATCTTGGGCAACCGCATTGCCACTAAAAACAGTTGTCAGCATAGTATAGTAAGAATTTGAAATAATACATTGTGCTTTATCATTGTTCCTGTTGTTTGGGAATAGATTGTTTTCATTCCTCGAAAAGATAGAAGGGCAGAAAGCCAGTTTTTTTTCATTTCCATTTTTTTTATATTTCAACAAAAGTTTTGCAACATGTTATTTTGATTATTCAGATCTAACTATTATATTCTTCATTTGAAAAGCCACTGCCTATTTAACTGGCAAATAATTCTTGTTGAAAGAATATATTAAACTCACATTCATGACGAAATCCTTGCTGGTTAAATCCGTTTTAATTGTTTTATTGATGAAGGATTGTAATGAAATGGGATATTTTTTATTTGCCAAGGTAAAACCTGAAGAAAAGTATACTCCGTCTTTACCGTCAATATTTAAATAATAAACTTGTGGATTGAACTTTAAAAAATAATCTTCTGTAAGTTTAATATTTGAAAAATTACTGTTCAAAGTTATGAAATGGGTATTATTGCTGGAGCTTTCCTTCATCCCTTTAGAATACAAATAATAAACTCCTACACTTACGTTTTTTCTGAGGATATAATTGGGAGAAATTTCAGTAGCAAAATATCGCTGACTAGTAATTATCTCCTTGTCAACTCCATTGACTGTATTGGTAATTGTCTTGAATATAAGAGCAGGATGCGCTCCTATATTTAAATTAAATCGATCAGTCTTTAGCAACTTGTACCTCCCCCAAAGAACGATAGACCATGGTTTTCCTTCCAAAGAAAATCGAAACTGTGGTTCAAATGTAAATTTTTTACCCATTGCCAATTCAATTATACCTGCAGGTTTCCCCAAGGAAAATGTAGGTATTATCGAAATACCATTATTCGTTATTGTGGCTGATGCGCTAAATTGACTAGGGGATTTTGTAGTATCGGCATTTTGAGCAAAGTTGTAATGGCTACTTAGAACGCATAAGGTAACCGTAACCCATAAACATAAGCATCTTCTTTTATTCAATACAGTCATATTTTTTGTTTTCTTATTAAAGAACAAAGTTAGATTGATTATTATGCTTGATGTTTAATAAAATCAAACCTTCCTTGTTCGAGTCGCTTGTAAAAAACCGCAAATCCGTCACCATCCCAATAAAGCAGTTTGATGTGGGTTTTAGATTTATTATTATTATTTCTTAACGCTGTATTTTTCAGTTCTGGCATCTCTGATTAGCCCTTTCCAGTTTAATCCGAAACCAAAATCATACCCATTTCCGTTAGTATCTACATAAGGAATCATGTCGTGAGGAACATCTTCCATTTGTTTTTCAACGGTAGACATGTTCAATGGCATTTGTAAAGGCAATAATCCAGAAGGCTCCGTTTTTCCAGAAACAATATCCATTAGAGCTTCTACTTGTACACCAAATTCACCCACTATTGCATCAACTTCTTTTTCAAATTCACCAAAAACCATTGGATTTGAAATGTTTATTGAAACAATTACCGGTTTCCCATTCATCGCTTTTTTAGTTTCAAGAATCGTATTTAAATCCGGATAGGAATTTGATTTAGACATTTTATTCAAATACGAGCGGTTTGTAATCGTTGGGTCAATCACAGGATCTCCAGCGGCTATACTTTGCGATCTGGCATCAACTGCCGTATAATCTTTTAATTGCAAACTGATCGGAACATATCCATTTCCACCGGCTTCCCTATCGGCTCTGCTGTATCCGCCGCTTATCGGACTTTTGATAAAGACGATGGCAAAATCAGCTTTAGCAGGATCATCCGTTACGGTATAATATTTTTTAATCAATTCTAAATTAATGGGATATTCAGTTTTTTCAGGAACCGGTTGACCAAAAAAGTTGATTCCTGCGGGAGTAACTCTTTTCGGGATATAGACGGTCTTTCCTTTTGCGATTGGCAAGGTGTTGTTTTGATTTTTAATCATCACAATAGACTTTAATTGTGTATCATAGCCTGCCTTCATAAATTCAGGTTGACCCACAATTGCTTTGGTCTCATCAGCATCTAAATAAGAATTTTCAAATAATCCCACTCTAAAAATATTCAAAAGTAAACGAACCGCTGATTGCTCAAAACGCTTACGCATAAAAGTTTCTCCATGTTCTTTAATTCCCATTTGGTACGCTTCAAGCACAGGCTTAATGTCATTATTTCCGCCAAATTGATCCACCCCGGCCATCATAACTTTATAATGTCTTTCGGCAACACTTAATTTTTCAACACCCCATGATTTACCTGCAAAGACATCAGGTGTAGCTCCTTCATTTGCTGTAATCAACCAGTCCGTACAAACCACGCCGTCATAACCGTATTTATTTCTTAATAAATCAGTAATGATATATTTACTAAATCCGTTTCCAACATTCTCACCGTATTTTTTATCCTGACCATACGAAATCGTATAATACGGCATAACTGCCGATGCTTTTTTAGTTTTTCCGTTCAACTTAAAAGCTCCTTCTATAAAGGTTTTTAAATGGGTGTCAAAGTTATTACCTGGATACACTGCAAATTTTCCATACGCAAAATGACCATCACGACCTCCTTCTTCCGGACCACCACTTGGCCAATGTTTTACCATTGCGTTGACACTTTGATTTCCCCATCCATCATAAACCTCAATTGATTTGGGTGATGTTTGAAATCCATCTACATAGGCTCTTGCCATGTCTGTCGCTAATTTTGGGTCTTCGCCAAAAGTACCCACAAAACGATTCCATCTTGGTTCTGTCGCTAAATCAATTTGTGGAGATAAGGCTGTAGTAATTCCCAGGGCTCTGTATTCCTTGGCAGCAATGGATCCAAATTTTTCCGTAATAGCGGGGTCAAAGGTGGCCGCCAATCCCAATTCCTCAGGCCATTGTGATATAGAGCCGCCTGATCCTGCATTGTATTCAGAATCTTTATTGGCTCCATTTCTTGGGTCAGAACTGTTATTGGATGGAATTCCCATTCCAATCCCTTCCACTAATGCTTGTATGTTGTTATTCCATTCTGCCGCAATTATCGGGCTTTGAACCGAAGTCATTAGCACATGGCGCAAATTATCGTTGGTTAAAAATGCAATTTGTTGATCGGATAAATCCGAAGGTTTTGCGCCACTTTTAGAAAATGGTTTTTCATTATACGTTCCGGTAAACATTCCTGCTTCCTGCGCTGGAATAGCTTGATGCCTGCTATATAACATCAATCCGGCCATTTGCTCCACCGTCATTTTGGCGGCAAGATCTCTGGCACGTTCTGCTACCGGTTTTCTCCAATCTTCATAAATATCTAACGTGCCATTTTTGTTCAAGTCTTTAAAAGCTAAACTGTTTACTTGTATGATTTTAACTCCTGATTTGGGTGAATACCCTAATGTTTGGCCTCCTTTATTTTGTACAATAGTGTAAGAACCTTTGGGGGTTTCCGTCCATTTTTTCTGGGCATAGGTTTGCGTTCCAGCAAGTAAAATTAACGCAGGTAATACTATTCTTCTTTTCATATTTTGGTTGTTGTATTTGGTATGTAAACAGGTAAATTTTCTTCGTTATGCAACGAAAACGTTTTCAAATATATAAAATAATGCGTCACAACAACACAATGAAATTAAAAAACATTTTCTAAGATACTAAAAATACGCATTTTACTTCGTGTAACCCTTTAGTTTTTTTCCAAAACCAAAATCCAAAAAATCCTAACCTTGCTGTCTAATTTTACAAAACACAGACTATTTCAATTGTAATTTCTTCTTTGCCTCGAGGGCAATAGGATCTGTGTTTAGGAGTTCCAGGGATTTAATCATTCCCATTGTAGTATTTTTATATCTCTTAAAATGAGTGGTTTGTATATGGGTATTGTAAGCGTCATCATTGGCATATATCTCAAATACGGTGATGCTGGCAGGGTTAGCTTTATCAGATACCGCATATAGTGAAAGGACTCCAGGCTCTACACGAACCGAAGTTTCCATTTCCTCTTTCAATATACTTTTATAGCTTTCCAGTTGGGCTACATCAATTTCGAGTTTTGCAATACGTACGACCAGATTCTTATTTTGAGCAAATGCACTGCCGCTTAAAAGGGTTGTCATCATTATCATTGCTATAATTTGATATAATACTTTTTTATTTTTCATTTTTTTTGATAGTAGAGTTTAAGTCTTCAGAAAAAAGACTAATAGTCTTTCTTTTTCACCCATTTTTTCATACTGGCTATTTTTTTATAAATTTTCGATTACTAATACTAAGCATCCGCGTGCTTCACTTTACTTCTTGATCTTTTTAAGTGTAAATGCTTCTCCAGGAACAAGCACATAAATGCGTTGTGGATTAACCACCAGTTTTTTTAATTTTTCAGGATCACCATTGAACGGTGCAAAATCAGGTGAATCCACTGATCCCCAATGATTAAGCAGTAGTGGCGTGTTTGGATACGCATTTGCAATTTTAACGGCACCTTCTAAAGTGAAATGCCACTCGCTATCTGAAAAATCAAACAAAATAGCATCTGGCGTAGGGAATTCAAGGTGTTCTTTCATCAATCGAGAATCGCCTGGAGCCCAAATAGTGCCATCAGGTGTTTCAATCCAAAACCCACATGCATCTTCATTTTTAAAGACACGTTTACTCATGCCCGGATAAGCATTTTGGTATGCATGATCAGCGGGAGTCAGTTTAATCTTTAGATGCCCTACTTTAAACTGATCTCCAATAGTGTGACCAAATGATTTGAAACCTTCATTTTTCATCAGTGAATCAACATATATTGTAGAATGATATTCTTTTGTTACACGCAATAGGTCGCGATTGGTAGGAATACTATAATGGTCATTATCGGCATGCGTAACCAATACAGCATCTAATCGAAGGACATCTTTTGGCGCTATGGGAAAATCTATTAAAAGTGGCATATCAAAACCTTCCAGCAGCGGATCAACCATCAAAATAGTACCGCGGCTATTGATAAAAAAGCCAGCCATACCCAGCCATCTTAGTGTGGTTTTATCAGATACTTCAAAAGCCTCTGCACCAAAATTTTGTGTTTTCCCCGGTCGAGCCTGATATTTCTTCTCTTTCTTTTCTGTTGCCGTACTTTGCTTACCGTTTGTAGGCGATTGTGCCTGGACAATTAGTATTGAAACTAAAAAAGTCGCTACTGTAAAAATCCAATTTTTTGCTTTCATAATTCTTCTTGTTAATTAGTAATTACTTGATATGCAAATTTCTTTCTATTTTGTATGATAAAATTATATAAATCACTGTATATCTTACCATTATTACTGATTAAAGATAAAAATAAAAAAGTAAAAAATATTTATATTAATTTTGAATGAATTGAATTTAAAAGTCATGAAAGAAATAGTAAAATTGGAAAGTATCGCACAATTTAATTCTGAGCGAGGACAAAAGACCTTACACCCCAAGGTAAGTGTTCTGGACCAATCACTGTCAAAACCCATAACAGCAACCCGTTTCGTTTCGGAACTTTATATCATTTTTTTTAAGGACTTGAAATGTGAGGAACTCAAATATGGGCGCACCCATTATGATTACCAAGAAGAAACATTGCTTTTCATTGCACCAGGTCAGGTTTTGGGATTTGAAAAGGATATTAAAATTATACAGCCAAATGGATGGGCATTAGCATTTCATCCTGATCTAATACGGGGAACTTCACTTGCTAAACGCATCAAAGACTATGATTTTTTCTCCTATGATGTAAATGAAGCGTTGCATGTCTCTGAAAGAGAGAAACAAATTGTTTTGGAATGTTTTAACAAAATAAAACATGAATTAGAATATCCAATTGACAAACACAGTAAATCTATAATTGTGAGCAATATTGAATTATTCTTAAATTATTGTGTTCGCTTTTATGACCGGCAGTTCATAACCAGAGAAAACATTAATAAAGATGCCTTAGTGAGGTTCGAAACCTTGTTGAACGACTATTTCCAATCGGGTAAACCACAAACGCTAGGATTACCTTCGGTACGGCATTTTGCTGAAGAACTTCACTTGTCAGTAAACTATTTTGGAGATTTGGTGAAGAAAGAAACCGGAAAACCAGCTCAGGAATACATACAGGAAAAAGTGATAGATCTTGCCAAAGAAAAACTTTTTGATATCAATAAATCAATTAGCGAGATTGCTTATGAAATAGGTTTCAAATACCCACAACATTTTACTAGATTATTTACACAACGGGTGGGTTATTCCCCTTACAAATACAGAACGATGAATTAAAAGCTACAATAGATCTATAGCATCAAAAAACACTCGAACTGGTGTTTTTAAATAATAAAAGTACTGTTTTAAAGCATGCTACAAACAAAAATTCTATTATTACAAAAAGTGGTAACAAAAAGGAGTATTTGAAAACCGGTATTCCGTTAAACTGGTTTTTTAGTTATTTTTACATCATTCTAATCAACCAAAAATGAATAAATTTTCAGCTTTACTTATCGCATTGATATTGCCCATTTTTCTTTTTGGTCAAGTTAAAAACGATTCGTTATTAAAAGAATTGGATAATACCGTCAATGAATATGAGTTGTATTTAAATCGAAAAGAGGCCGATATAAATAAACTTAAAGGGCTTTTACACTATACGTCTACCGACTTGCAAAAATTCGAAATTTATGGAAAATTGTATGTTCAATATAAAGCGTACCAGTCGGATTCAGCATTAATTTACGCTAGAAAGAGTTTGTTAATTTCCCAAAAATTAAAAAATACAGACAAAGTAAACGAAGCAAAATTAAACGTTGCCTCCATAATGGGAACTTTAGGAATGTATAAGGAATCCCTTGATATATTGGAAACAATAAACATCAATTTGACGCCAAATCTAAAGGGAACCTATTATTGGACGAACCGGATTATCTATGGTTATTTGAATGATTATGGCACTTCCAGTCAAGAAAAAAAGGAATATGATGCGTTGACGAAAAAATACAGAGATTCGGCAATGCTTTATTTTTCGCCAAAATCCATACAATTCGGTATTGCCAAATCAGACCAATTTTTGGAGCATGGGCATCCGGATCAAGCGATAGAATTGCTGCAGGTATTCTTTTCAAAAACAGCAAAACAAGATCCGGATAGAGCCGTTATCGCCTATATTATTTCGGAAGGGTACCGATTGAAAAAAGACAAAGAACAGGAAGAAAAGTGGTTGATTGTCTCTGCAATATCCGATTTGCAATTGGTAAAAAAAGAAAATATTTCTTTGCGTAAATTGGCTTTCATTTTATATGAACAAGGCGATATAGACCGGGCTTATAAATACACCAAAAGATCATTAGAAGACGCTCTTTTTTGTAATGCCAAATTGAGAACCTACGAAATATCAAAAATGCTGCCCATTATAAATGAGGCTTATGAAAATAAAAATGAAACCAACAGAACGCAGCTAATCATTTTTCTAATTTGTGCCAGTATCTTATCCTTGTTCTTATTAGTGGTTTTGGTACTGCTTTTTAAACAAATGAAAAAATTAGCAAATGCCCAAAAAGAAATAAGTTTAGCCAATACAAAACTTTCGGTATTGAACAAAGAATTAAATGAAATCAATGAAAGGTTGAATCAAACCAATGCAACACTTGCCGAAGCGAGTTTGTTGAAAGAAATTTATATTGGCCGCTACATGGATCAATGTTCGGATTATATTGCAAAATTAGAAGAATATAGACGAAAATTGAATGTAATGGCTACCGCAGGAAAAATGAATGAACTCGTAAAAGCAGTGAAGTCAAATACTCCTATTGAGAAGGAATTAAAAGAATTTTATACCAATTTTGACCAAACTTTTTTACAACTATTCCCCAGTTTTATTGATGAGTTTTCGAAATTGTTAGTAGACAAAGAAGAGCTTCATTTGAAACAAGGCGAACTTTTAAACACGGAGTTAAGAATCTTTGCATTAATTCGTTTGGGAATCAAAGACAGTACAAAAATAGCAGAATTTTTAAGGTATTCGGTATCGACGATTTACAATTACAGGTCGCAAATAAAAAATAAATCGTTAGGACCGAGGGAAGAATTTGAATCCAAAGTCCTATTGATTGGATCATCAGGTAAAAACTAAAACCATTTACTTCACCATTACTTGTTGAAAAGCATTCTTTATTGCCTTTTTATTTTATAATTCTGCCACTTTTTTTGAGGATAAATTAACTTTAAAATATTGATTTACAATTAATTATAAAAAATATAATTTACTTTTTTTCTACCTGTAAAATTTTAAGCAGGGAAAGAATCTACTTTTACTATATCGAAATTTTTGAAATATAAGGCAATACTCAAACGTGTTTAATAAATCGATTTCGTTCAAAAAACCATTAACTAAAAAATTTAAAATGAAAGTAGCATTATCAAAGGGAATGGCCATTGCATTATTTTGCTTTGGATTAGTATCAACAAACCCATCTGTAGCGCAAGAAAAAAAACCTACAGTTGACCGTAAATGGTGGAAAGAAGCCGTTGTATATCAAATTTATCCAAGAAGTTTCAAAGACACTGATGGAGATGGAGTAGGAGATTTGAAAGGGATTATTCAAAAATTAGATTACATCAAAAGTTTAGGAATAGATGTGGTTTGGTTGAATCCAATTTACGGTTCACCAAATGCGGATAACGGATACGATATTTCGGATTATCAATCTATTATGAAAGAATTTGGAACCATGGAAGATTTTGATGCATTATTGAAAGGAATGCATGAAAGAGGCATAAAATTAGTAATGGATTTAGTTGTCAATCACAGTAGCGATGAGCACAAATGGTTCCAAGAAAGCAGAAAATCCCGTGACAATCCCTACAGAGATTATTACCATTGGTGGCCAGCCGAAAAAGGAAAACCAGCTTTCCGCCCAGGTGCTTTTGAAGCAGATGGAAGTGGTTGGAGACATGATAAACAAACGGATTCTTATTATTTACATTACTTCAGCTATAAGCAACCTGATTTGAATTGGGAAAACCCAAAATTGCGTCAGGAAATTTATAGCATGATGAATTGGTGGTTCCAAAAAGGGATTGATGGATTCCGTATGGACGTGATTCCATTTATCGCAAAAGACACTACTTTTCCGGTGATCACTCAAGCCGATTTAGATAAAAATTACCAAGGACGTTGGGATGTTTTTATGGCCAGCGGACCTCATTTGCATGATTATTTGAAAGAAATGAATAAAGAAGTTTTGAGTAAATATGATGTAATGGCATTGGCAGAAGGTGCCGGAATGACGCTAAAATCAGCTCACGATTTTGTGGATGCCGATAGAAAAGAACTGGATATGGGATATCATTTTGAAGGCACCAACTTAGGATACATTCCGGGTTATTTCAAAAAAATGAATCCAAAATGGAGTTTAGTTGATTTCAAAAAAATCTATTCTGACTGGGATGCGGTTTACGACCAAAAAGGATGGGGAACCATTTATTTAGGGAACCACGATCAACCTAGAATGACTTCTCGTTGGGGAAATGACGCACCAGAATTCAGCGCTGTTTCATCAAAAATGTTGACTACTTTTTTACTTTCGATGAAAGGAACGCCCTATTATTATAATGGAGATGAAATAGGAATGGTGAATGCCAAATTCAATAAAATTGAAGATTATAGAGACATCGAAACGATTGCAGAATATGAAAAAGTAAAAATTGCCGGGGGTGATTTGAAACAATTCATCGAAGATCAAAAAACAGGTGGAGCCAGAGATAACGGGCGTACTCCTTTTCAGTGGGATAGTTCTAAAAATGGAGGTTTTTCAACAGCGGAACCTTGGTTAAAAGTAAATGACAATCACACTACTTTGAACGCAGCGGCTCAAGAAAAAGATCCAAATTCTGTATTGAATTATTTTAGAAAAATGACTAAACTTCGCAAATCGAATCCCGTTTTAGTTTATGGGAAATACACTCTTTTAGACAAAGAGAATCCAAATGTATATGCTTACACCAGAGAATTGGATGGTAAAAAAGTGTTGGTGTTATTAAATTTTTCTGCAAAAAATGCAGTAGCAAATACTGGAATTAATTTAAAAAACGCAAAAGTGTTGATTAATAATTATGCAACGGTATCAAAAAAAGCAACACTAAGACCTTATGAGGCCCTTGTTTTAGAGTTGAAATAAGCAACTATAATTTTACTAATAATTTACTATATTGTCTAAGTTTTACATTTAAAAAAAGGACGATATAGTAAATTGTTTTTTTAATAAAATAAAAAACTTCCTTTAAGTTAAGAGGAAGTAAATCCAAAACTTTGCTCAAATCTTGCGCATAAAAAAGGTTTCAAGAAATAAATCTTGAAACCCTATTTTAGTAGTGTTCTCACTTGAATTGGCAACAGCTCAACTTCTATACATCTATAGCATCATAAACAACTACTTTTTCCCATAAATGAGAACAGTTCTTTATAAAAGCCTGATGAAGTGGGTGGTCCTGGTATATTTTTTGCCCGGCTTCATCATCAAAAAACATGAGTTCTGAAACACTCCAAGAGGTGTCTACTACTTCACGCTTTTCCGTCGAAGCTAAAACGCCCACATGAATTTGGCGAATAGTTGGAATTGCCGCTAAGGTTTTCAAACCGGAAATCAATTGCTGTTTATCAGCTTCTGATTGGGGGTTTTTTAACCAAAAAAATACATGGTGCAACAAGGGTTTTTTCTTTGGACGCATTGCAAAGCCCATAATACCTGCAACTCCAAATAAAGCTGCAGAACCAATAAATCTTCTACGTATCATCAATTTTTTAATAGGTAAATATCGAAATTTAAAAAATAAAAAAAGACAAAATAACTCCTTTTATTTGTTGGAACAGCTTCGCTAAGAACAATTAATCCCTAAATGGAAGTTTTCCTTTAGGTATTTATAAAATCTTGTCTATAAAAAAAGGTTCCAAGATGCTATCTTGAAACCTTTTCGGGAGTTACTCCACTTCTTATTGTCTTATTTCATTGCAGGCATGCCTCCTTGGTTGTTTTGCTCTCCTTCTTTAAGGTCATCATTAGTAACCCCCTTCTTTTTAGCGCCAGTGAAATTCATTGAACCAAAATTATAACTGAATGTAATTCCAAAGGAACGGATTGGAAATTTAAAGGCACTGGTTTGACTGAATCCCTGTCCACTTGAATTCTGTTTAAATTCCAAATCCTTTTTGAATGGTGAAACCATGTTAACTCCCAATGATGCCGTTTTGTTCCAAAACTGTTTTTTGACTCCAAATACCATTAAATTAAAAGCGGGACTGGTGCCTTGCAGTGTTTTCTTGGAAGAATTTTGGATTACAAAAGCTTCAGCTGAAATGTCGTTTTTTAATTGAAGTGTCCCACTCACGAAAGCAGAATATTGAATTGATGTGCCATTCGTGGATTGTTCCAGGTTGTATACCCCGGTTGGATCTGGTTTGTAAGTAAAGGCATTAAAGTTTCCACGTAAGGTTAGTATCTTAAACGGATTTACGGAACCGAAGAAACTCATTCCAAAAGATTTATTGTTACCAATGTTTTGATAATTGGTGATCGTTCCTGTCTCGCCTGATAAAGGTGTTGCAATACCTTCAATCAGGTCTGATGTATATTTATAATACGCCGAAATATTCAGGCTGCGCTTTTGTGAAAATGTTGAATACCCAAACTCTACGGTTTGTGATACTTCGGGATCTAGGGTTGGATTTCCTTGTGTTTGTGCTTGGATATTTGATTTATTAATAAATGGGTTGAGGTAGGTAAAGCTTGGTCTTGAAATACGTTTGCTGTACGTCAATTTTAAAGAAGATGATTCTGACAATGCTTTCTGTAGTGTAAAGCTTGGAATAAATGTCCCATAGTCAATTTTGAATGGGCTTAAGTTTGTTTGCAGCGCATTCGTAGGATCACCTTTGATGGCTGTGTTTTCAAAACGAGCACCGGCCATTACAGTAAAACCTTTGGGTAAAGTTACCGTTCCTACAGTATAAAGGGATGCAACATCCTGATCATAATTGTATAAATTAGAACTAACAGGATCGAAAACAAATGCATTTTGTGCATCAGGAACATAATTTTGAAAATCACTCGAAATCTTTCTAATGATTGTTTTACCTCCAGCTTCCAGTTTGAATTTTTCGGTTACCGGCAAGGTATAATCCAATTGGAGCGTGTATTCATTATTGGTTCCGTCATTATTTGCTTTTTGATTGGTATAAAAACTGGAATACTTATTTTGATAATCTGTATTGACTATACTATGGCTCCATTGCGAGGAAAATGTAAGTTCGTGTCCCGCCTTTGCAAATTTATGGCTGTAGTTAAGATTCCAGTCAAATCCGCCAAAAGAATTTTTTGAACTGCTTTGTCCGGTATAAATGCTACTGTTTGCGTTATTCAGATAATCAGTAAACGTATTGTCACTCCTGCCAGTTCGCTCAAATCCTCCGTCATTATATCGGAAGGTTGTGCTTAAACTGTTGAAAGTATTAAAATCATATCCAGCTGTTACAGCTGCTACTACGCCACTACGTTGCACTTCGTTAGTACCTTTACTCGTTTGTAAACTGTTGGCGGTACTGTTGTTTAAAATTTGATTCGATTCGGAAGCTGACTCTTGTGGCCAGCCATTGTTGAATCCAACATTTGCCGAAAGGCTGAAACGGTTTTTATTATAATTAATGTTGGCATTAAAGTTATTTTGTCTCGTGCCAGTACCACCACTTACGGAGCCGCTTACTCCGGAAACATTTTTCTGTTTAGTGATAATGTTTATTATTCCTGCAGATCCTTCGGCATCGTATTTTGCAGATGGTGAAGTAACCACTTCGATGTTTTTGATTTGGTCGGCAGGTATTGTTTTCAACACATCCGAAAGGTTGGCGGAAGTTGCCCCCGACGGTTTTCCATTGATAAGCACACGCACATTTCCATCTCCACGGATGGATACTTTCCCGTCAATATCTACATTTACCATAGGAACTTTCTGCAATACGTCCGTGGCATTACCACCGCCGGCCGTCAAGTCTTTTTCCACGTTGTAAACAATTTTATCAATTTTGTTCGTCACTTGTTGCGTTTTGCCTACTACAACAACTTCTTTCAACGTATTTGTTTCAGGACTTAGAATCACTTTCCCGATCTCAAGATCCAATTTTGCATCCGTTGTGATTACTGATTTAATAGTTTTGTCATTGTAGCCAATAAACGAAATGGTAGCGGTATATGTCCCGGCTTGAATTTCATTCAATTTGAAATTTCCGGTAGCATCGGTCAAAACGCCTGTCAAGGGTTTAGTGGAGTTAATTTTGTAAAGGCTTACCGAAGCATAATCTACCGGTGCCTTAGTTATCGAATCGATTACGGTACCAGAAATTTTTCCTTTTAAGTTATTCGTTCCGGTAAAAGTTTGCGATTTTACGGATAAAACAGCAAACAGCAATAGGGTAAGGAGGACAATTTTTTTCATTTTAAGATATTTTAAGTTCTGAATCCATTAGAATTATTTAAAAAAATTCGTTTGGATTACGGTACAAAGCAACATCTTAACAGGAACATATACCAACACATTCGACAGAGAGGTCGAGAACGTCGACGGAAGTTTAAAAATTCAAAATTTTAAGCCCAGTCTTTGAAAAATTTCATAAAATTATCTTTGTATTGATCGGTGACAGCAATGGTGATTTTGTCGATCTGAACGGAATTTTTTGTAGCTGATTTTATTTTATCCAGAGATACAATATAAGACCTGTGAATTCGCATGAATTTATTTTCAGGAAGCTTTTCTTCAAGCGATTTCATACTTGTCAGCGACAATAGTGGCTTGTCTTCGCTGAGCCGGAATACTTTTACATAATCTTTCATGCTTTCTATATAAATGATATCATCGACTGCGATTCTAACGAGCTGATATTCAAATTTCAGATAAATGTAAGCTACTTCAGTTTCGGGAATTGGCGGATTAAATTTTTGTACTTCCTGTTCCGGGTTTCGGATGAGCTCGAAATAACCCAGTGCCTTTGCAACCGATTTACTGAAATCAACAAAACTAAAAGGTTTAAGGAGGTAATCAAGTGCATCTACCTTGTAGCTATCAAGCGCATACTGATCAAAAGCCGTTGTAAATATGATTCTTAAATTCCCTTTTACACGGTATTGTTCTACAATCTTAGCCAGTTCAATTCCATTTATGTCGGGCATTCGAATATCAAGAAAAATTAGGTCAATATCCTGTTCATGGATTGCTTTTAATGCTTCGATGGCATTCGAAAACTGTCCCACTAATGATAAGGATGGCGTTTGTTCGATATAAGAAACTATAATCTGTAGTGCCAGCGGTTCATCATCAACCGCGATACATTTTAATATCATGAGATTTGTAATTTTAAGATTACCGTGTATTCCATTTGAAGGGTATCTTCATTAGTGACTAATTCGTACTTGCCGGGATAAATCAAATCGAGTCTTCGGCGGGTATTGATTAAACCAATTCCGTTGCCTTCTTCTTTACTTATGGTTTGATTTTCAAATATAGAATTGCGGACTTCAATTTGTAGCAATTTTTCAGACTGCTCAATTCCGATATAAATATAGCTTGGATAAATACCGCTGATGCCGTGTTTATAGGCATTTTCGATAAAAGGTAAAAACAACATTGGTGCTACGGTTACATCCTTGATATTTGTCGGCTTTTCAAATATTACCTGCACTTTATCCGTTATTCTCAGTTCCATAAGTTTAAGATAATCGGCAACAAAACCTATTTCTTTACTTAGCGTTGTCAGATTGTTTTTGGTATCATAAAGAACATAGCGCATCATGTGCGACAAGGTATATATGGCTTCCCGTGCCGGTTGATTTTCTGTTCCTGCCAAGGCATAAATACTGTTCAGGATATTAAAAAAAAAGTGAGGGTTGATTTGCGATTTAAGGAATGATAATTCCGAAGTGATTTTTTCTTTTTCAAGATTTTGACGCACTTGGGTTTCCGCTTGCAGTTTTTTGGCAACACTTATGACAGTGCTGGCTCCCACCATTAATAAGGTTATTATGATTTCGCTTAAATTTGAAATCAAAGCACTATGCATATTGTCTTTTTTTGAAATTTTAAAATGTTTTCTTAGTATCGCATCAAGGTCTAAGAGTGTATTGAAAGCATTGCTAATGTATAGAACGGATAGTAGTAGAACGCATATCGCAATAATGAAAAAACCGTTCTTGCCTTGAAATAAAAGGGTAGGAACAATTATTTTATAGGTGAGATAGAACACTGCAATCCATAAAACATACATGAGACTTTGCTTTATCCAAAATTCCATAGGAAAGCTAAAATTCATATACAGTGGCATACTTTGGACTATAAGCAGTCCAAAAAAGAGTAAAGCTTTTGAAAAAATCGAAATATCTTTAACTGAAAATGGTTTCATCAGGTACAAATTAAAAATAAATGTACGGAATAAAAGAAGTCCTAAAATGAAAATCGACAGTTTCCTATAGAATGTCGATAGATAGCCCTAGTTCATCTGAGAAAAATTAAATGCATCTTATTAATTCGCTGATTGAGATGAATGTGTAAAAAATTATTTATAAGCTTTAGCAGGGAATTCTATTCGTTTTTAATCAGGTCAACGAATTTTTGGGAAATATAAGAACAGTTGCAAATTTTTAGGCATAAAAAAGCCCGACATTGCGGTCAGGCTTCAAAGTTCCTTCTCTAAGATAAGAACCTATATAAATTAAAGGGACTTTAAATAATCGATACTTTTTTTCAATGCTATTTCAGGGGATTGTACCATATCTTGTTCAACGAAGAAATGCTCAACACCATTTTGTTTTGCAGTAGTAAGTATTTTAGGCAAATCTAACACACCTTCACCACATGAAGTCATGTATGGAAAAAGGCTAATCCATTGTGATGAATCACCACCATCTCCTGCGAATCTTTTTACTTCTTTCATGTCTTTTATATGCACCATTTTATACCTGTCTTTGTGCTTTTTGAATAATTCAACGGGATCTGCTCCACCGGCTATTGTCCAATAAAGATCCATTTCAAAATAAACCAGGCTAGGGTCAGTTTGGTCAAAAATAATATCTAATGGCATAACGCCATTCACATTGTTTAAACCATAACCATGATTGTGATATGCAAAACGAATTCCTTCTTTCTTGGCTTCAGCACCAATCGAGTTGAATTTTTCTGCTACTCGTTTATAATCGTCCAAGGTTTTTCTTTCAGCATCCGGAATGGAAGGAAGTACCACATATTTTGCACCAATTAAATGAGCCGCTTCAGCTAATGAGCCCATTTTGGTTGATAATGTATCCAAATCGGTATGCATGGAAGGAATACTAATGCCATTTGATTTTGCGGCTTTAAAAAAATCAGCAGCTGTTTTGTTAAAGAAGCCACTTCCTTTGAATCCTAGTTGGAGTGTAACAGCATTCCATGAAGCTTTTGCTTTTTCAGTACTGAATTCATAAGGTCCAAAACATTCCACTTCTTTGTATCCCATTTTGGCTAACATAGCAAAAGCACCATCAAAGTCATTCTCTAACATTTTTGGTATAGAAAATAAACCCAAGCCCACTTTATTGATTAATGGAGTTTTGGCAAACAGTTCATTTGCGTTTACTAAAGATGCTACAGAAAATAGGGCTGTGCTTTGAAGAAATTGACGACGTTTCATAGTAAATAATTTAGAACCTCTAATTTATTCAATTATTTGGTAATAAAAATTATTTTATATAAAAGTGATGCCTTTTTTTCGAAATTTAAAAATCAGGAAGCGCTAATTTTTGGACATAAAAAAAGCCCGACATTGTGAAATAGATAAAAAAGCAACCCTTCTTAGACATAGAACCAAGGAGTATGACTAGCAGTAAAATCAATACTTTACGTTATTTTACTTTTTTTATGTTGCCGAATTGTATGCCTATTGTATTAATTTAATGTATTGTATACAAGGATAATAATGAATCACCCCCATAATTTATTAAATGCAGATTGTTTTCACCAAATTGTAAAATAATCATTTTGATAAACTGTATATTTGAATTCAGTAATTATTAAACTTTTTTTCTATTAATGGAGTTACAATTAGAAAGTCTTAAATATCAGGATATAGCCGTTCAATCTGTTGTGAAAATTTTTGAAGGGACAGAAAAAAACACATTCGATAACTCTTGTAAAGAGGGTATTCGTTCTAATAACAATACTCTTTCTTTGCATGAAGTTGAGAGTAATATTAAAAACATTCTTTTAGAAAACGGAATATCGGAAGAAGTAGCTAACCTTTCAAACGATAAAGATATTTGCGTTGAAATGGAAACAGGAACTGGTAAAACCCTTGTTTACGTAAAGACTATTTATGAATTATTTAAACATCACGGATTTACCAAATTTATCATTTTAGTGCCGTCGGTTGCCATTCGACAAAACATTATTGGTACATTCAAATCATTCAATAAGCAACTAGAAAGTATTTATGGGTTCAAACCTAATGCTTTTGAATATGACAGTAAGAAACTTCAAAAGGTTACCCAATTTATTGAAGACCAACATCCACAAGTGATGATTATGACTTTGGCTTCTTTCAATTCCGAAGACAAAATTTTGAATCAAGCACAAAGAGAAGATTTATTCAATAACAAACCCTTCATTGAAGCCATTGCCTATACCAATCCTATCATTATTATGGACGAGCCACAGGAAGGAATGGATACGGAAAATTCTATAAGACAAATTGCAAAACTGAATCCATTATATAAAATCAGGTATTCCGCAACTCACAAAGTGATGAAAAACTTGTTGTACAGATTAACGCCTTATGACAGCTATAAAGATGGTTTGGTAAAGAAGATAGAAGTCTTAACAGTTACTGAAAAGAATGATGAAGCAACACTTAAAATTGAGTTGGCGGAGATTCAATTTGGTAAAGGAGACCCAAAAGTCAAATTGAAAGCGTGGCATTTGAATAAATCGACCAATAAAATTGATTTTAAAGTAACTGGCTGGCTCAATCAAAATGATAATTTAGGAGACAAAACCAACAACCCAAGTTATTTGAATTATACTATTGCCAATATTAATAAGAGTTTAAAAACGGGTTTGACTACAGTAACATTTTCAAATGGTACTGAAATACTGGAAAAACAAATTTCAGGGGGTTTAGCCAATATTTGGGCTTTGCAAATAGAGTGGTTGATTCATCGACATTTTACGAAATCTCAAAAATTAGAATCGAAAGGGATTAAATGTTTGTCTCTTATTTTTATTGACAGAGTTTCAAATTATATGGGGGAAACCCCAATTATAAAAAACCTGTTTATAGAAAAATATAAAGGGATTTATCCTGAATATAATCAGGGAAAAGTTCCGTCAAATGAGCATATTCAAAGTATTCAAGGATATTATTTTGCGCAAAAAGCAAGTGGAGAATTTGCCGACAATGAAGGGGGCGTTAAAGAACAAAGCAAAATTTATGAATTGATTCTAAAAGGGAAAGAGGAATTACTTACACTCTCAAATCCCGTTCAATTTGTATTTTCCCATTCTGCTCTTGGTGTTGGTTGGGATAATCCGAATGTTTTTAATATTGCCACATTAAATAATTCGTATTCCGAAATTAAAAAACGTCAAGAAATTGGGCGTGGATTGCGTATTTGTGTCAATCAAGAAGGACAAAGAATTTATGATGCTTTGGATGTTGATGATAATGAACGTATCAATCAACTTACGGTTATTCCTAATGAAACTTACGAAACCTTTGTTACCCAATACCAAGAAGAAATCAAATCGGTTTTTGGTACGACAAATGCGGGTGCAGGAATGACTCATACACACAAAGGCGATGCTATGGACGCGGTTAAATTTAAAAGAAACAGTTCCGCAGAAATGGACAAAGCTTTTAGAGAATATTGGACAGCACTGGCAAAGAAAACAGAATACACAATCGCTTTTGATGAAGAAAATTTAATTACATCAGCCAGTGAATTTATTTCCAAAATAACAATTCCAGACTTTGTAATTGAAGCATCAAGCCATTTAATTCATAGTATTACCGAAGAGGGAAGAACCGAAACTTTTGGGGGAACTGATAAAGTAAAGCAAAAGTCCTATTTTACCCCTTTGGATTTGATTGAAGAGTTGAGCGAGAATACGGGTTTGAGTTATACCACGCTGTTTAGTATTGTAACGAGATTGACCAACTTAAATGAAATGGTAAAAAATCCACCTCGATTTATTCACGAAGCTTCAACAATAATTCGCAATGTAGAATTAGATGAAATGATTCGTGGATTGGATTATAATTTAACAGGAGAAAGTTATCCTTTTGATTTTGATGATTTTGTAAAGAATATGCCTACTACTCGTTTTGTTGAAACCCCAAATAAAGGTGTTTTTGACAAAATGATAATTGATAGCGATGTCGAACGCAATTTTTCATTAGGAGCAGATGCAGCTGCCGAAGTGATTTGTTTCCTTAAACTACCCAGTTGGTATAAAATAAGTACGCCAATAGGGAATTATGAGCCTGATTTTGGACTCGTAATGAAACGTAAAAACTTGAAAAACGGGAATGAAAAGGAATTCTATTTTGTAATAGAAACCAAAGGAACAAATGATATAAATGATAAAAAAGCATTGACCGAAAGCGAGATTTATAAAATACGATGCGCTATGAAGCACTTTGAAAAGCTTGGATTAGAGGTGCATTATAAAGCTCCAGTCAAAGAATTCACTTATTTTAAAACCGAAGCGGATAAAATTATAAACGCAATAATGTAATTGATTATCACTTTCCTGATGTCAGGAAAGTGATAATTATAGATAAAGAAATATAAGATGTCCGATATTTTCGGACATCTTAAAAATATAATAGTTATGGAAAAAGAAACAAGCATAAAACTATTCGAATCAAAACAAGTTCGTTCTGTTTGGAATGATGAAGAAGAAAAATGGTATTTCTCTATTGTTGATGTCATTGGAGTACTTTCGGAGAGTGAAAACCCTAACAATTACTGGAAAGTATTAAAAAACCGTCTTAAAAAAGAGGGAAGTCAGTTGGTTACAGATTGTAACCAACTGAAAATGCAATCTTCTGATGGTAAATTTTACAAAACCGATGTGGCTGATACTGAACAGCTTTTTCGTTTAATTCAATCTGTTCCTTCTCCAAAAGCGGAGCCTTTTAAACTTTGGTTGGCTAAAATGGGGCGTGAAAGAATGGATGAAATAGTAGATCCGGAAATTGGATTTGACCGTTTGATGGAAACCTATCTCAAAAAAGGATATTCTAAAGAATGGGTAAATCAACGTTTAAAAAGTATTGAAGTTCGCAAAGAACTAACAGACGAATGGGACAAGAGAGGTGTCAAAAAAGGGCAAGAATATGCCATACTTACGGATGAGATTACTAAAGCTTGGACAGGTATTTCGACCAAGCAGTACAAGGAATTAAAAGACCTTAAAAAAGAAAATCTTCGTGACCACATGACTAATCTTGAATTAGTGTTAAATATGTTAGCTGAGGCAACCACTACGGAAATTTCGAAAAAGAAAGAACCTAAAACGTTCAAAGAAAGTAAAGTAATTGCCAAACAAGGTGGAACAATTGCAGGAAATACAAGAAAACAAATTGAAGCCAAGATTGGAGACAAAATTGTAACCAGTAAAAACGCAAAAAGTTTAGAAAACAAGAAAAATAAAGAAATAGAATAATGGAAACTATCAACGATTATATGCCATTAAGTACCGATTGGAACAACGAGCGTTTACAGATTTTAAAACAACAATTTCCTGATTGGTTTACCAGTGAGGGAAGTCTCAATATTGAAGAAGTAAAAAAAGCGGTTAATCCTGATAGTGTATCCGAAACGGAACGCTATGAATTTCGTTGGTTTGGCAAAAGCCAAGCCAAGCGCAATGCTTTTACGGCAAGTAATGCTACATTGGTTTATGACGAGCATAGAAGCGTAAACCCAACGGAAAGCGAAAATATAATCATTGAAGGGGAAAATCTCGAAGTATTAAAACTATTGAGTGGCAGTTACCGTGAAAAAATAAAATGTATCTACATAGATCCACCCTACAACACAGGGAAGGATTTTGTGTATAGCGACAATTTTACCCAGGATAAAAAAGCCTATTGGCAGGATGCGGAAGTATTGGAAAATGGAGTGAAAATTGATACCAATGCCGAAACCGATGGACGCTATCACTCCAACTGGCTCAATATGATGTATAGCCGATTGCTTATTGCAAGACAGTTACTCAAAGAAGATGGGGTTATTTTTATCTCTATTGATGATAATGAGGTGCATCATTTGCGAAAATTATGTGATGAAGTTTTTGGGGAGGAGAATTTTGTAGCAAATTTTATATGGAAATCTAGGCAAAACAAAGATAATAGAACTATTACAGGAGCATCAATTGACCATGAATATATTATTTGTTACTCAAGAAATAACGAAAGTAAAGCTTTAAAAGGTAGTGAACGAAAAGTTGAACAATATACTAATCCTGATTTAGACCCAAGGGGTGACTGGGCAAGTGGAAATATGGTTGGGATTTTGCCAGAAAATCTTAGACCAAATTGTCATTATGATTTGACAAACCCTAATACTGGAATTAATTATGGGAAGCCTAAAATGGGTTGGAGATATGATATGAAAACTATGAGTAGGCTTATTGAAGAAGATAGGATTTTGTGGCCAAATTCTATTGAAGGAAGACCTAGAAGAAAAGTGTTTCTTGATGAATTATCTGATAGTTTTACTGGGTTTTCTTCGATTATTGGTAAAAATATTTTCACAAGAGATGGGACAAAGGAGGTTGATGATTTGTTTAATTATAAAGCATTTGATTTTCCAAAACCTCCGTCTCTAATTGAAGAATTGATTAGTCAAGTTACCGAAGAAGATGATGTTGTTTTAGATTTTTTTGGTGGTTCAGGCTCAACAGGACAAGCTGTGTTTGAATTAAATAAAGATAATGATAATCGCAAATTTATATTAATTCAAATTCCTGAAGTAATAGATAGTAAAAGTGAAGCATACAAAGCCGGTTACAAAAAGATAAGTGATATCACGATAGAACGTAATAAAAGAGTTATTGCCAAAATCATTACAGAAAAGGAAAGTCAACAACCTGATTTGTTTGCAGGAGATAAAAAGGAAGATAAATTAAAAGGATTGGGTTTTAAAGTTTTCAAACTGCAAAAATCTAATTTTCCAAGAGTTGATTTTGCACCAAATCCAGAATTTAATGAAACGGAAAACATAGAATTACTTAAAAAGTATATCGCTGAAAAAGAAAGTCAATTGGTAAATGCCTTCAATAAAGAAGAGCTGTTAACGGAGATTTTATTGAAAAATAATTTTACGCTTAATTATACCGTAACGGCACAAGAACAGTTTAAGAAAAATGAAATTTTACTTGCAACAGATGACAACAAGGAAACTTTGATTTGTCTTGATGTGAGTATAGAACCCGAGACGGTTGACTATTTTAAAGTTAATACAGGGCAAAAGTTCATTTGCTTGGAACGTGCGCTAGATACAACCAAGAAATACAATTTGAAGCATTATTTAGGCGATAAATTTAATGCGTTTTAAGGATGGAAAACACCGAAGCTAAAGAAGGTTTAGAAAAAATAGACAATGCTGAAGTTACTGTAGATTTACAGGTTACAAGTAATGCTAAAAACGAAGTAATTGATAAATGGAACTATCTATTAATCAATGGCAAGTACAAAACAGTTGAAGTACAAAATCCTAATTTCGAGAAAGGAGTTCTAAATTCTATTAAAGATTTAAGGCCTTTTAATAAGAAAGGAGAAGATGAAAAACCAATTACTCCAACTGTTCAGGATGCACTTAATCTTAAAAGAGATATTTATACTTCATTCTTTAGAAAGCCTTTCAAAAACTTCCTGATTCTTACAGGAGCAGGAGCTTCTATGGATGTAAAAGGTCCTTCGATGAAGGAATTATGGGACATAGCTAATAAAAAATATCTAATAACGGATTTACTTGATGGTAATACTGAAGAAAATGGATTTGAGATTATTTGCGGAAAAGTTAAACATAATTATACGGACACAAATTTAGAAACCCTGCTATCTAAAATTGAAGGAACTATTCATTTTAATGATGACATAGAAATTGAATTAGATAAAAAGAAAGTTAAATTATCCGATATAAAAAAGGAATTATTTGATATTATAAAAAACAAATGTTCGATTCCATGTCCCGAAGAGGCAGAAAAATTTCCTCATAAAGTTCTTTTAGAAAAATTATTACAGAGAAAAGTAACAAGTCCAAGAATTAAAGTCTTTACTTTAAATTACGACCTACTTTTTGAGTATGCATCTGAAAAAATTAATGCAATTATGATTGATGGATTTTCTTTTACTTTTCCTAGAACTTTTAGTGGTCGATACTTTGATTATGATATTGTACAAAGAGAAAATAGTAAAGTACAAGAGGAAGATAATTTTATTCAAAGAGTTTTTCATTTACACAAATTGCACGGTTCTGTAAATTGGGAAAGAAATGGAGACAAAACCATAATAAAAGAAAATGCAGTAAAACCTCTAATGGTTTATCCAAGAGAGGCTAAGTATGAAGATTCTTATGACCAACCATTCTTTGAAATGATGGCTCGCTTTCAACGTAATTTAAGAATTAACAATGATACGTTGTTATTGTGCATTGGATATAGTTTTAATGACAAACATATTAATTCTGCTATTGAAGAAGCTTTAAATCAAAACCCAAGTTTTCGTTTAGCGATTATAGATCCTGGATTTGATAATAAAAATATTGCAACATCTTTACAAGAAATTAAAAGATTAGCGCTCCAAACTGAGCGAATATTACTGGTCTCTGAAACATTTTCTGATTTTGCAGATTACTTTCCAGAAATCGGAACTTATGAAAATAATGATTTACCAACTATAAACCTGAGAAATGAGCGAACTAAAGATTAACCCATTTAGACATGAGTATTTTCTTGGTTACATCAATCAAGTATTTCCTCAATATGTAAAAGTTCATTTTCCTTCCTCAATATTACTAAATGGCTTTACTCATTTTGGAGAAGAATTTAATGGTGGATTAGTGGGTAGTTTTGTTATTATAGAAGGAGATAAAAATGGTTTTTTGGGTAGAATAACTGAACTATCTCTTCCTGAATCAGAAAGACTTTCCTTAAACGAAAAAGCTTTTCAAACAAGCGATTTTCATCCCACTGGTAAAATTGAAATTCTCTTGTCATTCGACCTTTACGAACCATTGAAAGTAAAGAAGGGCTTAACTTCTTATCCTAATATTGGTGCTAAAGTATTTGTTAGTTCTGGTGAACTTGTTCAAGAATATATGTCAAGATTTGGTGCGAAAGATGGTGAGAGTTCTATACCTATTAAATTGGGTCATCTAGTATCAAGTCCTTCAACTGTAGTTAAAGTAAATTTGCAATCTGTTTTTGGTCGTCATTGTGCTGTTGTAGGTACAACTGGAGGAGGGAAAAGTTATACTGTAAGCAAATTAATTGAATGCCTTATAGAAACTGGAAATAACGCAATTTTAATCGATGCGACTGGGGAATATAACGGTACTTATGACGGTCTAGAAACAATTGAAATTGGTGATGGAACGCACGTATTTCATTATTCTCAATTAACAATTGATGATTTATTTTATTTATTTAGACCATCAACAAAAGTTCAAGCTCCAAAACTAATGGAGGCCATACGTTCATTAAAGATTGTATCCTTAAACAAAGGAGTTAGTCTATTTAAAAAAGTTTCAACACCAAATACACTAAATGTTCAGACAAAAATAGAGAGCGATTTATTGAAAAAATCAGGTTCAGATAAAAGACCATATGAAGAATTTTACTTTAGAAATATTTCTAAAATTGAGAATGAGTTTTCAAATTTTAATATTGAAAAATTGACATATCAAATAACTGAAGAATGTGTTTGGGATACTGGAGCTAGAACAATTAGTGGCGTCCGAACAACTATACATGAAGAATGGGGAGGTAGAAACGACGGAGATGTTTCTCATTGTATAAGTTTAATTTCTAGAATTAATAATATTATTAATAACGCTACTTATCAAAATATTTTTGGTTTCAAAAAGGATCTAGACGAAAAAGATTTAACCAAAACTATTGATGATTTTATATTAAGTGAGAAAAAGATACTTAGATTGAATTTTGGAAATATCCCATTTGATTTTCAGGTTAGAGAAATTCTTGCAAATTCTATTGGTAAGTATCTGTTAAGCAAAGCCAGACAAGGGCAATTTAATCCTCAAAAAGATTCTATAAATAAGCCATTAGTTGTTTTAATTGATGAGGCTCATCAATTCTTAAATAAAACTGTTAAAGATGAGTATTTTGAAGTAAAGCCTCTTGATGCTTTTGATTCAATTGCTAAAGAATGTAGAAAACACGGTCTGTTTCTTTGTATCGCAACTCAAATGCCAAGGGATATTCCCCAAGGAACATTAAGTCAAATGGGAACTTTCATAGTGCATAGGTTAATTAATCATAATGATAAGGAAGCAATAGCTAATGCTTGTAGTTCAGCTAATAAAAACACATTAGAGTTTTTACCCATTTTAGGAGAAGGAGAAGCCATATTAACAGGTGTAGATTTTCCAATGCCAATTATTATGAAGTTTGACAAGCCCATTAATGAACCTAATTCTCAAACTCCTAGTTTAAACAAAAGAGTATAAAATATATAGATTATGCAATCCTACTTCGGACATATATTTCTACCAAAAGAAAATGACTTTAAAGAAATTGAGTAAATAAAAAAAGACTGCCCTCTCTTGAATCGCCATGAAGCACTGATTTCGCTAAAGCCTTAAAACAAAAAAGACCTTACATTGCTGTAAAGTCTTTTTAAAAAGCTCCCTCTCTTGGGCTCGAACCAAGGTGTGTGACAAGCAGTAAAACCAAGACTTTACGTTGTTTTACTTTTTTATGTTACCGAATTGTATGCCTTTTTTATTATTCCTATTTAAAGACTCTTACAAGATACACTAATAATAGTTATTCTTTTTGATGCTGGGTTACTTCTGTTATCATAGATATGTCTAATAGATTTACTAGGCAAACCCATAGTGCCATTTCCTGTATTTGTAGCATTTGATAATTTCCATTTATAAGAAACGGTATAATTATTAGATGAATCATTTGAAGCAAGTGTAGCTACGTATCCATTTAATGAAATTGTTATTATCTCAGCGCAAAATTTATCTTTTACAACGGTTGCTATAGAACTGTTTATTCTACTATTGGCTAAATAAATCAAATCCATTTTTACAAACATATTGTTTCCACTATTACCAACGGTTCCTATAAATTCTTCTACAGCTTTTACTTCCTTCTTTAATTGTACTAATTTTTTTTCTTCATACTCTGAGTTTTGATCATCATCAATTGTTTTTTGAATTTCATCAGACAAATAATATGCTTTTCTTTTCAGATCTTCACATTTATTTTTATCCATAATATTCGTTTTAAACTCATATACAATTTGAGTAAGTTGAGAATCATAGTCATTTGAATTTTTATTTTCTTTTGAAAATGAGAGCATTAAAAATGCTGAAATAAGTATATATAATTTCATTTTTTTTTATTTAATTAGTTTATTTTTTTTATGCCATAGCAGTATAGTAGTGCTTATTAAAAGCAGATTAAGATCTTATTCTGATTCTGAAAAACTTAAGAAATAATCTGAATTATCTATAATTGCTATATGGTATATTGTCTCAGTTGATTCGCTATCTTCATCTTTGCGATTTTTAATTGTAATCATAAATGTTGTGGTAGCTCCTTGATATGTTTTTTTGATTTCGCCATCAAAAACGCCACTGTCGATTAATTTACAACCAAATGATTTAATTCTCGTTAAATAGGAATTATATTTTGAAGTATTGAATATTTGTAAATTTATCCTTCTTACATCAGTAGAATCCGAACGGTAATAGTGGAAGAATGATTCTGCATCGTCGCTATATTCCTCTTTTTTATAGGCGAAGGCAACACCACTTGGACTCTCATTATCTCCCTCTTCACTTGATAAAAATGTCCAGCCTTTTAGCGAGAGATATTCTTCTACATTAGCAATGTCATTTTTCTAAGACTTATCAGTTCCTCTAAGCTGAGATTTTGAGAATAGTTTGTTAATGAAAAACAAAAGAGTAAAAAGATAAATATTCTTTTCATGTGGTGTGATTTTAATTAGGGACTGTTATTTTATTTTCTTTAGAACCTCTAATAAATCTGGAATTTTGCTGACTTGAGTTTCTGTCCAGAAATAATAGTTCAACTGTCCTTCTTTTTCATAATTATTCAAGCTAATGGAGATTTTCTTTTCTTTTTCATCAACCAGATATGAAAAGGTCATTTCTTTCGCTTTAAAAATGTACTCCGTTGATTTCTTTTTAAATTTCAAGTCTAAATTAGGTATTACATTGGTTTCAATAAAACTTATAAACTCATCTATTTCGTCTAATCCTACCCAAGCTGTCTTAAAAACTTCTGGTTTTTTAATATACATGTCTAATTGCAAAGCGTTTTCTTTTTCCTTCGTTTTCAAGTTAATCACTTCAATAGGATAAAACTTTACATACTCACCAATACCTGAGTTGAATTCTGCGATGGTACTCCAGTCTTTGCTGATTTGGGTGAATTGTGCCTTGTCTATGAATTTTCTTGTAGAAGATTCTTCATTTTGTGCAAAACAAAAGACAGAAATAAGTAGTAATAACAGTGTGTTGATTTTTTTCATAATAGTTTGATTTTGGTTTTAAACGATTAAAATAATACTTACAAATATATTTGAAGGAATTAGTATTACTTTACGGTTTCCCGTAAAGCGTAATTATAACAATACAAGTTATTAATTGAATACTACAATTGTAAAGGAACAAGTAAATTACTTTGATTGCAATACCCAGTTTTAGTGATATTAAATAAAAAAAGACGGTTTTTACACCGCCTTTAATTTTAGGAATATTTCCAAATAAATCCGCCGCTTTGATCTCTTTCTTTACGACAACATCTAGAGATGCAGGTTTTGCTTAATCCTGATTTTCTACTAGCCTCTGCTACGGAAATGTATTGAGCTAATAAATTACCATTTAGATTATATTGTAAAACCTCTTTTTTTCTATTATCAGAGTCTGGAATAAATTTTTCTTTATATTCATAACTCCATAAGTATCCTTTTAAAGTATGGTTTACATTCCAACAAGCTTTGCTTATAGACTTTTTTGTTGCATTTACTGATGTTGCTGCGGAAGTTAAATCTTTAAATGAATTAATTGGAGTGCCATCTAAATTATATTGATAAACTGTTTTTCTGAATCCTCCGCCGTGATCGGAATTGTAACCATCCTCAACAGCATTGTTCTCCAAAATATATTTAATTTCCTTGGCTGCTAATTCATCATTATTACAAGCGGTATCAATAGCTTCCCAAGTGAAAGCTTCGGGACCATAAGTCCCGATTGCTTCTTGAAAATAACTGCCAACTTTTTTATTAGCTTTTTGTATGTGGTCTTCTTTACGTTCCTCAATACTTTTGGTAGTTGCACCAATATAAACCTCGTCAGTAATTGTGTTTACTGCTTTGTAGATTATACTATATTTCATTTTGAATGGTATTGGAGTTTAAAATAAAAGTATATTTTCCGCCTGAAGAATTTGTTGAAAAATCAACTCCTTTTTTACTGGCATATATACTTAGCCATTTGTTGATTTTGTGTGGAGATGTTTCTTCCATTTCAGGATATAAAACCTTGAAATCGCTTTCAAATTGTCTTTTGTCTATTGACGTGTCATTTTGCACATAGGCATCGGCATAGGTTACAAACTGCTCATTCAATCCATCTAAGAATTTGTTGTTGGCTAAATTAATGTGTGGTACTTTGTATAACCCGTATTGCAAATATGATTGGCAACAACTCATCATAAAATGGTAAAATTTACTCCATTCATCTTCGTCCCATTGAGAACCAAAAAATCGATTTCCAAATTCCATTTCAGGAGTGAAATTTTGATTATAATAATTATTAACTTCAAATTCATGTCTACGTCTTTCATCAGAAGGACCTCCAGGACCTGAAACGTAGTAATTTGCGGTGATTAATAATTTAGGGGAGTTTTTGGAATCAATATGGAAAGCTTTTTCTCGTTTACGCTCCACTTCAATATCAGATGTAATCATTGGAAAGAAGTTTTCGAAACTATAATCCCGTTTTAAATCGTCATAGACTATCAGATCTGTGGTTAGCTCTACTCTTTGATTTTTAAACCAACTACCCTGTTTTATATCCTTTGCATCAAAAATTACTACTTCTCGACATTCTTTCAATGCCGTTGACAAAAGTGTTTTTCCAGTACCGCCGTGAGCTTGGTTATTTTGTCCCATTTTCTCATCGTAAAGGATAATTGCTTTAGGTTCCCCAACTTCTTTGTTACGATGCAATAAATACCCTAAAATGCTTTTTAAGGCTAATAACCTTTCGGTGTTTTTTCCTGTGATATTCTCACAGAATATCTCAAACTGTCCCTTCTCCGAAGGGTAAGTAAATGATTTTTGTTTAATTCTATCTTCCCAAATCGGATTTTCTAGAATTGAATAATCACAATAGAATATTCCATCTTTATTTATTTCGCAATAACAATTTTTAAAATAAAATCTCGAACTTTTCATATCGTCTCGATCATTTATGTTTTCAATTGAGGGAAGCAAATCCATTTTTTTAGATGTAATATAACTTCCAACCCCCTTAACGAATACTTCTAAAACCTCAAGTTTTTTATTTTCTAAAAGGTAGTTTTTAACTTCATTTGCCATTTGCCCTTCAGTTGCTAGACTTAACCTATTGTTAGTCATTTTAGCTAAGACATAGTTGTTTTCTTCGATTTCGACCCTAACATAGCCTCTTGAAGCTAGGAAGTCTAATAATCCCACTTGTAGTATCTTTGGAGCTTCGTTTTCTGTCCAAAAGATTTCTTTTTTTTCTTCTTTTTTATTCATATTTGTTTTTTAAACCTGCTCTTCTTAAAATAGTGGAGAAGAACTCGCCACAGTTGTTTGGAGTACATTTGCTCTAACAACGGTGTAAAGGTAAAAGCAACAAAAAGTTTTAACAGGGGCAATTATTTTGTACCAACTGTAAATCAATGAGTTATTGTTTTAATGTGTAGAGATCTTCGTCAGATAATAGGTTTTTAAGACTTTCAGCAGCAGTAGTTATTGATTTGTCTCCATTTTTAAAACTGGCTAACAGTTTATTTGCCAATTTAATTTCTTTGTAAGAATCATCATTTTCACTATAATATTCAAATGAATTTTCGATAAGTTTTCCTAATTCATTATCATACTTACTTTCGGTTAATCCCTTTTGTTTTAATAAAAAAAACAGACAAATAATTTCTGATCTAGATAATCTTAGTTTAATTTTATTAGAATGATTAATAACGTTATTCCATATTTCGTGACTGTAAATAAATTCAATTATTTTCTCATTTTCATTCAGAAGAAGCACCTTTAAATCTTCTTTTACAAATTCAGTTTTAGAAAGAATTAAATTTAGTTCCTTTAACACTTTTAGTTTTTCGTCCAAATATAATTTACATTCTGATGATTTATATTTAAATGATTTTTCTATTTCTAAATTAATATTTCTAATTTCTTGGTCAGCTATAAATGGAATTTTTTTGGGTAAAAAATCTTTGTAGAAATAAATAGTATGATATGTCTGATCCTCATAACTGGTCATTCGTTTATATATTATTTCAAAATCCGTTTGCTTTATACTTGACAATAATAATTCTGGTGTTAGACTTGGTGATCTTTCATCGTAATTTAAAAATCTGTTTTTTAGATCTAAAAAAGTATCTTCATTCTTAAAATCTAGTATGGAAGGGATAAAAATCATAGAAAAAAGTTGACGTCAACTTTGACAAGTTATTTATTAAAAAAAGGGTAACGCAATCTAATGATTTTAAGCTACCCATTTTAACTTAGCTAAATACTTTTTCAGTGGTTTTTTGTTAAAGCAGAACCGTCTCAAAAGTTTGATTATACAAAATACAGCATAACTGCTTGTTTAACTATACCAGTATCTCAAAATGATAATAGTAATACGCTTTAGTGTCAATTATAAACACCGTTTTCAACTCAATTGTGACTTTAATTTCATCTACAAACACAAATTGTCCTGTTTTGAGTGTACCGATGTCTTGTAAAACCTGTACTTCAAATGGACAATACAGTTTTATTAAGGTGTTTTTCCACGTAATAACATAGATTTCTTTTGGAGAACTGTATTTTAACAGCTCTGCCAGCTCTTTTTTTGTCATTTTTTAATGTAATTAACTCTATTTTTTAGACGTTATTTGGTGTAATAAATGCTACTAAAAGCTATGATATATTAATGGAGGAAGTAGTTCGGAATTTGATTTTCAATGGAATTCAGGAGGTTTTGTATAAACCCATATGCATTGACGTTCCGTTCTAAATTACTGTCGATATAATTTGACTTACAACTTTCAGTTGCCAAATTGTAAATGTTCCAGAAGTTGATAGTCCCATCTTTAGATTTAGAAAAATGAGCATCAGTATGGTAATCCCTTATGATAATATTCAACTGGGTATCATTTATCGCTAATGGAAATAACGTCTGTTTTTCTTCTTTACTTAAGTAAGGAAACAATTTCATCTTGCCAATCAAATGAGCAAACTGGATTTCTGTTAATGAATATTGAAACATTTTTTCCAAATTTATTAAATGCTCCTTCTTTTTATAGTTGTTAATCAGCTCGAAAATCTTGGCTTTTAATTCCAAAATAGAACTGACACGTAGATCTTCTTTGAGTCCATCAGTACTTATACAAAGATTAGTGCATACGGTATTTTGAAAGCCTACGAAAATTTTGAAACGTTCAAGCGATTTTTTACTGAAAAGGTTTTCTTGGTTGTAACTTCTCACTCCTCCAATGGTTAAATTGAGTCTGTTTCCATTGATAATTTCACTAATTTCAGGTATTTCAATTACAAAAGCCATACGTTCGTAATACAATGTCTTTTCGTGCTCTAACAATTCTTTTGCAGGCTTTGCAACAGCAGAAGGAATTCTACCTTTAATTTGATGACTTACCCTTATTTCAGGCTTTAAAACACCTTTATAGTCTAAAATTTCTTCGACAACTTCTTTAGTACTTTTGATAAATTCAAAATGGCTAATAGTTGATTCGTTGTCTTTAGCAAATACAGGAATAATGCATTCCGATTTGAGATGCTCTAAATCTACTTGTACAGTATTTGCTTCAATAAAGTTTCTTTTTGGAAATACTATGATTTCTTCCTCATCTATTACTTGATGGATTGGATTATTTAATACTAAATTCATTTTCTTGTGGATTAGGTTGTTGAATAATTTGTTCGTTTGAGATAATCTGATTGTTAAGACCTTCTAATGCTTCTTTACGTGCTACGATTATTGGATATAGTTCCTTACTTAAATGCGGATATTGAGCATAAATTATTTTTAAACTCTCGTCGGTTGTACAGGAATTGATTTCGTTTTTAATTTCATCTATAGAAATGCCGTCATTGCTCCATTCTATTAAACGTTTCCCAGTACTAGAGTTGATGATAAATTCTGGTTTTCCAGAAAATAATCCAGTTCTGTCTTTAGATGATTGCACAAGATGATTATCATTCAGGAATTCAAAGTTTACTGTAAGTTCATACTCGAATCCTTCTCTTGTAATCTCTTTCATTCCTAGTTTACTCACTTTGGTTTTACCATCAGAACCTTTATCGATGCTATAATCTACCTTTCTTCTGCTGGTAGTAATGATGTGGCATTTAGATAGAATAATGGCATCTATAAAAGCGTTATGTCTAGGAGTAACTTTAGCCCAGTCTTGGAATCTTCCGCCTAATTGTTCGTGTATTTCTAAACATCCTCCTTTTGATTGCCATTCGTGGCTGATACTGTCAATGATTATTACAGAAATGTCTGCTTCTTCACATACTTGGATGGCTTTAATATAGCGTTCAGGCATAAAAGGTTCCCCTAATGACAATACATTGAAATTTCCCAAATGAGAGTAAAGACTTGCGGAGTTGTTCTCTGTATCTATCAATGCAATCTTCTTCCAGTCGTTGGTCATTCCATACGCCATTAATAAGGCTGAATAGGTTTTACCAAACCCACTAGGACCAGATAATCCAATTCTTAATTTTACTTGATGTCTTTGAGCAATTTGTAATTTCATAATTTTTTATTATTAAGTATTAATTAAAAAGTTATATGACATACATTTTTAAAATAAAAAAAGGAACCCCATTGCTGAAGTTCCTTAATTATGTTGTCTAGTTTTGAGCTGTTTTAGTACACCTCTTCTGGTTTAACAACGTTATCATTAATGATAGCGTCTTCATCGGATAAATATTCATAACGATGAGTCATTTCTACAATTTCTCCTGTTGTACGATCAGTATAGTCGTAAGGGTCAACTTCTACTTTTCTAATCTGTCCAGGAAGTTGAGTGCCAATTAATGACTTACACGTAATTTCGTTAAATGTACACGCAAGATTTGTGGTTTTTGCAGTAAGATAAGTTCTTCCACTTTCTTTACTTTTAATAGCTTCAACTCCACCTTGAACAACAAGTGAATAAAATTTTTCTCCATTTTCTTTTTGGAATGCCTTGTAATCTACAATTGTAACCATAGTTTTAATAATTTATAGGATTAAACAAATGAATTAAAATCAGCAATAATTTGGATACAGTATTTTTAAATATCCAAATATCACTGGGCGGGTATATCCCAAAATTTGAATCAAGTGGGGCTGACCTATCTGTTAGTTCATTTATTCGATCCAAAAAAAAATTAAAAAAATTAAAAAAATTTGGAAATTATTTGTTGAACATTTTGCCTTAATAAGGCGGTAAAGTACTTTATCTTATAGTGAAGTTGATTTGCGGGTTAACAAAACATATAACTCCTAAAATCCAAGCTGTAATTCTTGCATTTAGGACAGTAGTTATTTACTTGATTCAATTTCAAATCAAAATTTTGAAAAATATATTTTCCTTCATTGTCTCCTTTGAGTTGTTCATCTGTGTAAAAAATGTAATCTGGATTATCTTTTTCTAACTTGTAATTTACACTTTCCAATTCTTCAGTAGTTTTGTCATACGCTGGTACGGGATTAAAAGTTTGAAAATCGAATCTCCCTCCTCCATATCTAAAACTTGTCTCGTAATTGCAAATTCTACAGTTCGCTTTTAGTATCTCTGCCATAGTATTGATTATTTTCTGAATTTTTAGTTCTATTAAATTTAAATTTGATTTGAGGAATTAGAATTTTTATAAGCTATTTATTTGCAATATTCTAAAAAGTAAATTTTACCAAATCACTATTTTATCGAAGTGCGGAAAGAGCCGTAAATAGTATCGTACAGACTACTATATTTCCTAATAAATTCATCAAATAATGTTTGACTATTTTATAGCTTATTAAAATATATTGTTTTTAGGAAATTATTTTTAACGTTGAAAACATATATTCAACTTCTTTTTGCATTTTCTCAAGCTTTACCCAGTGATAGGATTCGTAATTAGGGTGTAATATTAATAAATTCATTGAGCTTATTTTATAATTGTATTTTGTTTCTAAGATATGTCTGTAAATATTTTGCTGCAAAGCATATCGATAGTAACTGTCGTCCGTAAGGTGGCTTAATTCCCCAAATGCAAATTTGGTATAGAAATGTTCAGGGTCGGAAATTTTAGGTTTACCATCAGGATGTACTACTTTTTCGCTTCTTTTCCAATCAAAAACATAGAATGTCCCATCTTCTTTTTTGTATAGCATATCTATTGTTCCTGCAATCATATAATCTTCATCAAATATTCTCCATTCCGTTCGTTCTGGATTCATACTTGAAAAACGCTCTTTAAAATCCAAAAAATGACTGAACTCTTTTGTGTTTGAATTGTAGGTTTGATTTTTATAATAATTCTCTATTTGAAGATGTAAATGGGTTCCTAATTCGGCGGCTTCAATCCCTTTCTTTTTCCAAATAGAAATTATTTCGTCTGTGGGTAAACCATAGAGTTCGTGTTTTGGGTTTAAATTAGTTGCAGCTTTTAAAGCATCAAATTCAGGAAAGAATTTATCTATTAGTTGACTTACAGAGATGGTGTCGGGATTATTGTCTATGTAATACCTGTGATTTAAGGAGTCAAAAACAATTCTTTTGTCTCTTATATGCGATTGATTTCCGTTTAAAGGTTTGTTGTCATTTTTATCAAAAGCACTCAAATCGGTTTCAATAATTTTTGATTCAATAATTTTATCAAATTCGGAATTTGTAATTAAAAAGTCAATTTGTGAGGATGATTTTAGATTAAAATTTTCTATTTTTAAATACTTTTCTCTATACTTTTCTAATGACCATTTTTTTGCTTGGAGGGTATCCCATTGATTTTGTGACGAAATACTTGTTTTGAAATCCAATTCTTTATTTGAATAGTTTTCATCTATAGCTTTTATAACGTTTGCAATAAAAACACAACATTGTTTCGCTTCTTCAAATATCTGTTTTTCTGTAAATCGAATTACAATATAACCTCGGTTTGTAAAAAATAAATCTCTGTAAACATCTCGATTTATTTCGTGAGTAGGTATTCTTGAAATCCCATCATAAGGCTCGTCAATTTCGACATTTATAAAAATATTTTTGTTCTCTTTTTCATTAATTAACAAAAAATCAGGTTCGTAGGCATTGTTTCCGCTCTTGTGGGTAATGTGACGATTATTGTGTATTTTAAAATCTGATTTAAAATATTTGTTTAAGACTTCGAAAAAAGTGTTTTCAGTAATGCCTAATTTGTTTGAACGACCTAACCTTGGAAATTTAATGTATGAATTTTCCGTTGGCATTTTGACCATTGGATAACTGTACGGCTCATTTTGATTGAAAATAATTGAAGGTTTAAAGCCTATTTTTTTTAAATTTTTTTTATTTGAATCTAAATCGATTAAAGGATCTAGGATATCTCCTTGTAAAAGAGATTCTGGAATTGACTCCCTATTTGATGAATTGTCTTCAACTGTGGGAGCTCTATATGCATCGGGAGTTAATGTAATTGCAGTCTCTTTTGTTATTACAGGAGGAATAATTGTTTCTACTATTTCATTATTATCTCTTTTCCTAAATATAGCAAAAATGGAAATTATTATAATTAAAAACAAAATTCCCAATCCTATATTTCTATAACTTCCCCATTCCTCTTCCCATCTTGCATCTCTATATTTTTTTAAGGAACCTTCAATATCATTTTTATCAATATCTGCATCCCAATTAATATCTTTATCATATTTAGATTCTCCATAATCAGTATTAACACCTAATACACCTGATGTATTTCTACCAAACATTGTAGATGTTGAGTCTGGTTTAATTTGAGTATTTTTATTTTTAGCATCTCGATCTTTAAAATAATCATCGTATGTTTTTCTTCCGTTTGGCATATTAGGATTAGTAACAGGTGTTCTTATTGGGATATTTTGTTTTTGTGCATTAGTTAGCGAATTTGATTTGTTAAAATTTTGTTTAGAAATATTACTTTTTGCATTGCTTAATATTTCAAATTCTTTAACTAATACATCTCTATTTTCGGTTAGATTCAATGCAATAATTTCATCATTTATAGTAAAAGAAATCAGTTTTATTGAATTTGATTTGAGTTCGTTTATTTCTCTTTCTGTTAAATAGTACATAGATAGTGCTACTTCTCTACCATTCATAGTAACTAATCTATTGTAAGCTGGTTTTAAAGAAATCCCGTTTTTGCCAGTTGTTTGAATCAATAAATTTCCGTTTAATTCTTCAGCAACTGTATTCTTAAACAACACTGAAATTGCTACAAAATACTTGTTATTGTCTGGATTTTTATATAATGACAGTCCTGCTTCGTAGTTGTAAGCTCTGACTACTGGAATAGGATTAAAATATTTAAGGGTAATTCCGTCTGGTCTTTTTATGGTTTTAACTTCATATTGAGCTAACGCAGTAAAGCTTGAAACTATCAAGCAAATTAGTATTGATAGTTTTTTCATATTTAATATAGATTTGGTTGGAATGATTCTTTTCTGATTTTTTAGTTTTATTAAATTAAAATTTTTAAAGTACAAAACCATCTTTAAATTTAGCCTAATCCCGCAATATTGGCAAACGGCGGTTAGTTGCTGGTATTTAGCTTTATTCATCATTTTCTTTAAAAAACACTTTCGATAAAAATTTACCTAATAATACACCAACAATTACAATTATCGGATAAGCTCCATCTCCAAGTATGCTAATCACTGGCTGGCAAATTAGTATTGATACAGCCATACATACAATTATTAAAATACATCCTAAAGCATTCTTACTATTATTATTTTCACTCATTAGTTTCTATTATAAAATTAATTTAGACTGAAATATTCTTTCCACATTGTTATACAGTATCATTGAGTATTCACAATTCGCTAAATTTTTAAATGTTTTGTAAGCCGATAGAAATTGATTAAAATATTGTGTTTTAAATTTATCAGTATCAAACTTTACAATTTGATTAAAATTTAATTGGGCTAAAAGGGAATCAATAAATTTTTTCTGATTAGATGTAAAATTCATATTAGTTTCCTGTTATTTTTTAATATTATCTCTAACGGTTTGATCACAATAGGTTTTGGGATTAAAAATTCGAGTTTTCGCATCAACCACTAATTTTCAAATATAAGACCATAGTTAAATTCAGCTAAGTGCACCAATGTATGGTAACAGTTTCATAAATAGCCTTTTCATTATATAGATTCTGATTTCTAATCAGTACAAAATATATTACGACCTTTTAAAGTAAAGTAAAATTTACCTGAATCTATTCCTGAATTTGCCGCTGATTCAAAGATGTATAATAAATCACCTCCTTTTTTATCAAAGCATACTTTATAATTAAATTGCGGCACTTTATTATACTCATTTATGCCGTACAATTCTAAATAAAAAGTAGGTAACCACATTTCATAATAAAAACCACTATTATCAAAATCTGTAAGTTGTCTTTTTGAGGGGACTTTAATTGAAGTGTTATAATATGAATCGGTCCGGAATAAGGTATTATTATAAAAGGTGAATGCAAATTTCTCTTCACCACAATTTTTGGAAATATAACTTTTTGTGTAATCTGTTTTAAAATTTTGAGCACTTAATGAATAAATGCTTAGTGATAAAGCAAGTATGTTGATGATGATTTTCATATAATTATTTTTAAGGTTTATTTTATTTAGTATGAAGCGCTTGTGTAATCCCATTGTTTTAAATAACTATTGTACGTATAATAGCCTCTCATTTTACCAAAAGAATCATAAACCTCATATCGTTTTAAATATTCATTCCATTTTTTTGTTAACTGTTGTTGACCAGATTGATTGTATGTTTCGTTTTGATTTAAGTAAGAGTTATTCTTTTCATATCCTTGTTGTCTGCCAGAGGAATCGTAAGTTTCTGTTCTGTTTAAATATTGATTGTTTGTTTCATATTTAATAAGTTTGCCATAAGAATCATAATATTCTGTTCTGTTTAGATAAGTGTTTTCTTTAGCATATGCAACCATTTTCCCAGATGAATCATAAAATTCAGTTCGCTCTAAATAGCTATTGTATTTTTGAGTCAAATTTTGGCTAAAACTTGCAATTGTTGCCAATAAAAATGTTAGGGTAAAAATTATTTTTTTCATTTTATATAGATTTTGTTTTGCTTACTCTATTCAGTTTTCAGCGACTCTGTTTTTATGTTTTTTTGATTAGTTAAAACATTGATATAATCAAAAAGGAATACAAGTAACTCCCAAAACCGTAATTTTTTTTTGTGTTTGATTACTTCTATTGTTGTAAATGCTTCTCAATGTTTTTTCAGGGAGTCCCATTGTTCCATTGCCTTTTGAAGTTCCATTATTGTTTTTCCAATTATATTTTACTGTATAATTGATAGAAGTACTGTTTTTAGCCATATAAACAACGTAACTCCCTATTGTTACAGATATAAAATCTACACAAAATTTTCCTTGATTAACATAGGTAACGGATCCAAATACCATTTGATTTGCTATTTCAAATTCCTTAAAAGATGGAAACATAGCACTTGCACAACTTCCAACACCTCCAATATAAGATTGTAAAGCATCAGCTTTAGTTTTTAGCTCTCTTAGTTGGCTAATTTCATAGGAAGTGTACTTATTTGTTTCCTTTAATTCTTCTTCAATTTCATCAGAAATAGAACCTGCATTGTTCATTAATTTTTTACACTTATATTCGTCCATTATATCTTCTCTGAAATCTTTAACAATGTAATTTAGCTCATTTTCAAAGTCAGATGGCGATTTTTTAATTTCGTCTAATGGAATAAATAGAAACAAGAGGAAGAATAATTTCATAATAATTTAGTTAAATGGCTGATTAACTGTATTTTTTAATTTTGATATTCAATTGTATATTGTACCTTTTCAACATTAAAATATAGACCATTAATGTTTTTATCGTTTTTTTCCAATAAAATATACTCGTAAATTTCATCAATTGTCTCCGGATTTTTAGTGGCTTTTAGGTCCAATAAATTAATTAAGAACCACTCAAATTGTACATTATTAATGTAATAAGCCGTTTCTTTTGTTAATCCATCACCAGAATTCCTGACCACATTATGCATTATATCTAATTGATTAAAACAAATATTAATCTCATTTTGTCTTTTTAGTAAATCGAGGTTGTTTATTTTCCCCCATATATGATTAACATCAAATGGACTTTTTTCTAATATTTGATTTCTAAACTCTAATTGTTTTAAAATATTTTTAGAGTCTAATTTATCTTCATTTTTTTCATACTTTGCTATACTATCTGTCAATGACTTATACCGAAAATTTTTAAAATTATCTTGAAAAGCAAAACCATAATATAAGTGTTCACATTGTTTTAATGTCATTGATTTATCACCTTTTCTATATCTTTCCAATAAGGAAGTGTAATAATATTCAGAATTTTCATCTTTAATATTTTTTTCAATAAGTTCATAGTCGGGTTTCTGTTGAGAGAAAACAACTGTTGTGAAAAGAATAAAAAAAGCCTGTGCATATTGTTTTATCATATCGTTTTAAATATTTATTTTTTAAAAGTTTTTCAAATATAAGCAAATTTGCCTACTGTATAATTGGTTTATTCTACGAATTTTATTTCGTGAATAATCAAGATAAAAAAAGCATATTAATTACTTTTGGAGCTAATCTTCGTCAACTCCGTTTAGCAAAAGGGTTCACCCAAGAAAAACTTGCAAATGAACTCGGTGTTGAGATTTCTCAAATTAGTAGAATTGAAAGAGGCGTGATTAACACCTCTATTACAACCCTTTATTCAATTTCTAAAGTTTTAAATGTTGATATTTCTGAATTCTTTGTTTTTGATGCAAACTAATATTCTGAATTCTAGCCAAATTTAATTTATTGAATTTGATTTGTTTTACGGTTTACCGTAATCAAATATCTTTTATTTACAATCGTTTAAAATATTTTAATTCGTCATCATTGTATTGATTTACCACTACCAATTCATCTTTTGTCAGGGAAACAATTTTTTCAGAACCAGTTAATAGATCATATGCTTGTAAATACAGTTTCTTTAAGACGATTTTTATGTTGCTTTATTAGTGTTCAATTTAAATTTTTAATAATATTTACAAATTTTTTTGCTTTTCTGATTTTCAGAAGAAAAGCATTTTGAATAACTATTCTGAACAAACACCTTCAAATATTCCTGCCATTACAGAACCTGGAACTACTTTATTACCATAATTTTGACTCGTATCATTTTTAATTACATTTCCATTTCTATCATAAGAAATAGTTTGTTTCACATCGAATTCGTATTCTGAACAGTTTATAGACATAAACTGCAAAATCTCTTTACCTCCAGTTTTAATATATTTACCTTTTTTATTTTTTACAGTTTTCTCCGGTTCGATTTTTTTTATCCAAACTTCTTTGGAATTATAGTTTACTTTTTCAATATAAAAGTAATACTCTGATTCTTTATTATCTGAAACTGTACATAAGTATGTGAAATTATCATTTGATTGTGAAAATGAAAAAGTGGTCATAAAAAAAAACATTATTAAAAATAATTTTTTCATAAGTATTTCGATTTGTTTTGGTTACATTTTTTGGTTTTAGTTTAACTGTTACGTCCCGTTTTTTTTTTAGTTTCTAAGCTCCAATTTTATTTATTCAAAAGTAGGCAAATTTGCCTATTAACAAAATAACTTATTCAACGAATTTTATTTCGTGGATAATCTAGACAGAAATACTATTTTAATAAGCTTTGGAAAAAATCTCCGTTTAGCTAGATTAGCAAAGGGTTTTACTCAAGAACAGCTTGCAAATGAACTAGGTGTCGAAATTTCCCAAATCAGCAGAATTGAAAGAGGCGTTATTAATACTTCTGTTACAACCTTGTATGCTATTTCCAAAACCTTAAAAATCGATATTTCTCAATTATTCCTTTTTGACACTCCTTAAATTTTAAATTCAAAACAAACCTATACTACTTTCACGAGTGTCCATTGCTAACAAAGGAACGCGTATTACTTCCCATACACAATACCCACTTTTAGTGATTTGTTGGCAAAGCAATTTTTTTTCAAAATCATTTCATTACGGGTTTCCTCATTCTATAAAATAAAACACAGTTATCTTTTATGATAACCACATTAAACAAATATAGAACAAATTTTGACTTATCATAAATGATAATTTAGATTTGGGAAATTCTTTACAAATAAAGGTTGGTAAACGTATTCAGGAAATCAGGATTGAGAAAAATTTGTCTCAACAAGATTTGGCTGCCAAGTGCAACTTTGAGAAGAGTAATATGTCCAGATTAGAAGCAGGAAGAGCCAATGCAACGCTTTCGACCTTAGAAATAGTTTCCAAAGCTTTAGAAGTTGATGTAATAGAACTTTTTAAATAATCGACAATCTTCTAATAGAAATATCCTGACCAACAACAACTTTTGTTAAATCAGGATGTTATTCTATTTCAATTTGACAATAAGATTTTTTATTGCCTCACTCACTTTCTTCTGCACTACCTTCCCATAACTTTCCTGTGTAATAACCATGTTAGAATGACCCAGTAGTTCTGATACAATTTCCATTGGGACATCATTGTAAAGTAAGACAGTAGATGCAAACGTTTTCCTAGCAATGTGGTGCGTCAATCTTTTTTCAATTCCAGTTATAGCTGAAATTTCCTTGAGATAAGAGTTGAATTTTTGATTGCTTATTGGTGGGAATATGTGGTTACTATCGGTTGAGTATTTCTCAATGATTTCTTGTGCTTTTGGAAGAATTGGAATAGAGATTTGGCGTTGTGTTTTTTCACGTTTCATCTGAATCCAATTAATCCCGTCGAAACCTATTTGGATGTTCTGTTTCTCAAGATTAGCCATTTCATAATACGCCAAACCTGTGTAACAACAGAAAATGAATAGGTCTTGAATGGTGCTTAATCTTTTTTGTTGCAATACGGCTTCTTCAAGGGTTTTGAGTTCTTCTGTGCTAAGGAATATAACGGTTTTACGGACTGTTTTGGATTTGTGAAGTATAAATGGATCTCTATCTAAATAGCCTTCTGAAATGGCTTGTTTAATAGGTGCTCTAAGCCTTTGAATGGTTTTGTTGATGGTGATTTGCTCTTGTTTCTTCTCGGTCTTTAAATAGTAGTCAAAATCGTCAAGAAACTGTAGGCTCAATTCTTCTAGAGGAAAATCTGTTTTTTTAAATTTCCATTTGAGGAATGCTTCCAAATGGTTTCCCACGTAAACAAATTTATCATAGGTGTTGTCTTTAATTTCTAATCCTACGAGTTTTTTAATTTTGGAAAGATACTGTTTGTAATAGGAGAGGACATATTCCTTCTTTTTGATTTCTACGCCAATGTATTTATTATAGATGTTATCAAGAGTACAATCTGCACCTTGTAGTTGAAAAACTAATGCGATGTTGTTTATCTTGATTTGAATTTGCTCTATTTGAGCATTAATAAATTTGTAGTTGGCATCTTGAGTGTTGACTTTTTGAAGTTTATTCTCCCAGTAGTTTGGGTTTACAAAAAGTCCTGTAGTGAATTGTTTGCGTTCTTTGTTAAGAGTGATTCTACAATTAAGAGGGCATAATCCTTTTTGATTAGTCTTGTTTGCGCTAATTACAAACAGAATTGTGATTTTTTCTTGGTGCATGTTTCCAATTGATTTTGAGTTAAACAATTGGCATAACAATTCGGAATTTTAAAATGGGTACCTCGAGATTTTAGATGGGTACCGCAATGGGTACCTTTTTTTATCAAAAAACCTGTCAAAGTTGTCAAATGAGAAAATTTCCATTTTATAATAAAACATCGTGAAGTCCCGCTTTCACTATCGCTTTAAAACAAAAAAGACCTTACATCACTGTAAAGTCTTTTTAAAAAGCTCCCTCTCTTGGGCTCGAACCAAGGACCCTCTGATTAACAGTCAGATGCTCTAACCAACTGAGCTAAGAAGGAAACTGTATATTTTTATTCTGGTAAGGAATGAACGTTTTTGTGTGCTTATTAGTGAAGTGTGTTTCACTTGTAAAGCGGTGCAAAGATAGGGCTTAATTTGATTTCTGCAAGCAAAAATAAAACTTTTTTCAATTTTTTTTACTTCCCAAGAATTGCCTTGTAAATGTCGTTTCCATTAGCAAATAGTAACAGTGTTATAAGTAATACGAAACCAACCATTTGTGCATTCTCCAGGAATTTATCACTTGGTTTTTTACCGCTTACAATTTCATATAATAAAAACATTACATGGCCACCATCAAGTGCCGGAATAGGCAATAAGTTCATTACGCCAAGCATAATTGATAACAAAGCGGTGATCGTCCAGAAAACTTCCCAGCTCCAAGTATTGGGAAAAATGTCAAATATGGCTTTAAAACCACCTACTTGTTTGTAAGCACCGGTACTTGGACTGAAAATCATTTTCAGCTGTTTTCCGTACCCTACTAATTGGTCTTTTCCTTTTGCTAATCCTACAGGAATAGATTCTAAAAGTCCAAATTCCTGCTTGCTAATTTTGTAATAGCCTAGTTTTTCTAAAGATTCCATTCCTAAACCTCCAATTTGCACCCCTAGTTTACCATCTTTAGAAACGGTAACAGGAACTTGTACTTCTTTTTGATTTCTTAAAACAGTGGCGTTAATGGTTTTGTTTTTATTGTTTTCCAAAACTGTTTTGGCTTCGTCAAAATATTTTGTTTTTTGACCGTTAAGAGCAATAACGATATCTTTTGGTTGTAAAGCAGTATTTTTAGAATCTGCAGTAACAGCTCCAATAACAAATGGCATTCTGATAGATACTAATGGTGCTTTTTCAAATTTTGATAATTGATCCACAAAATCATTTGGCATTGTGATAGACTGCTCGATTCCATTTCTTTGAATAAGGATTTGTTTTCCCATTACTACTTTGGCGTTGATTCCATTATCAAAACGTGCTACTTTTTCGCCATCTATAGAAATGATTCTGTCACCCGTTTTGAAACCTGCATTTTGCATGGCTTTATTTTCGATCAAAAGACCGTCTTTCAAATCGGAGTTAGCAATGTAGGTATCGCCATAAGCAAATGCCATTCCGATGTAAATTAGGAATGCCAAAATGAAATTCACAGTAACACCACCAAGCATAATAATCAAACGTTGCCAAGCCGGTTTAGAACGAAATTCCCATGGCTGAGGTGGCAATGCCATTTGCTCTTTGTCCATACTCTCGTCAATCATTCCGGAAATTTTTACATAACCACCCAAAGGCAACCAACCGATACCGTATTCGGTTTCGCCAATTTTCTTTTTCAGAAGGGAGTATTTAACATCAAAAAAGAGGTAAAATTTTTCGACTCTGGTTTTAAACAATTTTGCAGGAATAAAATGTCCTAATTCGTGAAGTATAATAAGTAATGATAAGCTCAATAAAAATTGAGAAAGCTTGATAACTATTTCCATTTTTTAATTTTAGTTCTTTTACAACTCACAAAAGTAAGGTTTTCTATTTGTTTAATTTGTAATAATTCTTTGATACAGTTTTAAATGTTTGTTAATTAATTGAAATTTCAATTTTTACTTTCAGTTATGTCCCTTAACTTTACTTTTTCAGGAAATGTTATGAAACAGTAAAGTGTAATTTAAATCATATAAGAAATAGAAGTTCCTATAAGCCATAATGAAGCTAAAACTTTAAGGAACTTTTATTTCTTATGTGTTTAAAATTAAGGAGTATATGCTTTTACCAAAAGTATGCTGTTTATTATTTTCAAATAAATCCTGTCGGACTACTTTTTTAGAAAAATCATTTTACTTTTAAATTAAACTTCATACAAATGGCAGCACAGTTATTTTCACCACTTCAAATAAAAAACACCACCCTTAAAAACAGAATTGTTATTTCGCCCATGTGCCAATATTCGGCAATTGATGGTTTTGCCAATGACTGGCATTTGGTGCATTTAGGCAGTCGTGCCAGTGGAGGTGCAGGATTAATTATTCAGGAAGCGACTGCGGTTTCTCCCGAAGGCAGAATTTCACCCGGTGATTTGGGACTTTGGAAAGACGAACAAATCGAAAAGATGCAAGCGATTAATCGTTTTATTGGGAGTCAAAATTCAATTCCCGGAATCCAATTGGCGCATGCCGGGAGAAAAGCAAGTGCAGCTGCACCTTGGGAAGGCGGCAGGAAATTAGATGAAACCCAAGGCGGTTGGGATACGGTGGCGCCAAGTGCTGTCGCCTATCATGATAATGAAAAAGCACCAATCGCGTTAGATCAATCGGGAATTCAAAAAGTAATCTCCGATTTTAAAGCAACTGCTAAAAGAGCCGTTCAAGCGGGTTTTCAAGTACTGGAAATTCATGGGGCTCACGGGTATTTATTGCATCAGTTTCTTTCACCTTTGTCTAATTTTAGAACGGACGAATATGGGGGAAGTTTCGAAAACCGAATCCGTTTTACTTTGGATATTGTGGAAGCAGTGCAATCGGAATGGCCGGAAAATTTGCCCTTGTTTGTTAGAATTTCTGCTACGGATTGGGCGGATGGCGGTTGGAACATCAAAGAATCAGTTCAGCTTTCGAAAATACTAAAAGAAAAAGGAGTTGATTTAATTGATGTTTCTTCAGGAGGATTAGTGTCTCGCCAACAAATTCCGTTAGGACCTGGTTACCAAGTTCCTTTTGCAGAAAGAATAAAAAAAGAAACTGCAATAATGACAGGTGCCGTTGGATTAATTACAGCATCCGGTCAGGCAGAAGAAATAATTGCAACCGGAAAAGCGGATTTGGTTTTGTTCGCAAGAGAATCCCTTAGAAACCCCAATTTAGGATTGACATTCGCCCAGGAACTTCAAGCGGATATTCAATGGCCCAAACAATACGATAGAGCAAAAATTAAATAAAATGTAAACACGAATTTAAAGAAAGTGGTTGGACTTAGACAAAGAGTTGCTAACTCTGAAAATACGCAGTGATGAAATGGGTTTATCAAAGAGGACAATAAAAAATAAATTTTCTACTACATTAATCTGCTGAATCTGCAAAATCTGCGTGAAAATTTTTAGCACGCAGATTTTGCAGATTCAGCAGATTTTATAAACCATAATACTATTTCGAATTCTTAACCAAACAGTTGAAAAGAGTTATACCAAAGGAAAATATAATATAGTCCAACGACTCCCCTCTCCTTTGGAGAGGGGTTGGGGGTGAGGATAAATAATTGGTCTATATTATATTTGTCTTTGGTATTAGATAGAATTTCACGAATTAACACGAAATTATTTTTCACCAAATTTTCAAGCAAAAATTAATTAGCAATCATTCTGCCTATTTCTTCAATGAACTTACATTCCTTATATGGTTCAAAATTTAACCGCATAAGGAATATAAGTTCATGTGAGTTTTAAAATTAAAAGTTATAAATTCGTGTTCGACTTAAAAAAACAGTACATGCAAAAAATAAGAACTGCTTTACTTTCCTACGGAATGTCTGGAAAAGTATTCCACGCCCCGTTTATATCATTTCATAAAGGATTTGAACTGCTTGGTTCATGGGAAAGAAGTAAAAAATTGATACGAGAGGATTATCCTTCGGTTAAAAGTTATGCCACAATGGAGGCTTTACTCGAAGACGATGTCGATTTAGTGATTGTTAATACGCCAGTGGATACGCATTATGAATATGCCAAAAAAGTATTGCTTGCGGGAAAACACGCGATTGTCGAAAAGGCATTTACCACAACCGTTGCCCAAGCTCAGGAATTAGCCGCTTTGGCCAAAGAAAGAGGAGTGAAACTAGCCGTTTTCCAAAATAGAAGATGGGACAGCGATTTCAAAACTGTTCAGAAAATCATTTCAGATAAAGTGTTGGGTGAAATCGTGGAAGCCGAATTCCATTTTGACCGTTACAATCCACTTTTGAGTCCAAAGTCACACAAAGAAACTGCCAATTCCGGCGCAGGAATTCTAAAGGATTTAGGACCTCATTTAATTGATCAGGCGTTGTGTTTATTTGGTTTGCCCGAATCCGTTTTTGCTGATATTAGAATCACGCGAGAACATTCTTTGGTAGATGATTATATAGATATTTTGCTGTATTATCCTGATTTCCGTGTCCGATTGAAAGCGGGATTTTTTGTCAGGGAGGCCATTCCGTCTTATATGATTCATGGTAAAAAAGGTTCTTTCCTAAAACCGCGTGGCGATGTGCAGGAAGACGATTTAAAACTTGGAAAAAAACCAAATTTAGACACTTGGGGAAAAGAGCCTAAGAGTAAAGAAGGCACTTTACATACTGAAATCAAGAACGATATTTTTAATGCCAAAGTACCAACACTTCAAGGCAATTATTATGATTTTTTTGACGGGGTTTGGAATTCTATTTCAAATGATATATCAGAGCCGGTAACTGCTCAGGACGGAGTTCATGTCATGCAAATTATTGAAGCGGCGATTCAAAGTAGTGCCCAAAAGAAAGTGATTGATTTATAGTTCATTATGATTATCCTTTAAAATCCTTACCACGAATTACACGAAAAACACTAATTTCTTTAGTTTCTAACTAAAAATTCGTGTAAAATTTGTGAAATTCGTGGTGAATAAATCCTAAATACTAATGCTTTTTTAACCTAATTTATAAACAATAACGATGTATTTTTCGGTTTATAAAGTATTTACTAAAATGGAAAGATTGGATTTTGTATTTTTGAATAGCAAAATTTCAAAATCCAATTGTCTTGATAGATTTAAATTTTATAGGTAGGTTCAGAACCAAAGCAAAATATAAGAAAACGTATAAAGACGCTAAGATTTCTTATTTGAATAGAATTCGTTGGGCAGTTTCGATGTTTTATTTTGGTATGGGTTTGTGTTTTGCCACTTGGGCGAGCCGAATCCCGGATATCAAAACAGCATTGCATTTAAGTGATGGTCATTTAGGAACTATTCTATTTGCCTTGCCAATGGGACAATTGGTGATTATGCCTCTGTCCGGAAAATTAGTAACCAAATTCGGCAGTCACCGCATCCTTATATTCTCTCTATTATTTTATGTTTTTAGTTTAACTAATCTTGGACTGGCCACTCAGGCTTGGCAATTGTCACTGGGATTATTTGTATTTGGAATATTTGGGAATTTGGCAAACATATCCGTAAACACTCAGGGCGTTTATACCGAAGAACTTTTTAAGAAAACCATAATGTCGTCTTTTCATGGCATGTGGAGTTTGGCAGGATTCACGGGTGCTTTGGTAGGTTTGGGAATGTTAGCATTGGAACTTACTCCGTATCAACACTTTTTAATCGTTGCCTCAATTGTGCTTTTGATGATTGGTTTTAATTTCAAATTTTTAATAAAAGCCAAAGAAACCATCCAAACCGAAAAGAAAAAATTATTTACTAAACCAGATAGTGCTTTAATTTTCCTTGGTATAATTGGTTTTTGTTGCATGGCCAGTGAAGGTGTCATGTTCGACTGGAGCGGTGTTTATTTCAAAGATGTCATCAAAGCACCTGGGCCATTAGTGATTTTGGGATACACTTCGTTTATGATTATGATGGCAAGTGGTCGATTTTTTGGAGATGGCTTGAGTCATAAATTTGGACGAAAAAAAGTGATGCAAATTAGTGGTTGTATGATTTCGGTAGGGTTATTTACCGCTGTATTTTTTCCGTTCATAATTCCGTCAACCATTGCTTTTATGTTTGTAGGATTAGGAGTTTCAACTATTATACCAACCCTTTATAGCATCGCAGGGAAACATCCAACTATCCCAACAGGCGAAGCTTTAACCATCGTTTCAAGTGTAAGTTTCCTCGGATTTTTAATGGGACCACCCATAATTGGTTACATAGCCGAGGCATTTAGTTTGCGGTTTTCATTCGCTTTCATTGGTATTTTTGGATTCTTCATTGCACTAATGGTTACCAAAATCAAGGCAATTCAAGACTAGTTTTTTTAGAAGCACAACATCCCCGTTTTTATAAGAATACCCACACCCGCTGTACGCAGTATCTTTTTCTCGTAAAAAAACGAGAAAAAGGATACTTGCTGCCATCGGGGCTATTCATTGCGTTTTTAATTTCTTAGAATATTTCCAGATTATAGGAGTTAAAAAAAATTATAAGATTTTTTCTATAAAAAAGAACAACTTAATAGTTTTTTTCTTATTTTTAAACTAAATTTAAATAGTAAGCTATTTAAATTTAGTTTAAAATTCTAATACCACACTTTTCAGCAGAATTTTATTCGGTCTCAAAATACCACTTTCCAAAAACATTTTTTCCATTTTTCTGATTCTTTATTCTATTTAGGAATAATCTCTGCTGTTCAAAAAAAATCATCATTATCCGTAATGTTGATTCTCTAAGGACCGTATTTGATTAAGTCGAAATAGAATAAAGAATTTTTATTTATTGGCCCATTCTAATTCGCTCATAAAAGACATAATGTGCTTATGAAAAAAATTACCCTGATTCTCTTCTTTTTTGTTTCAATGCCTTTTGCTTTTGCACAACAAGAAACAGGCATTTCCGGAAAAGTTATCGATTCCAAAACACAACAACCGGTAGCATCTGTCGTAGTTACGATTCAAAATACAAATTTAATGCAGCTGACAACAGTTGATGGTGAATTTAGATTTGATAATGTTTCACAAGGAAACCAACTGGTTTTATTTCACAGTCAGGGGTATAAGGACGCATTATTTCCTGTTGAAATCATAGCAGGACAACTACTCGATTCAGACCTGATACTATTAGAAGAAGATCAAACTTCAGAACAACAAACCAGTTTAATAACGCTATACGAAAGTGATTTAAGCGATGACAACAGTGGCTCCGAAAGCACTTCGGGGCTTTTGCAATCCTCCAAAGATGCTTTTCAGCAAGCGGCGGCGTTCAATTGGGGACAGGCTCGTTTTAGAATTCGGGGATTGGATAGCGAACATTCCACGATGATGATTAATGGCGTTTCGATGAATAAATTATATGATGGCAGACCACAATGGGGTGATTGGGGAGGCTTGAACGATGCGCTGCGTAATCAGGAATTTTCAGTAGGAACAGCTCCTTCCGATTATACTTTTGGGGGAATATTGGGCACTCAGGAAATCAATACCCGAGCTTCCATTTATAGACCCGGCACCAGAATTTCATTTTCCGGGACCAATACCAATTACAGTTGGCGCATGATGGGAACCTATGCTTCCGGAATGAATACGCGAGGCTGGGCATTGGTGGTTTCGGCAGGAAAGCGATGGGCACAAGAAAGCTATTTCGAAGGAACGAATTATGATGCCAATTCAGGATTTATAAGTGTGGAGAAAAAAGTAAACGACAATCATTCGCTGAGCTTTACGGTATTTTACACGCCAAATTCTAGAGGGAAAAATTCCCCAAATACCACCGAAGTTACTCAATTAACAAACGGAAAATACAATTCCTATTGGGGATTTCAAGATGGGAATAAGAGAAATTCGAGAATGAAAACTATCGAAGAACCCATTTTGATGGGGAATCATTTTTTTAAAGTTAATGACAAGACAACTTTAAATTCTAGCTTGATGTATCAGTTTGGAAAAATTGGAAACAGCAACATCGATTATCAAAATGCCAATAGTCCGGATCCTACCTATTATAGAAAACTGCCAAGTTATTACAGTTCGCATTATGAATCAGATAACGGTGAATTTTCAGGTGAATTCACACCGGATTTAGAGAATGCGGAAAAAAGCAAAGTACTGTTTTTAGCCAATCAGCAAATCGATTGGAACGCGATGTACCAAGCCAATCAAAACCCAATTGCAGATATAAATGGAACAATTTCAGGTTACGAACCTTCCAAAAGCAAGTATGTTTTATATGAAGACCGCACGGATGATAAAACAATCGTGGCGACTTCTACATTTAATACACAGCTCACGGAAAATGTTATTTTGAATGCTGGGGGATCTTTTAAAAACTTGAAATCACACAATTACCAAAAGCTTTTAGATTTATTAGGTGGTGCTTTTTTTGAAGATATTGATGCTTTTTATAACGGAAACCAATCTCAATCTGACTTGAATAATCCAAACCGTCAAGTAGTTGTTGGGGATGAATACGGATACAATTATAATTATGTTGCCAATACACTTGATGCGTTTACACAATTCAAATTCTCGTACAACAAAGTCGATTTTTATCTGGCTCAAAGTTTTTCAAGCACCAATTATCAAAGGGAAGGATTGTACAAAAACGGAATTTACGAAACGAATTCCTTTGGAAAAAGTAAGAAAGCAACATTCGAAAATTTTGGATTCAAAGGTGGAGTAACGTACAAAATATCCGGAAAACAACTGTTGGTTTTTAACGCAGCGCATTTGACAAAAGCACCAACAATTAGAAATACTTTTCCAAATTCTCGCTTAAATAATAGGATTGTTGACGATTTGGAAAGTGAAAATAGCAGTAGTCTGGATGCCAGTTATATCCATCGTTCTCCAAGATTCAAAGCGCGATTAACCGCTTTTTATACGTTGATAAAAGACGCCACTCAAACTTCTTTCTTTTACGCCGAAGGAATTTTTGACGATGGGGCAGGGTATAACAACACCAGTGCATTTGTGAGTCAGACGCTAACGCATTTGAACAAGAGAAATCTGGGGACCGAGTTAAGTCTGGAATACCAGATAAACTCAACGTTGAAAACCACTTTTTCGGCAGCTTTTGGTGAATATACGTATGACAGCAATCCAAATGTAATGGTGACAAATGATGCCGAAGCTTCAATAGAAAATACGAATCCCGTTTTTGATTTTGGAACCGCAGCATTGAAAAACTACAAACAACCGGGCTCGCCACAACAAGCGTATTCGTTGGGAATTGAATACCGAGATCCTAAATTTTGGTGGATTGGTGTAAATATTAATTATTTAGCGAACAGCTATATTGATTTTTCTCCCATTGCCAGAACAGATCATTTTTATATTAATCCCGCCAGCGGATTTTCCTTTCCGGAAGCTACGGAAGAAAGAGCCAAGGAATTATTGCAACAGGAAAAGTTTGCTCCAACAACACTATTAAACTTGGTTGGCGGAAAATCATGGCGCATTTACGGTAAATATGTAGGTCTTTTTGCCAGCGTTAATAATGCATTGAATACTGTTTATAAAACTGGCGGTTACGAACAAGCCAGAAATGCCAATTTCAGGAAGCGCAATCAGGATGTTTCCAGCGGAACACCATCCTTTGGCAACAAATATTTTTACGGCTACGGAAGAACTTATTTCGTAAATATTTCAATCAATTTATAAATAAAAACGGATTACGCAATGAACGTAAACAATTAATATATTCTAAAATTCAGATGACCTTATATTTCTTATATGGTTCAAAAAACAACTAAAATGTTTTAACCATATAAGAAATATAAGGTCATATAAGTAGCAAATTTTAGACAAATCATTTTTAACAATAAATAGTCATCTATGAAACCAATTTTCAATTCCCTGTTTTTTTCTATAATAATCACAACACTTTTTACCAGTTGTGTAAACGATGAAGTAGCTATTCCAAAACTAAGTTGTACGCAACCGGATTTAATAGTAAATCGAACTGTTGCGGAAGTTCGGGAAAATGCCAATTCAATCGTGACACAATATACTTTTGATGATATAATTGAGGCTTATGTAGTTTCCAGCGATGAATCGGGAAATTTTTTTAAGTCCATTTCCTTTCAAACTTTGGCTACAGCCACAACGCCAGCCATAGGATTTAGTGTTCCTGTGGATGCTACAAATTTGTATATTGATTATAGAATGGGTAATAAAGTATATTTAAAACTAAAAGACCAATACACGGACATTTCGTTTGGTGGCATGCGCATAGGAAGTATTTTTGTAAATTCTTACAATGAAGGAGGAGTAGGGCGACTTTCGCAAAATGATTATAAAAAAGTACTGAATGCTTCTTGCACAACTGTACTGGAGGAACTTCTTGTAAAAACAATTTCAATGGAAGAGGTATTGAACGATTCCAATTTGAATACATTGATTGAATTATCCGATGTTCAGTTTACGGCTGCTGCTATTGGTCGTCATTATTTTGAGGAAACGAATAATGTAGGTGGCGCAACCAATTGGGGTTTGATGGATAAATTGGGGAATCAAGTGTATTTTAGAACCAGCAGTTTTTCCGATTTTTCCAGTAATTTAGTTCCCAATGGTAGCGGAAAAGTAAGAGGGATTTTAACAAAATATGGAACCGATTATCAACTATTACCGCGCTCCGAAAAAGATGTTGTTATGACAGGAAATAGAGTAGTTCCTTTTTTCTCTGAAGATTTTGAAACCGTGGTTGATAAATCGAACTTGAGCCTTCCGGGTTGGGCAAATAGTGTTCAAAAAGGAACACTTTTCTGGAAAGGAACAGTGTATTCAGGGAACGGTTATGCTGAATTCAATATTTCAGGTACAAAAGTTGCGTCCAATATTGCTTGGTTGATTTCGCCAAAAATAGATATGGATTCGCACACCAATGAAGTCTTGACTTTCAGAACTGCCCAACATCACTTAGATGTGGACTCCCAATTGAATTCTTTGGAAGTTTATCTTTCCACTAATTTTGACGGATTGAATGTTGCAACCGCAACTTGGATTCCGGTTTTGGCGAAATTACCAAAACAAGCCACCCCTTGGTATCAATTTATAGGAAGCGGCGGGATAGATTTATCTTCTTACAAAGGCAAAATAAATGTAGCTTTCAAATATACAGGTTCCGGAAAAAACCTGGCGTTGGACGGTGCTTTTCAAGTGGATGATGTGCAGATTTTTGGGGATAAGTAAATTTTTTAGTCTGTCTGTTAAAATTTGATTTCGGCACTTTTTAATGGAGTGTTCTATTATTCGAAAAAAAATTTGTAATATATTGATTATCAATTTGAATGTTTCAGAATGTAAATTTCAAACGGTAAAAATTTTATGCTCTGATTGGTTTTTGTATTTTGGCAATCCCAAATCAATATAAATACCATATGAAAACCTACATTATTGCCATTTTTATGGTGGCCTTCCCATGTTTGACCCAAAGTCAAGTCCAGGAAAATTCAATTAAATTGAAAAAAATTAATATTGTAAAAACAAATTTCCGAAATTTAAAAAGTGGTGAAATTGTAAACAAAACTATCTTATTTGAAGAAGGAAAACTTCAGTCGATTAAAACCTCGGAAGTCACCCAAAGTTTTTTTTATAATCTACAGGGATTATTAGATATGACCGTCAAAGGAAGAGAAGGAAGTAACTGGAAAGAGGTTGTAAACTACAGTTATGACAGACAACAGCGACTAGTTAAGTTTGTTAAAAAATACGAGGAAGGCGGTGAACTTGTTACTAAAACAGTTAGTATAGCGTATGAGGGGGCAAGGGCTAAAGCTATAACTAAAAAAAGTAACAGTCACCAAATTTTAATTGAAGACATTGAATATATTGTTGAGAATGGTCTCGTTGTCAGACGTTCTTCAAGAGACAGAAATCAACAAATTATTAATAAAATAGAGTATGTGTATGCCAAAGATAATATTGTTAGACACAAAGGATTGCTTGGTGATAAATCAATAAAGGATTATACCTTTGATGATAAAAATTCAGCTGATTTGTTAATAATAAAAAATATATTTGGTCAAAATTATAAAGTTATTGTGCCAATAGTTTCTTTTCATGAAGAAGAGTTTGATTTTCAATCGATATCTAATAATAATGAATTGAGCATTATATCTACTTCAGCAAATCACATTAGCGAAAATGGAAAATACAAATACAATAATTTAAATTATCCAATATCGTATTCTTTTTCACAAGAAAAAGGAATGTTAAAAACCGAAAAAACTTATTTTTATGAGTAGTTTATATACATCCTCAGAATATAGGTGCTCAATAAAAACGCCATTTATTATTGAGTTTTCTCTTTGAGAACTTCTGGATTATATAACTCAATTAATTATTTTTTCAAAAAACAAAAAGGCTGTCTTTTCGGACAGCCTTTTGTAATTAATTATTTTTTGGTTTCAACTACACTAATAGCATAACCTCCACCTGGAGCACTGAATTGCGCCAGTTTTGATTTGTTGGTCACCGCCATTTTACGAATAGTATACGCTTGTGGATTTGTTTTAAAATGTGCATCCTTAGCATCTGCATAAATGGTGGCCATGTATTTTTTCCCTTTTTCCAAGAAATCAAATTTGATAGTTGAAGTACGAGAATTTTCTCCGTTTACATTACCGATAAACCAGTTATTTGTCACTTTTGCTTTTCGGGCAACAGTAACGTATTGACCTGGTTCAGCTTCTAGGTATTTACTGTCTGTCCAATCCACTGCCACATCTTTAATAAACTGGAAAGCATCAGCAAATCGGTCATAATTTTCAGGTAAATCTGCTGCCATTTGCAACGGACTGTACATGGTTACGTACAAAGCCAACTGATTAGCCAATGTACTGTTAACATGCGAATTATTACTAGGATTAATTTTGCTTAAATCCATTTCAAAAATACCCGGAGTATAATCCATAGGTCCGCCCACTAAACGTGTAAAAGGTAATACCGTTACGTGGTTTGGTTTAGAACCTCCAAAAGACTGATATTCTGTTCCTCTTGCTGCTTCATTACCAATTAAATTTGGATAGGTTCTGCAAATACCCGTTGGACGGATAGCCTCGTGAGCATTGACCATAATTTTATACTCGGCTGCTTTTTCTACTGCATATTGATAATGATTTACAATCCATTGGCTGTAATGGTTTTCACCTCTTGGCAAAATATCACCTACATAACCACTTTTCACGGCATCATAACCATTGTCATTCATAAACTGATAGGCTTTATCCATGTGACGCTCGTAGTTACGAACGGAACCTGAAGTTTCATGGTGCATAATCATTTTAACTCCTTTTGATTTTGCATATTCATGTAACCCTTTAACATCAAAATCTGGGTAAGGAGTTAAAAAATCAAAAACATAATCTTTTGAGTGTCCAAACCAGTCTTCCCAACCTTCATTCCAACCTTCTACTAATACAGCATCAAAACCGTTTTTGGATGCAAAATCAATATATTTCTTCACATTAGTGTTATTCGCACCATGTTTGCCATTTGGTTTTGCTTTTGCAAAATCAGTAACGCCAAGTTGTACCGTAGGGAATTCATCGGTGTAAGCCCATGAGCTTTTTCCAGTAATCATTTCCCACCAAACACCTACATATTTAACTGGTTTTATCCATGAAGTATCTTCGATTTTACAAGGGTCATTCAAATTTAAAGTCATCTTTGAAGCAAGAATATCTCTGGCATCATCACTTACGATTATCGTACGCCAAGGCGAGTGGCTAGGAGCTTGAATATACCCTTTATCCCCTTTAGCATCTGGTGTCAACCAGGATTCGAATACCATGTTTTTATCATCCAGATTTAAATGCATACAAGAATAATTAATTAATGCTGCTTCATGTAAATTGATATACAATCCGTCAGCTGTTTTTAGCATAAGCGAAGTCTGAACTCCTGTTGTAGAAAAAGACTTTTGAGAAACATTTGCAGTAGTTGCTTTTTCGGTAAGTCCTCTAATTTCAGATAACTTGGAGGTAGTATAATCATATTCTTGGGTATCATAATCACCAGGAATCCAAAAAGCGGTATGATCTCCTGTCATTGCAAATTGGGTTCTTTCCTCTTTGATTACAAAATAAGTAAGGTTTTTTTGCGAAGGGAACTCATAACGGAATCCAAGACCATCGTCAAACAAACGAAAACGAATAACAATTTGTCTGTCGGTTTCTTTTTGGTTTAATGTTACTGCCAATTCGTTATAATGATTGCGAATTGAGGCAACTTCTCCCCAAACTGGTTTCCAGTTTTCATCAAAAGTGGATGTCTTAGTGTCAATAACAGTAAAATCATTTAACAATGATTTTTTATCATTTTTTAGCTCAAGACCTAATTTACTTGGTTTTACAACTGCTTTGCCTTTGTAATTTAAACTGTAACTAGGTGTTCCGTCATTTTGTAATGAAAAGGTCATTACAAATTTTTCATTGGGAGATTTTAACTGCTGTGCATTTGCAGTGTTAAAAAAAGCTAGCCAAAGTAAGGCTGTAAAAAGAAATTGCTTCATTTTTTAAATAGAATTTAATAATTAATTTTTCAGGTTTGGTAATAGAATGTGATTTTCACGAAATCGATTTATTGAAAAAGACAAAGTTTTAATCCCAATTCCGAATTTCGAGAAAGTAAAAGTAAACGCTTTATGCGCTACATATTTTTATCATTCTAAAAAAGTAGATTGTGTTTTTATTTTTAATATGTAATATGCTGAATAACTGTATTTTATGTAAATTTATTGCTTAAAAAAAGTGGTAGATTTATAATAAAAAAAAGGCCTTCAAGATTGTTTCAACCCTGAAGACCTCCTTGAGAAATAGATTTTTTCTATTTTAAATTAGTTCCTATTCGCATAACTTTTGCTTCAAATTCCTCTCGTGGACCCGCTGCTTTATTTTTGAGTTGCGAACGGTAATTGTAAATTGTGGATACCGAATACCGAAGGAATATTGAAATTTTTGCGCTATCCTTGATGCCCAAACGGATGAGTGCAAAGATTCTTAATTCAGTATTCAGCAGTTCTCCTTCCTTCAATTGTGTTACTTCGTCATCAATCAATAAAGCTCTGAATTCTTGTATGAAATTAGGGAAGAGTTGCAGGAAAGTCTTGTCGAAAGTAGTATAAAACGCTGCGAGCTCATTTTCGATAAACTGTTTCGATTTTACGGCACTTATCAGGTCGTTCATTTTTCCTGTAGTAGCCATTACATTCAATTTTCGGCGGTATTCGTCTAACTTGCCGATATAGTCTGAACACTGATCCATATAACGGCCAATGTATATTTCTTTTAAAAGGTTTGCTTCGGTCAGCGTATAATTGGTCTCATTCAATTTTTCATTGAATGTATTTAATTCGGTATTCAGTTCAGAAAGCTTGGTGTTGGCCAAACTTAAATCCTGTTTTGCTTTGGACAATTTCTTCATTTGCTTAAAAAGTAAAAAAAGCACCGCCAACAAAAACACCGATAGTATACTGGCACTTATCAAAAACAGAATTAATTGGAGTCGGTTGGTTTCATTTTGTTTTTGATACGCCTCGTTGATGATGGGCAGCATCTTAGATATTTCATACGTCCTTAAGCGTGCATTACAAAAAAGGGCATCTTCGAGGGAACGTTTTATATATTTATAAGCGCGGTCAATGTCTCCGTTTTCATACATTAGAAAAGCCAATGAACGCAACGAAATATATTCCTTTTTGGCCAACTGCAAATCAGAAATAGCAGAAATTGTCAACCATTTTTTCTCCTGCTTAGAATCTTTTTTTGCGCGATACGCCTGCGAAATAATATAGGCAATAACAGCTCTATCAGGGCTATTAGGAGCAATATTAGGAAAATAATTTAGCAATAAATGAAGCGTCTCATTGAGTTTTCCAGCGTCAATAAGCCTACTGGATTTAGCCATAATATAAGCACTTGATTGCGGTTTGTAGAAATTTAATGACGAATCATGGTACTTCTTGGTTACTAAGACATACTTTTCTTTTTCTTGAAGTGAAGCTGCATAATCAGACATATATCCATAAACCACACTATTTACAGTAAAATAATATCCTTTTAGGTCGGGAGTTGTATTGATGTTGATTTTATTAAGTATATCGGTCGCTTCCTTATACATTCCTAATGTTCCCATTATGGAAGCCAGATTTAATCGGGCGTCATTTAGCTTTCCGACATCATTTAATTTTTCGGCTATTTGAAAACTCCTTCTTGCGTAAATCAATGCCGAGTCGGACTGATACGATTTATATTCAGCATACAATTTTCCGTAAATGGCATATTTTTGAAGATCAGTAGAAGTATATTTCAGCAGTCCTTTGAGTTTATTTATTTCATTCTCTTTTTTATTTGAATAGGTCTGATAATTATTCACCGTTTTGTCCAATTGATCCAACAACGAGTCAAAATTATTTTGTCCAAAAAGGAGAACGGGAAATAGCAATACAAAAATTAATGTCAAAAATCTATTCATTGTTTGTTCTTTGAAAGAATTAGATATTTTCTGCCCCATTCCAAAAAAACGAGACGAAATGAAAAGCTTGGATGTTTTAGTGTTGCACTACATTAAACTGTCTTTCACAACCGTCAAGCTATCTTTTACAGCAGGATCAATAATGGCATTGTCCAAAGGTTTTGTAACTAATTTTGGGCTCGGTTTTATCTTCTGTTTGATAATTACTGCATCATTCAAAACAAATGGCGTGGGCATCATCCAGTTTTCTCTTTTTGCCATTCCAAATAAAGGATTGGTCATTAAATCAAAAGAACTTTCCATTAATTCCATGTCCAAAATTGTAGCAGCATTGACGCTAAATTGCATTTCCAAAGGCATATTGTCAACTACATAATAACTCAATATTTTCTTTCCGTTTCGCTCGTATTTAGAACCTTTTTGGCCTAATGAAGTTACGCCGTTAGCCCTAAAATTATTGATTGTCATTTTTTCATTGGCAAAAATATCATAACGGTTTACGTTTCGATTCGGTGAAATTTTTATTTTCAAATACCTTTGATTGCCCACAATTCGGTCTTCAAGAAATGCTATAGTTGGTTTTTCTAATACTTTTATGGGAGCATCAGCTTGATAAGTAAACTTGGAATTGTATTTGCTTGGCAATGGCGTGTCCTCCATGGCAGTAGCTTCTTTCGGGTTTTCACCTAAATAACCTTTGGTCCAGGAATCAAGATTGGTATCATAGGTTACCCAGTTGGCTTGGTTCGTATCGGCATTAAAGATGTACAACAAACTGTTTGATTTGGCTTTTCCAAATTCGTATCCTGATTCAGAATGTGCTTTCGCAAAAAAGCCTATGGCGAGTATAAAAAACACAAATGACCAGATTCCCTTTTTGGCGAAAGCCCCAAAAACGGGCAACAATAAACTGAAGGTCAATACGGTAAGAATGGCGCTTCCAAACAGCACTTTTAATCCCAAACCGATAGGGAACATTTGGATAAAAGGTGCTATGATGATTAAAGCAGGGATGCTACAAACAAGATTTAATGTTTTATTAGACCTTTGAGTCACAATAAAAACACCAAAAATAAATAGTCCAAAGTAAACCGGAATAATCAGGAATCCAGCTCCTCGTAAAACAAAAGCAAGAATTCCGTTAATTACAATCCATAAAAATAACGGTACTACGTAATGATTCATAGTGACTTTTTTAGCAGAAAAACGCTGGTAAAACGCTAAACTTATCGCTAAAGCCAAAAGCACAAAAGCAGGAATATAAGCGTGTCCATTATACGTAAATCCGTTGAGTAAATCATTGTATTGCGGGTACACTTTCAATAATGCTTTCCATCCCAAAAAAGTAATTAATCCGGTAACGGTTAGGGAACCTAAAAACGGAATAAATCCTTTTCCAATTTCCCTGAATGATAAAATGCGTTTGGCTTTTCCTAAAAATAACAGAAAAATAAACAACGCCAGTGCGACTATTACCATTGGCAAAATCCAACTGAATGGATAACTTATAAAAGTATACGGAATGGTGAAATAGACGTAATCTTCGCTGGCTTGTGTAGTTTTCAAATCAGCATTCGAAAAATAATTCAGTAAAGGGATCAAATAAGAACCTTGATGCGTTAAGGTATTTTTGCTCAAATGATTGATATCGTCCTGAGCGGTATGATAATTAAAATGATCGTCAATGAATGCAAAATTATACCCTTGAATATTCCCTTGTTCCCTGAAAACGGTCAAATCGGTATCATTGGGTAACATTTTATAAATGCTGTACATCAACGAATTAGAAACGGGAAAAGTCGCATTCGCAGCAGCAAATTCTTTCACCAATCCTGCATTTCCCTTGTTGGTTTCCATCAACATATAACTGGGTCCGGAAGAACCGCGCGCTTCAAAATTGAGCACCAAACCCACTTCTTTTGCCCATTGATGTTGGGTTACAAAAAGAGCTGCGCCATTTAATCCCAATTCCTCCGCATCCGAAAACAAAATAATAATATCGTTTTTATGTGGTGTTTTAGTATACAAAAAAGCACGAACACTTTCTAAGATCGTTGCTACGCCTGAGCCGGCATCACTTGCTCCAGGAGAGTAGGAATGAGGTGCGCTGTCATAATGTGAAAGTAACAACAAAGCTTTAGAACTATTGGTGCCTTTTATTCGAGCTAATATGTTTTTTGATTTTACTAAATTTTCCCAATCGCTCAAGGTATATCCTTCCTGAATTGAAGTTTCTAATCCAAGCTTGTTAAGTTCTTTTAGGAGATAATTAGCAACGATTTCATGATTTTCGGAACCTACATAATGGGGTTGTTTTGAAATGGCTTCCACTTGCTTCAAAGCTCTTTTTGTCGAAAATTCAGAAAGTGGGCCTTCATCATCCGAAGTCCAATGTGGCATCATCGTAAAGTAAATCAATCCCAGAATGACTAGGATAAATAAACTGGCAAAAATAGAGGAGTAATCTTTTTTCATGGTAGGTAGGTAGGTAGGTAGGTTGGGGGTTGTGGTATTAAATATCTTTTTTAACTAACATATAAAAATCATTTTCCAAGGGTAGGTAACCTTGGTCATACAGAAAATAGTAGGTATTTCCTGTTCTGGTTTGTAGAATATTAGTAAAAAACTCAAAATCGAAACCTTTGCTCAGGAGTTTTGCTCGGGTGGTTTTTGATTTTCCTTCGGTATTAAGTTCAGATAGAATGCGGTAATTTTTGCGCAACTTATTGTTGATGTTGCGCATAAAATTAGTACTGTCTTTATTTATTTTATTATTGTAGGCATTACGACAACCGTCACTGCAAAACTTTTTGTCTTCGCGGCCTACAATCTTTTCTCCACATTCTAAACAGGTTTTATTCATGGACTTTTTGTTTTTATGAGCGAATTAATAGTGCCTATTTGTTGATATTGTTCCTGCTGTCATTCCAATCTTTTTTTTCTCGAAAAAAGAGACAAAAAAGGATTTTCCCTTCCATCAGGGCTATTTAGGATTTATGGTTTTGTGTTTGTTTTGACAATGTGAATTTTTTACCTCCTTCTTCATAGATTAGTTGGTTTTGATTAGGTTTGAATTGTAATTGAATCCCTTCCCATATATTTTCAAACTGATCTTTTTCAGTTGGTTCAACGGAGAATGAAGACTGTCCTATAGATTGTATAGATAGTGTTGTGTTATTTTTTGTAATTGCTATTTTTGATGGATAATCAGGACTCGAATATTCACCTAAATAATCGTCCAATTCTTCTGTTTTTAGTACAATATTGTTAAATGTAGTTTTAAATGGTTTGTCGAAATAATTACTTAATATTGCCTTTATGATTTTTTTTGGTTCGTAAACCATTCCATTTGATGTAATTGCAATGGCTAATTTTTCTTTTGGAAAGAAACACAATACAGTTCTAAATTCATCGATTTTACCTCTATGTACAAATCCTTTTTTGCCGTAAAATGGAAGTTCAAAAATACCCATTCCAAATTTGTCTTGAATTTGCGTCATTTCTTTTAGACTTTTAAGAGTTATGATTTCTCCTTTAAATAGTTTTTCAATAAATATGGTCAAATCAGATGGATTTGAAACTATTCCTCCTGCACCTAATGGAACAGAGGTATTGCCTTCTGCTTCTTTTCCCCATTTATCTGAAAAATAATACGAATAACACTCATTATTCTGCAAATTTATTTTGCCTCCAAAATAAGTGTTTCTTAACTTTAATGGTTTTATGATTTGTTCATCTAATAGCTCTTGATATGATTTTGCATATATTTTTTCAAGAATTATGCTCAATAAATAATAATTTGAATTGCTGTAAACTGCTTTACTGTTGGGACTAAAATCACTTTTCAACTTACTGATAATGTCAATCATTTCTTCTTCTGATTTCGCTTCAGTATAGCCATTAGCAAAACCATCTGCTCCTAAAAAATCTGCTATTCCACTACGGTGCTTTAATAAATTTTCGATTGTTATTTTTTCTGAATTTTCAATAGTTGGAAAAAACTTGTCAATAGTTTGATTCAGTGTTATTCTGTTTTTTTCAATGGCTTTTAATACTAATGCAGAAGTGAACATTTTTGTAGTGGAGCCAATGCGATACTTTGTTTTAAGCGACAAGCTTTTATTAGTTGCTATATCTGCTTTACCAATAGATTTGGAGTAAATTAAGTTCCCGTTTTTCGAAACGGCAATACTTCCCATAAACATATTTTTTTCGTCTAAAGCTTTGAATAAACTGTCAAGTTTTGTTACATCAAGTTTTTGTGAATAAGTTGTGCTAAAAATCAAACTAAGAAGCATTGTAACTAAAGCTTTCTTTATCATTTTTTTAATGTTTTTAAAATAGCTACAGTACTATTCCTCCCAAATATATACAAATTTTTCCATTTACAAACGGTTACAAATAGTTACAACCGAAAGTAAATAGTTAGTAACCGAATAAATTTTGGAACCCGCCGCATCTTTGCCATGTTGATTTGAAAGAACACTTCAACAAAACATACACTAACATTTAAATAGTATACGCCATGAATGCATTAAGAAACAAAGTACAGTTAATTGGACACGTAGGGAATGATCCGGAAATCAAAACATTTGACGGAGGAAAAAAATTAGCCAATTTTACCTTAGCGACAAACGAAAGCTACAAAAATGACAAAGGAGAAAAAGTAGAAGAAACCCAATGGCACAAACTTGTAGCTTGGGGAAAAACTGCCGAAATTATTGAAAAATATGTAACTAAAGGAAAAGAAATTGCCATCGAAGGCAAATTAACCCATAGAAGCTACGATGATAAAAACGGTGAAAAACGCTATATTACGGAAGTCGTGGTTAACGATGTTCTTCTTCTGGGGAAATAGTATTCAGTAATCAGTCCCAGTTTACAGTTTATCATTCCTACATCATTTTGTCATTTCTCCCGAAGTTTCGGGAGAAGGAGAAATCTCCACTCAGTTTGCAGTTATTGTAATATTACAAACTGTGACTGAAAACCAAACAAAAAAACCATCGATTATCATCGGTGGTTTTTTAACTAAAGTGTGGACTGCGACTGAACACTTTTTATTTTTCTTTTTTTCCTAAATCAAATCTAGGGCAACGTTTGCAACGCTTGTCTTCCCCTTTTTTATAACTTTCACAACATTTTGACTTGAGTTTACCCTTAGCGACATCCTTTTTATGGAGCCCTTTTTTATCCTTTTTTTTATCCTTATTTTTCTTCTTTTTACTCAATTTTCAAAGAATTAAAATCAAGTTACATTATTCTAAAGATTGTTTGGCTATTTAGATTGTTTGGCTGTAGAACTATTTAAAGTCATTTGTTGAATATCTCTGTCAAACAAATACAAGCCACCTTTGTCATCACCAATCAGGTTTATTTTATCTAAAATAAGTTTAGCCTGAGCTTCTTCTTCAATTTGTTCGGCTACATACCATTGCAAAAAGTTGTGTGTGGCATAATCCTTTTCAGAAAACGAAATGTGAACCAGTTCATTAATTGAATCCGAAACAAAAATTTCGTGTTTGTAAAGTTCTTCAAACATTTCCTTGAATGTTCCGTAGCTAATTTTCGGAGCCTTTAATTCACTCACTTTAGCGTGACCGCCTCTTTCATTTATATACCGTACCAATTTAAGCATGTGTACCCGTTCTTCGTCAGATTGAGCATACATAAATTTTGAAATTCCTTCCAAGCCATGAGTTTCTGCCCAAGAAGCCATAGAAAGATAAGTTTGTGATGATTCAGCTTCAATACGAATCTGATGATTCAGCGCGAGTTCTATATTTTTTGATAACATGGTAGTAAGTTTTTAGTAAAGTTACAAAAAATACTTAATTTACTGATTCATAATCTCCTGAAAATAATTTACAAATTGCCCTACATGAAAACCGTCCATTAATCCGTGATGCACATGAATGGACATTGACATCGTTCTTTTGCCAGTTTCGGAAACCATCATTTTTCCAAAGGAAATCTTCGGGCAACTGTTCTGGGAAAGTATAACTTCGAGCATGTGATAATGAAGTAAAATTCAACCAAGGAATAGCCGAAAAATGGATTACATTATCATCTTCAAATGTTCGGGCAAAAAAGACCAGTCGTATTTTGTATCCGTTCTATTTCTTTTGAAGCGGTTTGTCTAAAAACAGCAAAATCAGGATTGTATGCTATCAAAGAAAATCCAAAACTGCTATCTTCACGATCAATGGTGGCAGAACCATTAATTTGATCACAACCATATATTTTGTCATCAGAAATCCTATAGCGAAAGGACTCGATTGTATTGACTGCAACCAATGTTTTGTCTAAGTAGTAGATAAAAAAGGAAGCATTCAGCGCTTTTGCAGTTTCATAGGCTTTGGTACAATCAATTTCGATTGTGGCGCCAAAAAATGGTTCTTCAAATTGTCTAAAAAAATGAAAATGTGCTGCCCTTGGCCAATTTTCTATATCTAAAAGTGTTTTCAAGATTGAATAACTTTATTTTGTTGTCAAAGGTACAGCTATTCTTAATCCTTAAATTCATTTTTTAGGGACTTTTATTGTGAACGGATAATAAAATTGATATGCTGTAATTCTTAAAACTGAAATTATTAGACATAAAAAAAGCCCTAAAAAGAAATTTCTTCTAGGGCTTTTTTGAGATAAAAAAAGTAGCTTATTTTACTGTGAAAGTAACTCTTCTAACTAATTTTCTTGCATTTTCTGAAGCTTTATCAACTGAAGTATCTTCACCAGCAGCAATTACATTCAATCTTGATGCATCAATATTAGCTTTTACTAAGGTGTTTTTTACATTAGTAGCTCTTGCATTAGATAATTTATCATTGTATGCAGATCTTCCTAATTCGTCAGCATGACCAATAATGTCAACTGAAGCAGAAGGATTGTTTCTCAAATACGTTAAGATAAAATCGATACCTTCAGTAGAAACATTAGTTGGTTTAGATTTATCGAAATCAAAATAAACAGCTACATAACCACCATTAATTAAACTTTTAATCAATTCGTTATCGTATACAGTAGTAGTATCATCAGTTTTACTAACATAATTTTTCAAGATGTAAGCTTCAGTTTCATCAGGAACGTTATTGTTGTTTTTATCAATTGATTTACCTTTAGTATCAACCATTGCACCTGCAGCAGTATTTGGCTCTTGATCCAAATAATCAGCTACTCCGTCATTGTCAGCATCAAGCATCTTTGTTTCGATAGCTGTAAGTCTATTGTCTATAACATTGAATCTATCTTCATTATCAAGAACCCAGTCAGCATGTTTTACATTTTTACCTAAGTAAACTGTTATACCTGCAGTACCGTTAAAAAGAATTCCACCGAAACCTCTAGTGCTTGATGAGCTAGCGCCATCAAAAGCAAGATTTTGTTTCGCATTAAGAATTGTTGTAAAATCTCCTGTTAATGCAATTCTGTCCGTTAATTTGATTTGACCAGTTAAACCAGCCATGAAGTTACCCATTCTGTCTTTTAAATAAGAAGGATCTTTTCTTTCCAATAATGACAAACCAAAACCAGCATGACCTAATAAACCAATTGATTGGGTCCAAGTTTCAAAATTCATGATTCTTCCTAAGTTAGCAACACCCTGTAAGTCTACCCTGTAGTACTTAGTGTCGAAATCAACAGATTCCTTTTTTCCTGTGAAACTGTTTAAACCAAGATCAGCTTTCAAACCGAATTTGTTGTTAAACATGTAACGAACTCCTAAATCAACAACGTAAGGGCTTATTAATGTTGTTGCATAACCTGAAGTCATTGGTCTTTGTGGTTTGTTAAAACCACCGGCTAATTCAACTGACCATTTGTTAAAGCCATCTTCTGTGCTTTTTACAGTTTCTGTTTGAGCACTCAAAGTGGTCATTGCAGAAGCAAATACTAAAGTAAGTATGATTTTTTTCATATTGTTTCAATTTTTATTTAATGCAAAAATACATCACAATATTTTATAAAAAAATTCAAACAGTTAATTATGTAAGAATTAATAATTATTCTATAATAATAAAAAGTAGTTTTTAAAATCAAGACGCTGTATATCAATATTTTAAAAATAACATAAGAAAATATTTATTTTTAAAAAAATTATCAAATAACAGAAAAACATGTGATTTCATACTTGAAATGTTGCTTATTTAAGCAATTATGGAGGTGTTTTTGGATTAAGAATGCCTTTTTAACACGTTCTCTAATCGCTTAACTCTAACCTACTTTAGCAATTATTTCCAAATGCGTTTCATTATTCCAATCTCTTTAAAACATCAGTTATATTTTCGAAAGCACTGAAATTCTCATGTTCTACTTTATGGTCAATTTTTTCGTGTGCCCAAGTCGTGTGAAACGGAATGTGAACGGCGTGTCCGCCAATGGCTAAAACCGGTAAGACATCCGATTTTAAAGAGTTTCCAATCATAAAAAATTCGGAAGGTTTTATTTCCAATCGTTTGATCAAATCCGAATAGTCAATTTCTTGCTTGTCTGACATCACCTCAATATGGTGAAAATAATGACCCAATCCTGAATTGTGCAGTTTTCGGCGTTGATCCAATAAGTCTCCTTTGGTGGCAACAACCAATTTGTATTTGCCTTTCAAAGCTTCCAGCGTTTCTTCAACACCATCCAATAAAACAATCGGTTTTTCGAGTAATTCTTTTCCGTATTGGATGATTTTCTCAATGATTTCGATAGGAATGGTATTGTTAGAAATTCTCATCGCCGCTTCAATCATCGAAAGGATATAGCCTTTTATGCCATAGCCATACAATTTCAAATTGTCGATTTCCACCTTGAAAAGTTCTTGGGAAATTCCTTGATGCGAAAGATAATCTTCCATCAATCCACAGAATTTTTTCTCGGTTTCATCAAAATAGGTTTCGTTGATCCATAAGGTATCATCGGCATCGAAGGCAATTACTTTTAGGCTCATTTTTATTTATTTTACCGCAGATTCACAGATTGATAAAAAATAATCAGCGAATCCGCGGTTATTTTTTTAATTTATCGTCTCCCCATTCGCAACGCCATCTGTATCCGGATTTACAAAAACCAGTTTTCCTTCGGCATTGGTAGTCATCAAAATCATTCCTTGACTTTCCACGCCGCGAAGGTTTCTTGGAGCCAAATTCACTAAAACAGTCACGCGTTTCCCTATGATTTCTTCCGGTGAAAAACTCTCGGCAATTCCTGAAATTATTGTGCGAACATCAATTCCGGTATCTACTTTCAAAATCAAAAGCTTGTTGGCTTTTGGCATTTTTTCGGCTTCCAGAATCGTTCCTACACGGATGTCCATTTTGGCAAAATCTTCAAATTGAATCGCCTCTTTTTGTGGTTCTGCTTTTTTGTTTTCGGCAGTATTGGCGGTTTTTGTAGCTTCCAATTTGTCTATTTGTTTCTGGATTTCCTCGTCTTCAATTTTGGCGAAAAGCAATTCAGCTTCACCAATTTGGTGTCCAGCCGGAATTAAATCAGAGATTTGAGCAATAGTATTCCAGTTTAATGGACTTTCTATTTTTAAAATTCTTGACAATTTTTTTGCTGTAAATGGTAGGAAAGGTTCGCAAAGTGAACTTAGTGCTGCGGCAATTTGCAAGGCCACATACATTTGCGTTTGCACGCGCTCCGGATTGTCTTTGATAACTTTCCAAGGCTCTTCGTCAGCCAAGTATTTATTTCCTAAACGAGCCACATTCATCAATTCACTCAACGCTTCACGGAATCTATAACGTTCCACAGAACTCGAAATCACCGCTGGATATGCTTTCAATTCCGTCAAAGTCGCTTCGTCCACTTCCGAAAGTTCGTTTGGTTGCGGTACAATTCCGTTGTAATATTTATTGGTCAACACCACCACGCGATTAATGAAATTCCCGTAAATCGCTACCAATTCATTATTGTTTCTCGCCTGAAAATCTTTCCAGGTAAAATCATTATCCTTCGTTTCCGGAGCATTTGATGTCAACGCATAACGCAAAACATCTTGCTGATTCGGGAATTCTTCCAGATATTCGTGCAACCAAACCGCCCAGTTTTTAGATGTCGACAATTTATTTCCTTCCAAGTTCAAAAACTCATTTGCAGGAACATTGTCCGGCAAAATATAACTTCCTTCGGCTTTCAACATCGCAGGAAAAATGATACAATGGAAAACAATATTGTCTTTCCCAATGAAGTGAACCAGTTTTGTGTCTTGATCTTTCCAGTACGGTTCCCAATCTTTTCCTTCACGCAAAGCCCATTCTTTCGTAGATGAAATGTAGCCAATTGGCGCATCAAACCACACGTATAATTTTTTTCCTTCGGCACCTTCAACCGGAACATCAATTCCCCAATCTAAATCACGAGTTACTGCACGAGGTTCTAGTCCACCGTCAATCCAAGATTTTACTTGTCCGTAAACATTCGGCTTCCAGTCATTTTTATGTCCAACGAGAATCCATTCTTTCAAGAAATCTTCATAACGATCCAAAGGCAAAAACCAGTGTTTCGTCGATTTCAAAATAGGAGTTTCTCCAGTTATTGTAGATTTTGGATTAATCAAATCCGTAGCATTCAATGTAGAACCACATTTTTCACATTGATCACCGTAGGCTTCTTCGTTGCCACATTTTGGGCAAGTCCCGACAACAAAGCGATCTGCCAAGAACTGATCTGCTTTTGCATCATACAATTGCTCAGTCACTTCCTCGATAAAATCACCTTTGTCATACAGTTTTCTAAAAAATTCCGAAGCCGTATCATGATGAATTTTAGCCGAAGTTCGGGAATAATTATCAAACGAAATTCCAAAATCAGAGAACGATTTGCGAATAATTCCATCGTATTTATCGATTACTTCCTGTGGCGTAATGCCTTCTTTTTTGGCTTTCATCGAAATCGCCACGCCGTGCTCGTCGCTTCCGCAAACAAACACGACATCTCTGCCTTGCAATCTTAAATATCTGGAATATATGTCCGAAGGCACGTAAACACCCGCCAAATGGCCAATGTGAATCGGTCCGTTCGTATAAGGCAATGCCGCTGTAATCGTATATCTTTTTGGATTCTGTATCATGATTCAATTTTATTGAGTGCAAAAATAAGATTTTTTATGATAGGGAAGAAGGGACAAGTCGCGACTTGTCCGTACTTAGGAGAAATTGTTCGTGTTTTTGGGAGGTTTTTTGGAGCTGTTTCCTGCTCTACGCTGTATCTTTTCTTGCTTAAAGAAAGCAAGAAAAGGATGCCGCTGCAATCAGGGCTAGGGATTTAGGTTATTAATGCCTTTTTTAGAAAACATCTCTATAAAAATCGATGCCTAAATTTATTTGTCCAGCATCTTCTCTTACTAGACTAAGAGCATTTATAATTTTTAATTTTAGCTCGTCACTGTAATCGATCTCGTTAATGACTGCTGCTATTATTTCCTGAAGTAAATCTTTTCCAATTAAATTATCAGCAACTGTTACAGCAATATTTTCCATTTCAATGATGAATTTATTTGTAAATACATCTAAACCTGAGTTCGATTAATGTTTTTGTATAAAAATTTGCACAAAAAGGCAAAATTTAGTATATTTAAAGTGCTGAATTTTAAATAATTAACCAAAAATTGCCTTATGATTTGTTTTGATAAAATTACTGAAATATTTTGTGTTACAGATGAGTTTTGTAAAAATTTCGAAAAAACGACAGAATCTTTTATTATTGGGAATAAACCAAAGAGAAAGCCTAGAATGACTACTGCGGAGGTTATTACGATATACTATTTGTTTCATTTAGGTGGTTTTCGTTGTTTTAAACATTTTTACATATTTTACGTACAAAAACATATGCAAGATGATTTTCCCCAAACCGTTTCATATAACAGATTTGTAGAACTTATGCAATCTGTTTTAATGCCGATGACTATGTTTGCAAAAACTTGTTGTTTAGGAAGTTGTACTGGAATTTCGTTTGTTGATTCTACTCCAATTAGAGTTTGCAAAAACAAAAGAATCAGTCGAAATAAGGTTTTTAAAGGAGTGGCTACAACAGGCAAATCTACAATGGGTTGGTTTCACGGATTTAAGCTATATATTATTATTAATGATAAAGGTGAATTATTGAGCTTTGCAGTAACCCAAGCAAACGTTGATGACAGGGAACCCTTGAAAAACGAAGGTTTTTTGAAAGAAATATTCGGAAAGCTATTTGCTGACAAAGGTTATATATCCGAAAAGTTGCAAAAACTACTTTTTGTAGATGGAATAGAACTTATAACAAGCATTCGTAATAACATGAAGAATAGTTTAATGAATATGAGTGACAAAATATTACTCAGGAAACGTTCTGTTATTGAGACTGTTAATGATGAACTTAAAAATATATGCCAAGTAGAACATTCAAGGCATCGTTCTGTTGTAAACTTTTTAACCAATATGATTGCGGGGATAATTGCGTATCATTTCCTTCCTAAAAAACCATCTATTAAATTTGAAACACTGGATTCTAAGCAGTTAGCTTTATATTAATAATCGAACTCAGGTTCTAAGCCATTTACTTCTAAAAAGAAAGCTCCCATTGCAATCGATGTACGTTTGTTTCCATCATTAAAAGCATGAAATTTATTAAAGGAAAATATTAAATGAGTTAGTTTTTCTTCAAATGTTGGATAGTAGTCATCATTTTGAATATGGTGAAGAGGACTATCAATATTGCCAAAATCCTTGATCCCCTCTCGACCTCCAGAAATTTCAATTATTTTGTCATGAATCTTTATTGCGTAATCTGAAGTGAAATAGATTAATCTCATCGTTAACGGTCTTTTAATCGTTTAAACACTTCTTTGTTTTCTTCTAACCGTTTTTCAAACTCCATACTTTTTTTGCCTAAAAATTTATAAAAATCTTCTGAACTTACTTCGTTTACATAATCTTTTAATTTTTCATGTAATGCGTCTCTAAAAACTAAGTCACGACTCGCCATTAAACTTCTAGCTTTCTCTTGTAAAGGACTTACAAATGCCTCCATTATTTGTTCAAATTCAGAGAAAATTAAATGAGTTTCTGAAAGAGAGAGTTTTTTATTTAAATTTTCTGATTTGTTTTTTAAATAGTTGGCAAATCCATTTTCATATGCTGAAATTAAATCTAGAACTTCTGAGTACATTGTACTTCTTACACTTTCTTTTGAATTTAGGTTTAGAATTTTTCTGTATTCTTTAGCATTTTCTTTGAAAATACTTTTGTAGATTTTGTCAGTAAGTTGGCTATATTTAAATTTATTTTCAACGATATAAAAATCTAATGAATTTGTAAATTCTTTACGATAATTATATTCTCTAATGACACTTGGTAAAAATTCTTCTTCTCTTTGATTTATATATTTTGTTTTTCCACCGAGCTTTTTATTTAATACATCAATAACAATGTCTAATATTGCGGTTCTTAATTTTTGAGCTTTTTCTGACCCAATGAGAAGCATTCCGATATTTAAAAAAGCTTTATAAGTGAATATTGTTAATTGAGGTGTTTTTGACAAGCTATCTAGTTCGCTTTCATTTAATTGAAGGATGTTCACGACATTAATGTCGTGAACATCCTTTTTATCTTTAGCATTTCTCACAAAATCAAACACTTGTTCTTTGTAAGCTTTTAGTTTAGAACCGGTATATAATTCATAACCACTAATTTCTAACTCTGTTTTATTGTTCTCCAATATTCGCTCAATAGTTCTTACATCTACATCAAAATATTGAGCGATTTGTTGTTTAGTGAAACGATATTTACCATCAAACTTAATTCCATAAAAGCCAAGTTCTTCATATACTCCTTGAATAGCAATATTATTATTTAATATGTTTTTTCTATCGAGGCTAGAATTAGTTAAATCTTTACTCATTATTTTTTTGTTTATCTACAAATATACTATATTTTGATTATACTCATTCTATTGCTATATTGCTGTGCATTATGTGTGGGCTTGTGTAATAATTTTAGAAGAAACTTTGTCTTATCCCTGTCAAGCATTTCCTTGAAATTTACTTTTTTTATGTAAAGAAATACAGAAGAGTTATAAAAATCAAGCGATGTTACAAATGGCTAATGTGAATCGGTCCGTTCGTATAAGGCAATGCCACTGTAATCGTATACCTTTTTGGATTCTGTATCATGATTCAATTTTATTGAGTGCAAAAATAAGATTTTTTATGATAGGGACGAAGGGATGATAGGGACAAGTCGCGACTTGTCCGTACTTATGAGAAATTGTTTGTGTTTTTTTGGAGGTTTTTCAGGAGCTATTTCCCGCTATTCGTTGCAATCTTTCTATTTTTAAAGAAAGAATAGAAAGGATTTTCACCGCTATCGGGGCCTAGGAATTCGGGTTTTCGATAAGTTTTCATCAATAATTTAATAGTGTTTTTTCAACAAAAGAAATTATAATTTTAAAACAAATACCAAAAATTGATTTATCGAGGTATTTTATTTTTTTATATGTTGTGTCTATATGTGTCGTTCCTACGGAACTTTATTCCTTTTATTTTATACTTGTCAACGGATTAAAATCCGTTGCTACAATATGAATCGTTCCTATGGAACTTTTACGCACTTATAAGAGCCGTAGGCTCGGCATATATTGTAGGGATGGATTTTAATCCGTCCACATTTGATGATATATCCATAAAGTGCCGTAGGTACGGACAATGTTTACAATCAAATTTGTAGGGAAATAACAGAATAAGGAACAACGTAAAAATTATTTTATTTGAAAATTGAGCAACTCTTTTGGCTATTTTGGCTCGATTTCTAGAGTGTTGGCAATTTTTACTAAAGTTCTAATGGTGGTGTTTATTTCTGCTCTTTCGATTCTGCCTACACCATTTTTGAAACCTTGCAGGAGAAAAAACCAAAAAAAGCACATTTTTTACCCAAATGTGGAAAACCGTAAAGCAGTGCGTTTTCTTCTCCATAAATTTGAGAAAATAATTAAAAACTAAAAGCATAAAATAAATTTTATGAATGAAGAAAAATTTAATTTGGAAAGAAAAGGAATTTGTTGTGATTTAGATATAATATATAATATGTAAGATTTTTTTCTATCTTTAGCATTCTTTATTAATTCTACATTTATTTAAAATCACTAGGTGCAAACAGTATAAAGAGAGAATGAATAAGTAGGCCTAATTAATGAAGTATAATTGAGTTTTAAAAATCACTTAAAATATTGTCATAAATGGAAATGGATTGGGATTGGATATTTATAAAAGTTATAGGAATACTATTTTTATTTGGAGCGTACATCTTCATTTTTGAATTTTTAGGGACATTTTCTATAAAATTTTTTAATAAAAAATGGGAAGATGTTATAAGATCAAAATTTTTAAGGTGCTTCATCATATCTATTTCAGTACCTCTAGTTGTTTTTATTCCTTTATTATTAGGAGGTTCCGGTATTTTTGAAATGTTAGCTATCCTAACATCAGATAAATCAAAAATCTTTGAAAATTTTGTTGTTTTAGTTATCGTAACTTATGTTTATTTCTTAATTAAATCACTCAAAATTGTATATTCTAAAAATGAATATGATAAAGATTCCGAAAGATTTTGAAATTAAAAAATACATCTATGGCAAAAATAGAATTAGGAGATTGGCAATATATTGAAGAAACTCCATTTAAATGGAATAATGGTATTCGGATTGAATTTAAGGAAAATATTCCAGAATACTTATACAAGTATTATCCTTCAAATGAAAATAGTTTTAATGCTATTTCAAATAATAATTTCTTTTGCTCACATCCTTTTCATTTTAATGATTTAACTGATAGCACACCTTTATCATATAATTTCAAAGATTTGTGTTTAGAAGATTTTAAAAATTATTATGAAGATTTGGTTGATGAAAATCAGTTATTATTAATGTACGAAGAAGATAAATTAAATTTGTTTAGAAGTTACTGTAATCACTATTATTCTGAATTAAATTCAATGTTAGGTTTTATTAGTTTGACTAAAAATAAAATGAACAATTTAATGTGGGGTCATTATTCAAGTGATTCAGGATTTAAAGTTAAGTTTAATACTCCAAAACTTGTAGAATCTATAAATAAAAACAATGAACAAAACTGTCTTTTTTTTCCGATAAATTATATCGAAAATAAATTGCATATAGACACCAGCGAATACGGTAATCGTCTTCCTTTATTAGTAGATATTTCAACAAAAGTCAATGATTGGAAATATGAAAATGAATGGAGGTTTATTATAACAAAATCCGCTATGTCAGTTCCTGAATCGTTAGTTTCGCTAAAGGAAGACTATAAAGGGGAAAATAATAGATTTGCATCTTATGATGCTGATTCAATAGAAGAAATTGTTTTAGGATTTAATTTTTTCAATGGTAAAAATTTTTCAAATAAAGTATTGAAAACAAGTGATGAATATCGGATTGATGCAAAAAGTCAAGATGTTACAAGTTTATTAAAATTCATTTGCAACAATAAAAATATTATAATCCGCCAAGCAGGTTTAAAAATCGATTCAGAAGAAAATATATTAATTCCAAATACAAATTCATTAAGAAGAAGTCTTGAAAGAATTGAAATAAAACATATTTCACATTTTACTTTTTCAGTTTTTAGAGTAAATAGAAATGAAATTGAAGAGTTCTAAAAACTAATACCACTACCCGCTGCGGACTTTGTTAAAGACTTCAATACGTCCATACTATCAGTTTTTATATATTTGTAAACGTAATTAAAGAAGCACATAAATTATGGCAAAAGGACCCGAAAAAAACACCAAAAATAAGGCTTTACATACCAAATTGCTCAATCGGAAAAAGGCTAAGCTTCAAGAAGAAAAAAAAGAAAAAGCTTTGCGTTTGAAAGCTTTAGTTACAAAAATGAATCAGAAAAAGAGTAGTAACGGATTTGATGTCATATAAATTACATTGTATTTCTTTTCTGTTTTAATTTAACGGAAATTTGCACCAAATATTCAAACACAAAACCTATGGAATTCGGTACAATAATTATTTCAGAAACCGCAATGAACAGTGAAAACCTCCAAGATGTAATTCACTCTAATATTTCGGTAATCAACTTAATGCGTGAGGAAGGCGTAAACGATGATTTGATTCACGAAGATGCTTTGATGAGTTATTATTTAGATTATTATGCGTCGCAATATACGGAGGGAAATTTTGCTCAATTTGTCTATAATTCAAGTTGGGATAAAGAGTTAAATGAATTGATAGAAGAAGGATTGGCATTAATTGGCGCCGAAAAGCATTTGGAATTGTTTCAACAACAATCCAAAAAAGTAAAATTAATGAGTAGTGTAAAGTTGAATAAGTTCCTGAAAGGGAAATTGGAAGGCGTAAATCCTATCCGAGATTTGCTTAACAACGACACGTTTTTTGAAATTGAAGAAAACCTGATTACGTTGAATGCTACTTTTTTAAAAACACACCCAGATTTCGAAGTCCTTCCGGTTGACGATATGTTTGCAACCTTAGAAGAATTTGTGGGTCATGAGATTAAAAGAGAGTAGGTAATATTAGGTAAAATTCATTTTGCATTTTTAACCACATAGAAACATAGATTTTATAAATTTTGAAAGTCGTTTTACTTTATTAGAGAAAATCATAGCTATGTAAACCCAAGAATTGGGCTATCCAACTCTTTTTTTCTATGTTTCTATGTGGTTAAAATTTTTAATCCGAAGTAAAAAAAGAGCTATAAGCTATATCAAAAAGGCTTACGGGTTTTCCCAAAAACTTTTGTCCCATTTCTATCAAACATTTCCTTAAATTTGCTTCCATTATATAAAAAGTAGAGTTATAAAAATCAACCTATGTTACAAATCGCATTTATTAGAGAGAATCAGGAGAAAGTAATCAAGGCTTTGGCAAAGAGAAACATCGATGCTACAAGTGTTGTTGAAGAAGTGGTACAACTGGATGAAAAACGTCGCGCTACGCAAGTGGAGCTAGACGGAATTTTATCCGAATCTAATAAATTATCCAAAGACATTGGCGAATTGATGAAAGGCGGAGAGAAATCTAAAGCCGCAATTCTAAAAGAAAAAACAGTTTTATTAAAAGAGAAAAGCAAGAAGTTGGCTGAAACTGCCGATGTACTTGCCGCTGAACTTTTAGAGAAATTATATACATTACCCAATCTTCCGGCAGATATTGTTCCTGTTGGGAAAACACCGGAGGAAAACCTGAACGTTTTTGAAGAAGGTGAAATTCCAGTTTTGCACGAAGGCGCACAACCGCATTGGGAATTGGTAAAAAAATACGACATCATCGATTTTGAACTTGGGGTAAAAATTACTGGCGCTGGATTTCCGGTTTATAAAGGAAAAGGAGCACGATTACAACGCGCCTTGATCAATTATTTCTTGGATAAAAATACTGCTGCCGGTTACAATGAAGTTCAGGTTCCGCACATGGTAAACGAAGCATCTGCTTACGGAACGGGACAATTGCCGGACAAAGAAGGACAAATGTACCACGATGCTACCGATGATTTATATTTAATTCCAACGGCGGAGGTTCCAGTAACCAATTTGTTTCGTGATGTAATCTTAAACGAAAATGAATTGCCCGTTTTAACAACGGCTTACACGCCTTGTTTCCGTCGTGAAGCAGGTTCTTATGGTGCGCATGTAAGAGGATTAAACCGTTTGCATCAATTTGACAAAGTGGAAATCGTTCGTGTAGAACATCCAGATAAATCGTATGAAGCTTTAGACGGAATGGTGGAACACGTTAAAAATATATTACAGGAATTGAAATTACCATATAGGATATTGCGTCTTTGTGGAGGCGATATGGGTTTTACATCAGCTTTGACGTATGATTTCGAAGTTTTTTCTACCGCGCAAGATCGTTGGTTGGAAATCAGTTCGGTTTCTAATTTTGAAACTTTTCAAGCGAATCGTTTGAAATTGCGTTTCAAAGATAAAGACGGAAAAAATCAATTGGCACATACCTTAAACGGAAGCTCATTGGCTTTGCCAAGAGTTTTGGCTGGAATTTTAGAAAATTACCAAACTCCGGAAGGAATCGTAATCCCTGAGGTTTTACGTCCGTATTGCGGATTTGATATTATAAATTAGTGGTCAGTGTTCAGTTTTTTAGTGATCAGATAGAAATATACCATAATAACACAATTGTTTAGAACCATTGGGGTTTGATTGTGATTTTTTTAGGTATTAAGAATTGAATATTTATTTTTTGAGTACGCTTGCTGAACACTGAATACTGAACACTTTTGAAATGAAACACTTATTTCTACATATTACCCTGTTTTTTTCATTAGTTTGTTTTTCTCAAAACGAACAATTGGCGCAGTATTATTACGATAAGGGCGATTTTGAAAAAGCCAAAATCAGTTATGAAGAGCTACTGGAAAACTTGCCTCAAAACACACAGTATTTTCTAAGAACAATCGACTGTTACCAACAATTACAGCAATTTTATGTTGCCGAAAAAGCGATACAAACGCGATTAGATAAATACAAACAAGGCAATCTTTTGGTAGAATTGGGATATAATTTTCAGTTGCAAAAAAATGATGCCAAAGCCAAAATTTACTACGAACAGGCATTAGACCGAATCAAAAAAAATCCAAATGAAGTGTACGGAATTTCAAACTCTTTTGAGAAAAAAGTGTTGCTGGAATATGCCTTGAAATCCTATCAAACGGCAACGGAATTAGAATCTAATTTTAATTTCAATTACCAAATTGGGTTGCTTTATGGTCAATTAGGCAATCAGGAAATGATGATTACTACCTTCCTTAATGAAGCTTATGCGAATCCCCAAAATTCGATGTTGATTCAAAATCAACTGGCTCGTTTTATGGTTGATGAGGGTGATGCCAACTTTAGTGAAACGCTACGCAAAGCATTAATCGTTAGGGCTCAAAAAAATCAAGATGTTTTTTGGAACCGTTATTTGAGTTGGTTTTATGTGCAGCAAAAAGAGTTCGAAAAAGCATTTATTCAGGAAAAAGCCATTTACAAACGCGACCCGGAATCTCTTTCTAATATTGTGAATTTAGGACAATTGGCTATTGAAGAAGACAATCAGGAAGCAGCTAAGGAAATTCTGGGTTTTGTATTGGAAAACACCAAAGACTTAGAACTGTTGATTCAGGCGAATTCCTATTTGATTAAAATGAAAATAGAAAAGGCCAAAGAAAAAGAGTATGCCGTTATCAATACGGAATTGGAAGGTTTATTGAAACAATATGAAATAAGTCCTTTTACCTTATCTTTGCAGCTGATTCAGGCGCATTTTGTAGCTTTTAATTTAAAAAAACCGGAGGAAGGAAGAGCCATAGTTAAGAAAGCACTCGAATTACAGTTAGACGATTATGAAGTGGCTCAGGCCAAAATGGAATTGGCGGATATTTTGCTTTACGAAGAAAAATTCAATCAGGCTTTAATCTATTATTCACAGATAGAATTGGACTTGAAAAATGATATAGTGGCACATGAAGCGAGTTTGAAAGCCGCTAAAACCAGTTATTTCAAAACCGATTTCGCTTGGGCATTGAAACAATTCAAGGAACTGAAATCTGCGAATACGCAATTGATTGCCAACGATGCTTTAGAATATTTTCTGTTAATCAATGATAATATGGTTGCCGATTCGACACAAACAGCTTTGAAGCAATTTGCAAAAGGAGATTACCTTTTGTATCAAAATAGAAATCAGGAAGCGGTAACGCAGTTTCAGACGATATTAAAAACCTATAAAGGCCAGGAAATAGAGGCGGTGACGTTGTTGCGTTTGGGTAAAATTTACGCAAAACTAGGTGATTTTACTTTGGCTTTAAGCCAATATCAAAACATAATAGACAAGCACAGCGACGGGATTTATATTGATGAAGCTTTATACTTCTCGGCAGAAATTTATAACAAAAAATTGCAGCAGCCCGAAAAGGCAAAACCATTATACGAAAAGATAATTTTCAGTCACGAAGACAGTATCTATTTTGTGGAAGCCCGGAAGAAATTCAGGCAATTGCGAGGGGATACGAATCTTTAAATTAGACTTGGAGATAATAGACGGATAGAAAATAGATTTTAAAATAAAATTCGATTTCAATAAGAAAATTAAGTTAATTATATTCTACTCTGGCTCCCTCTCCTTTGGAGAGGGTTGGGGTGAGGAAAAATCAAAAGAAATGATAATATACAACGTTACCACAAACATACATGAAAGCGTTCACGATCAATGGATGATTTGGATGCAACATAAACATATTCCTGAAATTCTGGCTACAGGGAAATTCTCATCGGCAAGAATGGTGCGAGTTTTAATTGAAGAAGAAATGGGAGGAGTAACCTATTCAGTTCAATATACCACAGATAGCAAAGAAACCTTGGAGAAATATTATCAGGAAGATGCACCAGCTTTTCGCGAAGAAGGATTGAAGTTGTTTGGAGACAAAATGCTTGCTTTTAGAACCGAGTTGGAATTGATTTCGGATCATTAGTTTTTTAGTGGTCAGTTGGGAAGTTATGACATCAGATAGGGATTAAAAAATAGTTGGAGGTCACAATTTGTGATCTCCAATTTAAAAAAATATATAAATACGCTTTGTGTCTTTGCGCCTTCGTGGCAAAACAAAATATATAAAAACACTTTGCGCCCTTGTGCCTTCGTGGCAAAAAAACAAACAAAATGGAAAAAGTAAAAGCCAAAAAACACCTCGGACAACATTTCTTGAAAGACGAAAGCATTGCAAAAGACATTGCTGACACCTTGAGCTTAGAAGGATATGATGATGTATTAGAAATAGGTCCTGGAATGGGTGTTTTGACAAAGTATTTATTGGACAAGTCAATCAATACGTACGTTATAGAAATCGATACAGAATCAGTAACGTATTTAGACGAAAATTATCCAAAATTGAGGGATAAGATTATCTCTAAAGATTTCCTGAAATACAATATCAACGAAATTTTCGAAGGAAAACAATTCGCTATCATTGGGAATTTTCCGTATAATATTTCAACCCAAATAGTCTTTCGCGCATTAGAATATCGCGATCAGATTCCTGAATTTGCAGGGATGTTCCAAAAAGAAGTGGCACAGCGTATTTGTGAAAAAAAGGGAACAAAGGCATATGGAATTCTTTCGGTTTTGGTTCAGGCTTTTTATGATGCCGAATACTTATTTACGGTAGATGAAAATGTTTTTATTCCGCCGCCAAAAGTAAAATCGGGTGTTTTACGTTTGCGCAGAAAGAAAGATTATAGCTTGCCTTGCGGCGAAAAATTGTTTTTTACTGTGGTTAAAACCGCTTTTCAACAACGTAGAAAGACGTTGCGTAACAGTTTAAAAACCTTAAATTTGTCCGATAGTTTAAGAGAAGATAAAGTTTTTGATCTTCGTCCGGAACAACTTAATGTAGAACAGTTCATAGAACTTACCCAAAAAATAGAAGCCGATGGAGTTTAAAATCAGCAAAGAACTAATCCAAGAATTAGAGCAACTCATTCAAAGTAAAAACGACCAACAGTTGGAAGTTTTATTGAATGATATGCACCATGCTGATATTGCCGAAATTCTCGACGAACTCGATTTTGACGAGGCAACCTATATTTTTAGAGTATTAGACAGTGATAAAACAGCAGAAATTCTTCTTGAATTGGAAGATGATTTGCGGGAGAATATATTAAGCAGGCTTTCGCCAAAAGAAATTGCGGAGGAATTAGACGAACTGGAAACCAATGATGCCGCTGATATTATTGCCGAACTTTCCCAAGATTTGAAAGCGGAAGTAATATCAGAATTGCAAGACGTTGAGCATGCCAAAGACATTGTAGATTTACTTCGTTATCAAGAAGATACTGCGGGTGGAATCATGCACAAGGAATTGGTTAAAGTCAATGAAAATTGGAACGTGCTTACCTGCGTAAAAGAAATGCGTATTCAGGCCGAAAATATTTCAAGAGTCCATTCCATTTATGTGGTGGATGATGAAGACCGATTGAAAGGACGATTGTCACTCAAGGATTTATTAACCACTTCGTCCAGAACTGCGATCAGCGATGTTTACATCCGAAAGCTGAATTCTGTAAAAGTAGATACTGAAGACGTTGAGGTTGCCCGAATCATGCAAAAATACGATTTAGAAGCCATTCCGGTGGTGGATGAATTAGGGCGTTTGGTGGGAAGAATAACCATCGATGATATCGTCGATGTAATCAAGGACGAAGCCGATCAGGATTACCAATTGGCGGCGGGTATCTCACAGGATGTCGAAGCCGATGATAGTATTATGGAATTGACCAAAGCGCGTTTGCCTTGGTTGGTTTTAGCACTTTTGGGAGGTTTTATAACCGTAAGAGTGCTTGGTTTGTTTGAAGGAGCCATGTTGGAACATGGGAATTTATTCTTTTTCACGCCACTTATTGCGGCCATGGCTGGAAATGTAGGGGTGCAATCTTCGGCAATTATTGTTCAGGGTTTGGCTAATAATACGTTGAGTGGATCCTTATTTAACCGATTGATAAAAGAAGTTTCGCTGAGTTTATTAAACGGAGTGATTCTGGCAACCATATTGTTTCTGGGAAGTCATTTTCTGTTGAATGTTGAAATCATCATTGGAATCATCGTTACCATAGCATTAGTTTCTGTAATCATTATCGCGTCGCTTATTGGGACCTTTATCCCATTATTGCTCGATAAATTCGGAATTGACCCTGCATTGGCAACGGGACCATTTATTACAACAAGCAATGATATTTGCGGAATTCTTATCTATTTTTCGATAGCAAAATTGATTTTAGGGTTTTAATAATGAGATGATTTTTGGAGTTAAAAGAATATAAAACCTTGTTGAGTACAAATATTAAAAACGTTATTTTAAGTGTTTTTGTGAAGTAAAACGGAACAAAAAATAGTTGAATGGACGAAAAACAATAAAAGCAAATTGGATTCAAATGCTTATAAAAGAATCTAAAATATATAATAATAACTAACACTTTCCATATCGACTCCCTCTCCTTTGGAGAGGGTCGGGGAGAGGAAAACCACAACCAGCATGAAAGTACACATTATTGGCGGAGGAAACTTGGGTGTTTCTATCGCATTGGGGATATCAAAATTTTCACAAGAAAATCAAGTTACCGTGACCAGAAGAAATACGACAAGTATTCTCTATTTGGAGAAATTAGGTATTACGGTTTCTACTGATAATACCCATCAGATTCAAGAAGCAGATGTAATTATTCTGACCATAAAACCGTATCAGGTAGATACTGTTTTATCCGAAATCCTTCCTGTGATTTCTAATAAAGTAATTGCTTCAGCGGTTAGTGGATTGTCAATAGAAAATTTACAAAAGAAGATAGGCGATTCCAATAGCGCTATCCGAATCATGCCAAATATCGCATCACAATTTGGTGCATCTGCTACTTGTATTGCGTTTCATGAAAAAGACAAAGACAAAGCACAAAATGTGGTAGCTCTTTTCCAGGATTTAGGAACCGCTCCTATTATAGACGAAAAACTGATGGATGCAGCAACCGTTCTTGCGGCTAGCGGAACTGCTTTTGCATTGCGTTATATTCGTGCATCGATGCAAGCCGGAATCGAAATAGGATTTGACTGGCAAACGGCACTAGCTATTTCTGCACAAACCGTAAAAGGTGCTGCCGAAATGCTGCTGGAAGAAAAAGGACATCCGGAACAATTAATTGACAGAGTGACAACACCACAAGGCTGTACGATTGCTGGATTGAACGAAATGGAAATGCACGGATTCAGTTCGTCATTGATACGAGGAATCAAAACTTCTTTGAAACAAATCAAGGGATAAACGTCATTTGGGCGTGCCCCCATTAAAAAAAGGGTCTTATCAGCGTTACTGTTGATAAGACCCTTTTTTTAATGGTGTCGGGCTATCCGCGCTACTTCGGTAGCTGGCTGCTATCCCTCACGCGGGCAGAATTGATTTTTGATCGCAGATTCTTGATTAACGATTTCAAATTTTGTCTGCGGAATCTAAGAGTGTTCATTTTTAGTGATTTATCTGCGTTTATTTATATCTAAAATCAAAAATCGTTAATCAAAAATCTACAATCATTCGCTATGCCTTGTTTATAAAATCATTTTATGAAAAAAATCTTACATTTGAAGAGATAAGGTTAAAAAAAATCAGACCAAAATGGTTCGTAAGGATGATTCTGTTAGTTTTATATTAAAGCCTTATCATTAACGGATCACGAACGTACCAATTCGAATCATATCGAATCAAAAAAATAGTTTTCGAATATTTATCGAATAAAATCGAATCATATCGTATCGTTTTGGATGCTAAGTCTTTTGCCAAATACAATCAGTATTGAAATTCTGTTAAAAAGTCAGGAGACTTTAAGGCGATTGCATTTAATAAGAGGATTGTAAAATGGCGCAAAGTCAGAGACATTTGCGCAGCTTTTCACAACATACTTTGTGTTAAACTTTAAGGCGTTTGTATTTAATAAGAGGATTGTAAAATAGCTTAAAATCAGACACATTTGCGCAGCTTTTGCTGACTTGTTTTTGGTAGCGGAGGAATTGAATAGTTTGATTGCTTCCCTGCAAATCCAACTCAAATAAATCGTATATTTCAAAAAAAAACCACAATGAAAAAGGTACTACTTATAACCCTTATTTTACTCTCAACGTACAGTATCGTAAATGCGCAACAAGGCAAACAAAAACAAGTGCTCAGGCATGTAGTTATGTTTGGATGGAAAGAAGGTACGGATGTCGCATATATCACTAAAGTAGTAACGGCTTTAAGTGATTTAAAGCATAAAATCCCAACAATCAAATCATTTGAATGGGGAACCAATAACAGTCCTGAGAACTTGAACAATGGTTTGACTCATTGTTTTATACTTACATTCAGTAGCGAAAGTGATAGAGATGCCTATCTAATTCATCCGGATCACAAAGCTTTTGTAGCGCTGTTAAATCCTATTCCTGATAAAATTACCGTATTCGATTATTGGGCTAATAAGTAATAGACTGTCCGTTACTAATACTAATGAATTTAATTTGTCATTTCGACGAAGGAGAAATCGCATTAGTTGCTCTCGTTATGAGATTTCTCCTTCGTCGAAATGACAAAACAACTAAATTTTATTCATAAGATGTAGCTTGGTACAAGTAAAGGACAGTCATAATAAGTAAAACTGACTTAGCTTATAAATAGCTTAATTATAATCATGATTTTCAATAAAAAAGGGTGTTTAGTTTTAAAACTAAACATCCTTTTTTATTGGAAGAATCAATTAAACTGTTGATTTAGTCTTTATTTTTTTAATTGGAGTTTTTAATGTGTTTTTCAACCACAAAAATCCAATCGTTCCAGCAATAAAAGAAGCAATTAGAATCGCAATTTTAGAATACGTAATTACTTCCTCACCATCATTTTTAAACGCAAGCAGTGTAATGAAAATAGACATTGTAAATCCTATTCCACCCAGCATTCCTGCTCCAAGAATAGTATTCCATTTTAAATCTCTAGGCAGGGTGCAAATTCCTAAACTAACGGCAAAAAATGAAAACAACCATATTCCTAATGGTTTCCCCACAACAAGACCCAGCATAATTCCAATCGTGTTGGGATGATTCAATCCTTCATGCCAATCTTGGCCAATAGCAATACAAGTATTCGCTACGGCAAATAAGGGAAGAATAAAAAAGGCCACCGGTTTGTGTAAAAAATGCTGTAATTTATAGGAAGAGGTGCTTTTGCCTCCGTCACCAAACGGGATTACAAAGGCCAACAATACGCCGGTAATAGTTGCATGCACACCGGAATTCAGCATAAAATACCACATGGCGGCTCCTCCAATCAGATAGGGGATAAGACGGTGTACCTTTCTTCGGTTAAGGATAAATAAGCCTCCCATAATAGCAAAAGCGATAAATAAATTGACAAAAGCAATCGTTTTTGTATAGAATATGGCAATGACAATAATGGCACCCAAATCATCAATCACGGCAAGTGCAGTCAGAAATATTTTTAGCGATGCCGGAACCCGATTTCCCAAAAGTGACAAAATACCAATCGCAAAAGCAATATCAGTTGCCATTGGAATCCCAGCTCCATTTTGTGTTATGGTTCCAAAATTCAACAATAAAAAGATTCCTGCAGGGACAATCATTCCGCCTAATGCTCCAAAAATTGGCAAAGCGGCATTTTTGATACTGGACAATTCTCCATTATAAATTTCCCGTTCCAATTCTAAACCTATTAAAAGAAAGAAAATGGACATTAAGCCATCATTAATCCAATGGGTAATGGAATGATGTCCAACATTGGTTTCCCAAAACTGTATGTATTCTGTCTGGATGGGTGAATTGGCAAGATAAAGGGATAAAATGGTAACAAAAAGCAAAAGAAGTCCTCCTGCTTTTTCGCTTTCAAAAAAGGTGTTAAATGTTCTTGTTAATCTCATTTTAGATTTTTAGTTATAAGAAGCGGCTGTAGTTTATCATGAAAAATAAGCAGAATGCTAATTTAGGCATTTTTGGGTGATTTTTTTTCTTAAAATAATAAACCGTATTTTTTTTGTTAATTTGATGTATCAAAAAAAGTATATTTTATGGATATCAAAATCCTTCATATCGATAGCAATCACCCTTTGCTTTGGGATCAATTGCAAAATTCTGGATTTATAAATCATAGCGATTATACATCATCAAAAGAAGAAATCGAAGCCAAAATTCAAGATTATCACGGAATTGTTATTCGAAGCCGATTCAAAATTGACAAGACTTTCTTGGATAAAGCGACTAATTTGCAATTTATAGCTCGCGTTGGAGCAGGATTGGAAAGTATTGATTGCGAGTATGCGTTGTCAAAAAACATTACACTTATCGCTGCACCCGAAGGCAATCGTAATGCTGTGGCCGAACATACCTTGGGAATGATTTTATCTCTTTTTAATAAATTAAACCAAGCGGATAGTGAGATACGATCGGGTCATTGGAACCGGGAAAGCAATCGCGGTTACGAATTGGATGGAAGAACAGTTGGCATAATTGGTTACGGAAATATGGGGAAATTATTCGCTAAAAAACTCCGTGGTTTTGATGTCGAAGTGTTGTGTTATGATATCCTGGAAAATCTGGGAGATGCCAATGCTAAGCAAGTTTCTTTGGAGGAATTTCAACAAAAAGTAGATGTTGTAAGTTTGCATATTCCGTGGACACCACAAACGGATAAAATGGTTGACAGTGATTTTATCAATGGGTTTGCAAAACCATTTTGGATTATAAATACCTCTCGTGGCAAGAATATCGTTACCGCTGATTTAGTGTCTGCCATGGAATCCGGGAAAATACTTGGAGCTGGTTTGGATGTTTTGGAATATGAGAAATTGTCTTTTGAAACGCTGTTTCAAGATAAAAATACGCCGGAGGCTTTTCAATATTTATTGCAAGCCAAGAATGTGATTTTGAGTCCACATATTGCTGGTTGGACATTCGAGAGCCACGAACGTTTGGCACAAGTAATAGTTGATAAAATTAAGGTAAAATATTTTGGTCAAGCCAAAGTTACAGAGCCGGAGAAACGAGTTACTGGAATTGGCGGTTTCTTCTTCAAGTCTAAAAATCCAAAAGAACTTGTGGCTTGGTACGGAAAGCATTTAGGTTTAAAAACCGACGAATATGGTTCTGCTTTTTGGTGGAAAGATAAAAATGGGAATGATTGTTCTACCCAATGGTCACCGTTTGCAGATGATACTACTTATTTTGCGCCAAGCGAAAAACAATTCATGCAAAACTTCAGAGTAGATGATCTAGAAAATTTATTACAAAAATTATCCGCTGAAGGTGTAACAATTGTAGGGGATGTGGAGACTTATGATTATGGGAAATTTGGTTGGATTTTAGACATCGAAGGAAATAAAATCGAACTTTGGGAACCAATTGATACAGCATTCCAATAATTTTTATATTTTTAATCACTGAAAAACAACCTTATAACAATCAATCTATGGAAAATTCGAAACATGAAGAATGGAATAATCCACAACCAGTTCAACAAGACAATAAAAAACTTGCAGCAGGACTGCTTGCTATTCTTTTGGGACCTTTCGGGATTCATAAATTCCTTTTAGGGTACACTACGGAAGGGATTATATGGTTGGTAATTAGTTTGTGTACTTGTGGAACAGTAACAGGTATATTAGGAATAATTGAGGGAATCATATATTTAACAAAATCAGACGAAGAGTTTTATCAAACGTATCAAGTAGGCAAAAAAGGTTGGTTTTAAAACATAAAAAATCCCGATTTTTTCGGGATTTTTTATATAATCTGAAATCTGAAATCAATCTTCCTTTTCACTTAGTTTTCGTTCCAGTTCTTTCTGAAACTCTTCCATAACGGGCTTCATCGTGCTTTCTGGAATGTCTGCAATTCGAATGTACATCAATCCGTCAACGGCATTGTTAAACAGCGGATCCACATTAAAAGCGACAACTTTTGCATTTTGTTTGATGTATTTTTTAATCAAAACAGGTAAACGCAAACTTCCTGGTTCCAATTCATCGATAATTTTATCAAACTTATTTAAATCTGATTCGGCTTCGTCAAAAATGAAATCCTTATCAGCATCTTTTAGTTTTACTTTATAGGCTTTCTTTGGGTGAATGTATTGCGCAATATACGGGTCATAATAATTCGATTTCATGAATTCAATCATCAGCGATTTTGAGAAATCTGAAAATTGATTACTGATACTCACGCCTCCCAGTAAATATTTATGCTCTGGATAACGCAACGTGGTGTGCATAATTCCTTTCCAAAGCAAGAAAAGGGGCATTGGTTTCTGTTGGTATTCTTTGATGATGAAAGCGCGGCCCATTTCTATGGATTTGTGCATCATATCATGTAATTCTGGTTCAAATCGGAAAAGATCGTTGAGGTAAAAACCATTTATTCCGTATTTCGGATAAATTTCTGATCCTAAACCCATTCGGTAAGCACCGGCAATTTTATTGGCATCGCTATCCCATAAAAACAGGTGATGATAATATTGATCATGCTTGTCCAAATCGATAGATTCGTTTGTTCCTTCGCCCACTTCTCGGAAGGTAATTTCTCGAAGGCGACCAATTTCATGCAAAATATTAGGAATTTTGGATGCTTTAGCAAAGAAAACTTCATAGTTTTTACTTTGTAACAGTCGGCAATCGGTACTTCGCAATGCATCAACTTCGGCAATCATTTTCTCACCATTGGCAGGAGTAACAATTTTCTTCGGACTTTTTGGAAGTTTTAAAGTTGGAGTTGGTAAAAAAGGACTCTCTTTTTCAAAAGGATTCGCAAGCATGTACGTTTTCTTTCTCAAAAATTCTGAATATTCCTCTAGTGTTGTGAACTCGTTTTGCTCACTTACCGAAATAGGTTTGCCAATACGCACTTTTATCACACGATGCTTTTGACTGAACACTTCCGAAGGCAGTTTTGCAGTTCTAAAAGTGCCGCTTATTTTAGAAAGTAAATAAAATAATCGGCTGTTTTTGGCATGAAAATAAATGGGAACAACAGGGACCTGAGCCTTTCTGATCACTTTGATAGCGCCTTCCTCCCAAGGTTTGTCCACCATTAATTTGCCGTCTTTATACGTAGAAACTTCTCCTGCAGGAAACATTCCCAACGGTTTTCCGTCACTTAAATGACGTAGTGTTTCTTTTATTCCTACCACGCTAGACTGGGTATCCTTATGATTTTCAAAAGGATTTACCGGCATGATGTATTTTTTGAGTGGTCTGATTCGGTGTAAAAGAAAATTGGCAATAATTTTGAAATTAGGTTCTCTGTCAAGCATTAATTTCAATAATAAAACACCGTCAATTCCTCCCAAAGGATGATTTGAAATCGTGATGTAAGCACCTTCTTTTGGTAGACGTTTTAAATCCTCTTCCGGAATTTCGAATTTTATTTGTAAATCATCTAATATTCCGTTCAGGAAGTCAACATCTTTTAAATGTTTGTTTCTATTGTAGACTTTGTTTAAGGTAGAAATCTTTAGCACCTTCATCAGCATCCATCCGGAAAAAGTACCCAGAACTCCGTACTTATCTACATTTATCGCTTTTGCAACTTCTTTGGCGGTTACTAAACCCATTTATTTATTGTTTTTAGAGCAAGTAACAAAGATAGCAAAAAACTCCATTTTCTCTATTTTTCTGAATCAAACTTCTACTTTTTTATTATATTTGAAACCCACAGATAAACAATATGATTTTTTCCGATAAAATAAAAAAGTGGGTTCCTGACAACTTTAGGCTAATATTAATTTATCGAATCAAACTCAAAAAAATACTTTAATGAGAATTATTTCATACAACGTCAACGGAATCAGAGCCGCCATTTCAAAAGGATTTATAGACTGGTTGCAACACGCAAACCCGGATATTATTTGTCTTCAGGAAATTAAAGCAACTAAAGACCAAATCCCAGTTGAAGACATTGTAAAAGCAGGTTATCCGTATCAATATTACTATTCAGCTACCAAAAAAGGATACAGCGGCGTGGCCATTCTCTCTAAAATAAAACCCAATAATGTTGTTCATGGAACCGGAATTCACCACATGGATTTCGAAGGAAGAAACCTTCGGGCTGATTTTGATGGGTTTTCTGTGATGAGTTTGTACTTGCCATCGGGGACAAATATCGAGCGATTAGACCATAAATTTATGTTCATGGATGATTTTAAGAATTACATTGACGAACTCAAAAAAGAAACGCCAAACCTGATTATCTGCGGTGATTACAACATTTGCCACGAGGCAATCGACATTCATGACCCAATCAGAAACAAGACCGTTTCTGGGTTTTTACCTCAAGAAAGAGCCTGGCTGGACGGATTCATGAAGTCCGGGTTTGTGGATAGTTTCCGCCATTTCAACAGTGAGCCACATCAATATTCGTGGTGGAGTTACCGTGCAGGAGCAAGGGCAAACAACAAGGGCTGGCGTATCGATTACAATTTAGTTAGCGATTCCCTAAAACATAAACTCAAAAGAGCCGTTATCCTTCCAGACGCAGTGCATTCAGATCATTGTCCGATTTTAGTAGAAATGGAGTAATCATCCTGAGCGGATCCCCAAATTTCGGGAGAAGGGAGGAGCTATTTCCCGCTATCCGTTGCAAATGAAATTCACTGAACACCGAAATAAAATATTAACTTGGTGAAGTAATCTTTTTAGTCCTGAACTTGTTTCAGGATCCTGAAACAAGTTCAGGACTAAAAAGGATTTTCACTTTTATCGGGGCTAGGGCATCCCAATATAATTGCGTTTTTGCTTTCAAAACAACAATAGAAATAACATTAAAATACCACGAAAAATGATAAAAAGAGTTTCCATCGGATTAGTAGTACTGGCACTTTCAACCTCATGTGTATCCAAGAAAATATACAATGATTTAGAAAGTAAGTTTGCCGATTTAAAAAAAGAAAACAGAAGCATTTCTGATGAGAATGCCGATTTACTAAAAGCTAAAAATCAGTTAGAACTAGATCGTGACGCTTTAAAAACAGATTTGAGTAAATCAAAATCAGAGCTGGATAAATTGAAAGCAGATTATGCGGCGGCTCAAAATAAATTCAAAGTCTTGCAGGATTCCTATGCCGCTTTAGAAAAAAACAGTAGTGATGCTTTGCAAAGCAACATGAAGAAAAACCGTGATTTGCTGGAGCAATTAGACGAGAAAGGGAAAGCTTTGGCATTAGAACAAGAACGTTTAAACAAAAGCGCACAGCGTTTAGATGAACTGGAATCTTTGATTGCTGCCAAAGAAGCCAGCATGAAAAAACTAAAAGAAACATTGTCAAAAGCCTTAAATAGTTTTGAAGGAAAAGGATTGACAGTCGAACAAAAAAACGGAAAAGTATATGTTTCTATGGAGAACAAACTACTTTTCAATTCTGGAAGCTGGGCAGTAGGTTCCGAAGGGAAAAAAGCAGTGATTGAAGTAGGAAAAGTTTTGGGAGACAATCCAGAAATTTCTGTTTTGATAGAAGGTCACACGGATGATGATGCATTTACGGCTTCAGGGCCAATTGCGGATAACTGGGATTTATCCACAAAAAGAGCCACAGCAATAGTTGCTATTTTGAGTGAAAACAAGAAAATCAATAAGGAAAACCTAACCGCTGCAGGTAGAGGAGAATTTTCGCCATTAGCTAGCAATTCAACTGCTGACGGAAAAGCTAAAAACCGTAGAATCGAAATTATTCTTACGCCAAGATTAGATGAAATCTCTAAAATGTTGAATGATATTAATTAAAAAAGGGTCAAAGGTTCAAAGATATAAAGGTTCAGAGTTTTTACTTTGAACCTTTTTCTTTTGAAACATACCTTTGTATCTTTGCGACTCTGTAACACTGAACCTTAAAAATGAAATATACTACTTTACCGAATACCGATATAAAAGTCAGCAAAATTTGCCTTGGAACCATGACTTTTGGACAACAAAATACAGAAGCTGATGGTCATGCCCAAATGGATTGTGCTTTAGAAAACGGAATCAATTTCTTTGATACCGCCGAAATGTATTCTGTTCCAGCACGTCAGGAAACCTATGGAAGTACGGAGAAAATCCTTGGAACCTGGTTTAAAAAAACAGGCAAAAGAGAAGAAGTAGTTCTGGCTTCAAAAATTGCGGGACCGAATCCTAATTTTACCTACATGCGCGAGAAAAATGATTTTTCGCCTACGAGTATCAAGTTTGCATTAGACCAAAGTTTGCAACGCTTACAAACCGATTATATTGATTTATACCAATTGCATTGGCCAGAACGTAAAACCAACTTTTTTGGGCAACGTGGTTTCAAAGTGCAGGAAGATGCTTGGGAAGATAACATTCACAACGTTTTGGAAACCTTAGACGGTTTTGTCAAAGAAGGAAAAATAAAACATATTGGACTTTCTAATGAAACGCCTTGGGGAATCATGCGTTTTCTGGAGGAAAGTAAATACCATAATTTACCAAAAATAAAAACCATTCAAAATCCGTATTCATTATTGAACAGACTTTTTGAAGCGGGTTCCGCTGAAATTTGCATGAGAGAAAATGTGGGTTTATTGGCGTATTCTCCAATGGCTTTTGGTGTTTTATCCGGTAAATTCCTGACCGGCCAAAGTCTTCCAAATGCGAGAATCAATTTATTTCCACAATTTTCAAGATACAACAGCGCACAATGTACCGAAGCTACTCGATTGTATCAGGAAATCGCCAAGAAAAATGGACTGACCTTAACGGAAATGTCTTTGGCATTCATAGAACAACAACCGTTTGTAACCAGTACCATTATTGGCGCCACAACATTGGAACAATTAAAAGAAAATATTGATACGATTCAAGTATCACTTTCGGATGAAATCTTAAAGGCGATTGATGAAGTTCAAGCTGTAATTCCGGATCCGGCACCGTGAATTAATAAACCATTTTTTTGTCATTGCTTCGCCAGTTCGGGGAAATCCCTCGTGTCCGACGAAGGAGGAATCCCATTACGTGAGATTCCTCCTTCGTCGGAATGACATTTCTTTTTACAATTTCCAATAATTAAAGATCAAATTCTTCATCTACGACTAATGAATCCACTTTTATTTGCATCGAATCTTGTACTTTAAATTTAATAAAAGATTTTGCAGGTCCGGAAATGAGTATGGGTAGCGACTTGTAAATAGTGTCGTCAGGACTCAAAAGCCCTCTTCGGAACATAATATTTGTTAAGAAAGACTCTTGTTTTATCGCAAAATCTTTCAACATGCCTTGGTCGTTGAACTGGTACATGAATTTTTTAGGACTTGGAATAATTCGGGCGAGGTACAAGCATTCATTAAGCGATAACTCCGAAGGTGCTTTCTGGAAATAAAATCGACTTGCTTCGCCAATTCCATATACATCTGGTCCCCATTCGATGATGTTAAAATACACTTCGAGCATGCGTTCCTTGCTTACGATTCGGTTGTTCTCCAGAATGTACACCAGTAAAATTTCTTCCAGTTTACGTGAAACTGTTTTTTCCCGACTCAGAAAAACATTTTTTACCAATTGCATACTAATAGTGCTGGCACCGCGTGAAAATTTTTTGGTTTTTATATTTTTTACGATGGATTGTTTGAATGCCTCGTTGATGAAACCACGATGTGAAAAGAAAGAAGGATCCTCTGTGGTCAAAACGCATTTTCTTAAATAAGGGGATATTTGGTATAAAGGTGTATAGTTCGGATTGACTGAACCAACTAATACCGGGCGTTGCAACACATTTTTTATAAGTGCCCGATAAACAAATTCTCCATTGAGTTTATTCAGATTGGCTTCGCCGTATTTTGTAATTTTTAGATTTTCTTTATTCAATTTGCTGTCAAAAACCAGTTGATTGGGTTTGTTTTTATTGAACATAAAATCTAATTTGTAATCGAAATTACCGTTGGCTTCCATTCCTTGAAAATGGGTGAATAAACCATCAGGAAGCGAAGAGATAAAGTCCTGCGCTTTCATTTTTGGGATGGCCACTTTGAGTTTGTAAATGGTATCTTCCTCGGTTTCGTAAGCCAGATAAGGATGAAATTTTATTTTATTGAACTGAACCGTCGAAGTACTGTCTATTGAAATAAAATCAGAACCCAATAAGAACCGGTAATCAAATTTGGCATTTTTTAGGATTACATCTTTGCTGGCAATTTTTTGATGATTGATTTTTAAATTGGTAATAGCCATAAAACCATCAATATGTAATTCATCGCCATCCTTATCTATGTTTTGAATATTCAACCGAATGGAATCAAAGCTCGATTTCAGATTGTAACGCTCGTCAAAATAAGGTACTTTGATAGCACCGGTATCAATATTTACGAAACGAATATCGGCTTTTTTATTTCTTGGATCTGCAAATCCTTTAATTTTCCAACGCTGTGTAAAGGTATTGGTTTGAACTTTTATCGAAGTTTCAAGTTGCTTATTGACCAATCGCAATTTTTGGAAATTGATGGTCGCTTTTTTTTCATTATCATTTAATCGAAAAGAAAGATTGTCCAAAACCATATCGGTTGGAACTAAATTTAGTGCTTTAGAGATGATTCTGTAGGTAAATTGAGCGTAGTCTCTTTTTTCGTTGTTTATTTCTGTTTGGTTGTCTTTTTTTAGAAAAGCATCAAAATTTCTCACTTTCCCTTTCTTTACTAATTGTATAAAACCATTCTTGATTTCTAAAGTTCCAAGTTGAAGATTGCCTACTGCTAATTGCCATAAATTGACACTTGTTTTCAATTTTTGTATTTTAAAAAGAGTATCTGCATTTTTGGGAACTAACACTATATCGGAAAGGTTTACACCTGAGATTCCGTCAAAAGAAGCTTTTTTTACTGAAAAAGTACTGTTGTAATCAATTTCCATTTCATTGGAAACTTTGGCAATAGTCTGCCGTAGAACCGCGTCACGGAATAGGTAAAAAGCAATAATTAGGGCCAAAAATAATACACTAAGTATTTTTGCCGCTAGAATTATTTTTTGTTTTCCGGTTTTCATAAACAGTTTGATAATTGATAAATTGGGATTGCAAACCTAAGATAAATTTGGTTTGCAATCGATATCTATAAAGAAAAGGAAAATATTCTTAACGGAAATAGTTTTATGTTTTCTTTAGAATTTCGATTAGATTTCATTCTCTTTTAAAGGCATAAAAAAACTACAACCTAAAAGCGTTGTAGTTTCTAAATTATTTTATGGCAGCTAAATTAGCTTTTTGGCTCTGGTTCTTTGTATTCAAATGGGTTATAGAATCTTCTGACTTTAGCCACAATCTCATTTAAGGTCATTTTATCGGCTGTTTCCACTGATTTCAGTTTTCCCGGTTCAATTAAATTTTCATCCATTAATTTTTGTTCCAATCTTGTTTTGGTTTGTGCCGGACCAAAAACAATGAGTTCGTCCGATTTTTTAACATAAGACAGAACTGATTTTATAAAATAATCCAGCTCTTGCTTTTTTCGGTCATCAAATTTTTTGTCGCTATCGCCATGATGACTTCCCGAAAAAGTCCCTTTATTGCCTTCTTTGTTATGATAAACGCTGTTTTCAACATCAGAATCTATTTCGGTAATTTTTTCTGTATCACCATCAAGAGCAACAATTATTGCTTTTGAGGAGTCTATCCAAATGCCAGTTTGTCTTTTCATGTCTTTGATTTTTTATGTTAAAGTAGATTGTTTTAAAACAGCTTTATTTTGATTCAACAACGGTAATAGTTTTAATCGTATTTTATTGTATCAGAATAGCACTTAGTTGACTTATAAAAACATGTTCTGATCTGTTTTTTTCTAAAAAAGAATTTGCAATGGTATTTGCCGTTTTTAAAATTAAGGTAATAACCTCTGGTGTAAACAAGTGCTGATGCTCTTTTCTGAAAATTTTAAAATCAGGAATCACTTGTTCAGTATCCCATTTGTTAGCCAAAAGCCAGTCAAAAACAATTTCGATTTCATAGGCTGTGTCGTCACCAAATTCATTAAAAGTATTTTCAAACGGAAGCCATTCTGTCTTTACAATTTCTTTGAGTTGCGCGATTTCTTCTTTACGAATGGTTTTGTCTATGGCCGCAATGCAGTAAAACACTTTTCCCAAGTGTTCATAGAGACGAGTCATAGTTTGGTGTGATGGTTTCATTTTTCAATCTTTAGATAAAAAACAACACATAAATTTACAACAAAATAATGAATCTCATTCCTGATTTTAATTTTTTATTAAGTAAGATTTTGATTTTATTGAATATAATCATTTGATTTTCAATTAAAATAAAAACAATTATTTTAATTAACTTGGAGTAATTATGGCTTTTCTTACTAATTATAAAAGTATAAAAAAAGAGAGGGTACCATATAAATGATACACTCTCTTTTATGGAAATAACAAATTACTATTTTTTTGAATATTCTTTTTCTAAAAATAAGTAGCGGGCATCATTTTCCGCTCTTTTTGATTTTGAATTGACATCAATAATCATGATTTCTGGATTTTCTTCATTTTTTGCCGTTGGCCAAACAGGAAGTTTATCACCGTTTGGATTTCCTGTTTTAATGAAGTTTGCAAAAAAGTTCATCATCGTATCAGAGACTTTGAAATCATCTTCTGTCCAAGCATAATTTGTATTGGTTGCTAAATTTCCCATCGCATATTCTATTTCAGCAGAGTGAACAGCTCCTTTTGGTTTAGGTGCTTTTGGAATATTTTTGTCTTTTTTAATGACGCCACCTGCAAGACCTGCTTCTAGTTCATTGTCGCGCATTTCTGGTCTGGGATGTGTGTAATAATAGCGATATACAGGTTGTGTGCTGTTTTTTCGATGTAAATCGAACCATTTCCAAGTGCTGTAGGCAATAAATCGGTCGCCGGCCAGATCTGTGGCGGATTGCTCCGTTACTTCGGGAGTTCCTGCGGGATATAATTTTAAGACTTCCTCGGCTTTATTGCCATATAATTCCTTGATTTTTTGCGTATAATTTTCATTGTTCAGATCTTTTTCCATCATTAAAGCACGGTAGTTCATCTCCTCTGAATTCCATCCCAATAGTAAAGGAATCATGGCTTGTTGTTTGGCTTCAAAAATTTCGGGTAAAGATTTTGGTAAAAAATAACCGTCAATAGTAGTTTTGAAAACACCTAAACTTGTTCCGGCTGATTTTTGATATAATTCAAAAGTAGACATAGTGCGAAGTTCTTTTAATGATGAAGCTCCGATTTTTTTAGCAAATTCAAGACCTGTTTTTTCGCCTTCGGCCAAAGGAACCGGAGATAAGGTAGGAAAAATGGAACCGCCACTTTCGCCAATAGCCCCTGCAATAAGACCTTTTGATAATGGAGAAGCCATTTGAGCGCTTACGGCAATAGAACCTGCCGATTCTCCTGCGATGGTTACGCGTTTTGGATCACCTCCAAATTTTGCAATATTGGCTTGTACCCATTTTAAGGCGGCATTTTGATCTAATAAACCATAATTTCCCGAAGCGTGATTAGGAGATTCTTTGGTCAGTTCCGGATGAGAGAAAAATCCCCAAATCCCTAATCTATAGTTTACGGTTAGCGTTACAATTCCTTTTTTTGCCATATTTTCGCCATCATAACGATTTTCTGAACCATCACCGGCGGCAAAACCACCACCGTAGAAATAAACTAAAACCGGGAGTTTTTCATTGGCAGATTTGGCGGGAGACCAAACATTAAGATATAGGCAATCTTCGCTTGTGCCATCACTTCTAAAACCCATATCGCCAAATATATTGGATTGGATTGCTCTCGGTCCAAATTTTTTGGTTTGTTTTATACCTGTCCAATTCGTTAAAGCTTGAGGAGCTTTCCAGCGTAAATTACCCACTGGTGGCTGTGCAAAGGGAATTCCTTTGAAGCTTTGAATATTCGTTTTTACATCAAATTCACCTTCAATAATTCCGTTTGAAATGGTTGTCTGAACAGGGAAAGCATTTTGATTTTCGGCATGTTGCGCTTTGGAAAAGAAAGGAATTGCCAGTAGCATTAGTCCAATGCATTTTATTTTTAGATTCATAATTTATTGGATTTTATCGTTTAATGTTATTAGTTTTCATAAAGGATAAATAGTTACAAGTAAAAACTAAATAATACATTCATTTCACTTATTTCCTGAATTCTGTTATAAATCTAGAATTCATTCGGGATTATAAAGTTGATTATGACAGTCCGCAATATGTTCCAAAGGATAAAATATGGCACACAGATAACACGGATTGAATGGATTTTGCACAGATTTAAATAACTGTTTGATTCACCAAGTAAAAAAATCCGTGTAAATCGGTATAATCTGTACAATCTGTGGGCTAATATTTATGCTTTATAAATGTACAAACGACGAAAATTGTATTCGAAATGATTTTAGTCCGCATTACGGATAGTCATAAAGTTGATTATGGAATGCTTTGGTCAATGTCTTTTTAAAGAGATAAATGCAATCCTACCCAAATAATTCGCTTGCAATGTCTTCAATCTTTGCGACTAATCGAATTTTAATTGCTGTATTTTTCAAGGCAATTTTATTGTATTTGGATACAAAAATGGTAGAAAACCCCAATTTTTCAGCTTCCTGAATGCGCTGGTCCACACGGTTTACAGGACGAATTTCACCAGAAAGTCCCACTTCTCCGGCAAAACAAAAATCTTTATTTACAGGAATATCTTCATTTGATGATAAAATAGCCGCTACAACAGCTAAATCAATTGCGGGGTCATCTACAGAAATTCCTCCAGTTACATTGAGAAAAACGTCCTTGGCTCCCAAGCGAAAACCTGCTCTTTTCTCTAAGACGGCCAAAATCATATTCAGTCTTTTGGCATTGTAACCCGTTGTGCTGCGCTGTGGTGTTCCGTAAACAGCTGTACTCACTAAAGATTGAATTTCAATCATCAGCGGGCGCATTCCTTCAAGTGTAGATGCAATCGCAGTTCCGGATAATTCTTCGTCCTTATGTGAGATTAATATTTCCGAAGGATTCGAAACTTCTCGCAAACCATTCCCTAGCATTTCATAAATACCAATTTCAGCAGTAGAACCAAAACGGTTTTTTAACGAACGTAAAATGCGGTACACGTGATTTCTGTCGCCTTCAAATTGTAAAACGGTGTCGACCATGTGTTCCAGGATTTTTGGTCCGGCAATGTTTCCGTCTTTGGTAATATGACCAATAAGAATCACGGGAATGTTAGTTTCTTTGGCAAATTTTATCAGTTCGGCAGTAGTTTCCCGTATTTGAGAAATACTTCCCGGAGTAGATTCAATATAATCGGTATGAAGCGTTTGAATGGAATCGATAATCACAATTTCAGGCTCTATGGCTTCAATTTGTTTGAAGATATTTTGGGTTTTAGTTTCGGTAAGAATGTAGCAATTGTCTCCGCTTGGCGTGATTCTTTCGGCACGCATTTTTATTTGTTTCTGACTTTCTTCGCCCGAAACATACAAGGTTTTATAAGGTAATTTTAAGGATATTTGAAGCAAAAGTGTGCTTTTTCCTATGCCGGGTTCGCCGCCTAAAAGAATGAGAGAGCCGGGAACTATTCCACCGCCAAGTACCCGATTGAGTTCGCCGTCAGTTGTGTCCATGCGGATTTCCTGAGTCGAATCAATTTCGTTTATTTTTAATGGTTTTGGTGCTTTATTACTAGAAGCGGATTCACTCTTCCAAGCCACTTTTTCTTGTTTTTGAATGATTTCCTCCGCTATGGTATTCCATTCTTTACAGGAATTGCATTGCCCTTGCCATTTGGCATATTGCGCTCCGCAGTTCTGACAAAAAAAAGTAGTTTTTACTTTTGACATTATTTTTTTGGTATTAGACTTTTCATATCATCATATTTTTGATACATCATGTCTTTGGTTAAACTGCCAATCTCTTCCAATTGTGAAGCTGTTTGATATGATTTTGCCGCTTTTTTAGCGTCACCCATTTTTTCATACATAAGCCCCAATTCATAATTGGCAAGCATGGATTTCGGGTAATTTTTCTTGGCAATATCAGATAACTTATCCAATTCCGGGTATGCTTTATTTTTTAGAATAGCGGCTTCAATTGCCTTGAAATCGTTTATTCGAATAGGGATTTTTAAGCCTAAATTTTTGGACATAACATCGTATTTATTCGTCAAATAATCTACATAACCAGCTTGAAGTACAGCAATTTTTTCTGTGTATTCGGTTGATGAAATAGGTTTATAGGAATCAAAAAAATGATACAAAGCATTTGGTATAGAATAAAGTACGAGTGAATAATGTGACGCTCCTTTAAAATTATCAAATTTGTAATTGATTAAAGGATTGGTAACCAGTTTCATATTCTCGTCTAATTTTTTTATAGGCTCCTGAAGCTTTTTCACATCGCCATCTCCAGTGGATTGATAATAAAAAATGGGTTGTTTTAGATTTGAAAGTTTTTCAGAAATACGATTTTCCATCTCAGGAGCAAGTTCTGGACTCAAAGAAATGTAGGCATTAAATAGTGGCACATCTTTGTACAGGAAAAAGTTCAAATAACCAGCTGTGGTATCGTGTCCCGCAATCATTCGGAATGGGGCGATATGGTATTTTTTTTCAAGGTAGGGAAGTAATTCACCGCCAATAAATTCGAAGAATTTTGCTCCTTTTCCTGAAGGTACACCATCTGCCGCATCATAATCGCTGTCGGCTATTCGCTCGTCTTTTTTATTTTGAGTTATACCAACGATTATAGTTTCTGGTAAATCATCCCAATAAGCACCGTAGTTTAAAGCACCATAAAAAGGATCGAACAGGTAATCTCCATCAAGCAAAATGAGTAATGGATATCTTTTGGTAGGATTTTTTTCATAGGATGGGGGTAATCCAATTGTGATTTCTCTACTTTCACCTAGCTTATTTGAATCGAATGGTTGCGTTGTTTTTTGAGAAAATGCTGTAATAGAAAATAGTAATAAGAGTAATACTTGTTTCATGATTCGGGTGTTTTAGAAATTAAATTTATTCTAAATGGAGTAGCAATATAATACTTTTATTTGCTTAAAAGAACAAGAATAGGTAAAGAATGGAGACGTATTTTGGCTTTTTTACAAAATTAAGTATGTTCTGTTTGTGTAAAATAACGTAGAAATTTTTAGTCACTGATTCGCTGATTTCATTGAAAAAATCAGCGAATCAGTGGTTAAAAACAGGATTGTTCGTTATGAAGCAATTGCTTTAGATTCAAAAAAACAAAACAAAAAAAAGGTTTTTTTAAAAGATTAGGTCAAAGAATTATCATTTTCATTAGGGAAAATAATCCAGGGCTTGAAGGTTTTGGCTTCTTCAAATTCTAGGAGGGCATAAGAAATAATGATAATAATATCGTCTCTTTGTACTTTTCTGGCAGCTGGACCGTTTAGGGTTATAATGCCTGAATTTTTTTCGCCTTTGATGGCATAGGTGTCAAAGCGTTCGCCATTGTTGATATTTACAATGAATACCCTTTCTCCTTCAATGATATTGGAGGCTTCCAGTAAAGCTTCGTCAATGGTAATGCTTCCGATATAATTTAAATCGGCTCCAGTTACTTTTACTCGGTGTATTTTTGATTTTACGACTTGAATTTGCATGCTACAAAAGTAAATTAATTTAATGAAATGGTGTCAATCAAACGAATATTGTTGATAAAAACAGCGATAAAAGCGCGGTAATTTTTATTTTTATTTTTTCTTACGCAAGGTAAAAGGGTTGCCTCATCAGCAATTACGAAATATTCTAATGTGAAATGAGTGTTCTTTTCGAATGATTTTTGAATCCATTTCGCTACAGATTTGGCGCTGTTTGTTTCAAATTTTTCTTTCGCAATAGTTAGCGTTTTATAGATTATGGCGGCTTCTTCTCTTTCTGGTGCTGATAAGCGTTCGTTTCGAGAACTCATAGCGAGATTGTTGGATTCTCTAAAAATGGGACAGCCAATTATGTTCACGTTTAAGTTGGTTTTAGCGACCATTTTTTTTACGATTTGCAATTGCTGAAAATCTTTCTCACCAAAATAAGCGTTTGTAGGTTCTACAATTTCAAAGAGACGTTTTACAATAGTCCCAACACCATTAAAATGGCCAGGTCTGAATTCTCCTTCCATTTGATTTTCTAATCCGTCAAAATCAAAAGATTGTGACAGGGGTTGTCCATCATAAATGTCAGCAACAGTTGGAGCATACAAGATGATTTCTGGACTCAAAGCGGTAAGTTTTTTAACATCTTCTTCTAATGTCCTTGGATATTTTGCTAAATCTTCCGGATTGTTGAATTGGGTAGGATTTACAAAAATACTCACTACTGTATTTTCATTTTCCAATAGCGATTTTTGCATTAAAGCCAAATGTCCTTGATGTAAAGCGCCCATAGTTGGAACAAATCCAATAGTGGAATTCGAAGTTTTGATAGATTTCAAATAGTCTCTCAAAGCTGCTTTTCCATAGAAAATATGCATGGTGGTATTATTAAAATTAAATGCAAACATAATATTTTAGTTAATAACTGCATAAATTTTTGTAATTTTGCGTGGTTTTTATTACCAATAAACTAAGTAAATTGCAATATGAAAGATAAGAGGATATTATATGTATCATCTGAAGTGGTGCCTTATCTCGCTGAAAATGAGGTTTCTTTAATGTCTTATGACGTGCCGAAAATGATTAATGATCAAGGAGGACAAATAAGAATTTTCATGCCTAGATATGGAAATATAAATGAAAGAAGACACCAATTACACGAAGTAATTAGGCTTTCGGGGATGAATTTGGTAGTAAATGACTTAGATATGCCATTGATTATAAAAGTGGCTTCAATTCCTAAAGAGAGGATACAAGTTTACTTTATTGATAATGATGAGTATTTCAAACGAAAAGCAACATTTGCAGATGAAGAAGGGGTTATGTATCCAGATAATGATGAGCGGGCTATTTTCTTTGCAAAAGGAGTTGTAGAAACCGTAAAAAAATTGAACTGGGTTCCGGATATTATTCATGTTCACGGATGGATGGCAGCAATGTTGCCTATTTACATGAAACATTTTTATAAAAACGAAGCTTTATTTTCAGAAACAAAGATTGTTACTTCCGTTTACAGCCAGTCTTTCGAAGGAACATTAGACCCAGAAATGATTAATAAGGTGAAGTTTGACGGTATTCCTAATGAAGCAATAGCTGATTTAGAAATTCCTGATTATGAAAACATTATAAAAGCAACCGTTATGCATTCGGATGCCGTAATTATTGCTTCAGAAAACCTGTCTTCAAGTTTAACAAAATTTATAGAATCTTCGGGTAAACCTTTTTTACCTTTCACCCCGAAAGACAAATTCGCGGAAGCGTATACTAATTTCTATAAAAACGAAGTTCTTTAAATTAAACTTTTATTATTAAATATGTACAATATTTCTTTTTTTAAGAAAATGCTTGTTTTAGCAAGCATCATTCTTTTGTATTCATGTGATAAAGATTATAATGCGATTGGTGGTGATTTAATTGGTGACAATCACTTTGATCTTAGCAAGTATACATCAAATGTAATAGCTTACAACCAAAAAATCGGACCGATTCAATCTAATAATTTGGCGGTTAATGCTTTGGGAATATATAAAAATCCCGCTTTTGGTACAACAAACGCAAATTTTGCTACACAATTGGTTTTGGCTTCCCCTAATCCAGAAATAGGTGCCAATCCGGTTATAGACAGTGTTTACTTAACGGTGCCTTATTACAGTACTTTAAAATCAACAAATGCAGATGGAAGCCATGAATACGAGTTGGATTCTATATATGGTGAAAGTAAAGCGAAAATAAAACTAAGTGTTTTTGAATCTGGATATTTCATGAGAGATTTAGATCCTATTGGAGGATTTCAAGAGCCTCAAAAATATTTTACGGATCAAAATGCTGATCTCGATAATGCTAAAGTGGGAAGTCGTTTAAATAATGATGTCAACTTAGCTCAGAATGATGGATTCTTTTTTGATTCTGAAGAAATTGTGGAAACAACCAAAGACGATGCAGGTAAAGTTACCACTACACGTTCAGTTCCTGCAATGCGCCTAAAATTAGATGCAAATTTTTTTAAGAATAAAATCATAAATGCTCCGGCAGGTAAATTGATTACAAATGATGTGTTCAAAGAGTATTTTAGAGGTTTGTATTTTAAAGTGGAAAAAGCAGATGGGAGCGATGGTAGTATGGCTATGTTGAATTTTAAATCAACAAATGCTAAAATTACTATAAAATACAAAGAAGATTTGGCCTCAACAACTGGAGGTTCTCCAACAAGAGTGGAAAAATCGATAGTTCTTAACCTGTCCGGTAATACGGTAAGTTTATTGGAACAGAGTAATACAAATACTGCTTATACTAATGCAATGATTTCTCCTGATACGTCATTAGGTGACGAAAAATTATATCTAAAAGGAGGGGAAGGTTCTCTGGCTATTTTGGATCTTTTTGATAAAAAAGATTTGAAAGGATATGATTCCAATGGAAATCTAACAGGTCCTAATGGCATTTCAGATGAATTAGACGATTTGAGAAATCTAGCTGATGGTAAAAAGTGGTTAATTAATGAAGCGAATCTTGTTTTCCATATTGATGCAAGTGCAATGGCAAATAGCCATGAGCCGAATAGAATTTATTTGTATGATTTAACAAATAATAGACCTCTTGTTGATTATTATGACGCATCAACGAATAGCAATCCTAAAAAAGCAAAAGGAATATTTGATGGTAATATAAATAAAGAAGTTGTGGCCAATGGTAGAGGGTTAAATTATAAAATCAGAATCACAAATCAGATACGAAATCTTATAATGAACGCCGATTCTACAAATGTTAAGTTAGGCCTTGTGGTTACAGAAGATATAAGTACTAGTGCTTCTTCCAAAATGAAAACTCCAAATGCATTTATTTCTCAAGCACCAAAAGCGAGTGTAATGAATCCATTAGGGACAATCCTTTATGGTGGAAAATCAACAGTTCCTGAGGACAAAAGATTAAAACTTGAAATTTTTTATACAAAACCTAATTAAGTAAAAAGTATGTGTGGAATTGTTGGATATATTGGTTATAGAGAAGCTTACCCTATTGTTATAAAAGGGTTGAAACGATTAGAATATAGAGGATATGATAGTGCTGGTGTCATGTTATATGACGGCGAGAACTTAAAAATCTCTAAAACTAAAGGTAAGGTTGCAGATTTAGAAGAGAGAGCATCTAAAGAAATTTCAATAAATGGAACGATAGGAATGGGGCATACGCGTTGGGCAACACATGGTGTTCCAAACGATGTTAATTCTCATCCTCATCTTTCTAATTCAGGTGATTTGGCAATAATTCACAATGGAATTATTGAAAATTATGCGCCTTTGAAAAAAGAATTAATAAAAAGAGGATACGTATTTCATTCTGATACCGATACTGAGGTACTTGTAAATCTTATAGAGGAAGTTCAGATAAAAGAAAAATTGAAAATTGGTAAAGCTGTTCAGCTCGCTTTGAACCAAGTGGTTGGCGCTTATGCGATTGCTGTTTTTGATAAAAAAAATCCGGATGAGATTGTTGCGGCACGTTTAGGAAGTCCTTTGGCAATTGGTGTAGGAGAAGGAGAATATTTTATTGCATCCGATGCCTCACCATTTATTGAATATACATCTAATGCTATTTATTTAGAAGATGGTGAAATGGCAAATATCAGATTGCATAAGCCAATGAAAGTTAGAAAAATTAAAGATGATTCTTTAGTTGATCCTTATATTCAAGAACTTCAAATGAATTTGGAGCAAATTGAAAAAGGAGGTTACGATCACTTTATGTTAAAAGAAATTTATGAACAACCTGATGTTATAAGAGATACATATCGCGGAAGGCTTCACGCAAATGAAGGAATTATTCAGATGTCGGGGGTTGAGGACAATTTAGAGAAATTCTTAAATGCTGACAGAATAATAATTGTGGCCTGTGGTACCTCATGGCACGCGGGTTTAGTGGCAGAATATATATTTGAAGAGTTTGCTCGAATTCCGGTAGAAGTAGAATATGCCTCTGAGTTTAGATATAGAAATCCTATAATAAACAGCCGCGATGTCGTTATTGCAATTTCACAATCTGGTGAAACGGCTGATACAATGGCAGCAATTAAGTTAGCCAAAGAACACGGAGCTTTTGTATTTGGGGTTTGTAATGTTGTTGGTTCTTCTATTTCGAGAGAAACTAACGCAGGTGCTTATACTCATGCTGGGCCTGAAATAGGTGTTGCATCGACAAAAGCATTTACTACACAAATTACTGTATTGACAATGATTGCGCTGCGTTTGGCGAAAGCCAAAGGAACAATGTCTAACACCGACTTTCACAGGTATTTGCAAGAATTAGAAATTATTCCTGAAAAAGTAAAAGAAGCTTTAGAAACAAATGATAGAGCAAAAGAAATTGCTTCTGTGTTTAAAGATGCTCCTAACTGCTTGTATTTAGGAAGAGGATATAACTTTCCTGTGGCTCTGGAAGGTGCATTGAAACTTAAAGAGATATCTTATATTCATGCTGAGGGCTATCCTGCCGCTGAAATGAAACATGGCCCGATAGCATTAATCGACGAACATATGCCTGTGGTGGTTATTGCTCCAAAGCAAGGTCATTATGATAAGATTGTAAGTAATATTCAGGAAATTAAATCCAGAAGTGGAAAAATTATTGCAGTGGTGACCAAAGGCGATACTCAGGTTCGTGAATTGGCGGATTATGTAATTGAAATTCCAGAAACATCAGATGCATTGTCTCCGCTAATCACTACGATTCCTTTACAACTTTTATCCTATCATATTGCCGTGATGAGAGGGTGTAATGTAGATCAACCCCGTAATTTAGCAAAATCAGTTACTGTAGAATAAAAGGCATATTAACTTTAAATAAAAAACCCTCGGAAGATTTTTCTTTCGAGGGTTTTTGTTTGCTTTTACTTGCCAATTTAAAAAATTACCATAAAAATGAATTTTTTTTCCTTTCATTCACTTTTATTGAATAGTTAAAAATTAAGAAAATTATTAAGATTAATGTATTTATTATATGCATGCATAGTGTTATTTTGATTTTTTACTTAATTTTTAACAAAAAATAAAAAACAAAAAATGTAGAATAAGTATAAATGAGTCAAAATCATTGATAATTATTAAATTTTAAAGGCTCTTTTTTATTAATATCAAAAATATTTGTACTTTGGCGTCATAAACCAACAAACTTTAACCCAATGAGAGTGTATTTACTTTTTTTGTCATTGTTTTTTTGTAGCCTAACTTTTGCTCAAAATTCAATTTCAGGCATTGTTACAGACAGTAACAATCAACCTATTCCTGGAGCCAACATCAAAATTGTTGGAGAAACCGCTGGTAGTATTACCGACATCGATGGAAGATTCACTTTAAATTCATCAAAAAAACCACCGTTTGTAATTATTGTTACAAGCGTAGGGTATGGTTCTCAAAAAGTTACGGTTTCATCAAATAATCAAAAAGTAGCGGTTAAACTTGCTGATGAAGAAACTAAACTGAATGAGATTGTAGTTTCTGCTTCAAGAACCCCAGAAAGAGTATTGGAATCTCCAGTTACAATTGAGAGAATGAATATTGCTGATATCAAAAAAACGGCATCTGCAACTTTTTATGATGGTTTAGAAAACTTGAAAGAAGTTCAGATGAATACAAGTAGTTTGTCTTTTAAATCAATAAACACACGTGGTTTTGCTACTGTAGCCAATACACGTTTTATGCAATTGGTTGACGGAATGGATAACTCTTCACCATTATTAAATTTCGTGTTAGGAAATATGATTGGTGTTTCAGAAATTGACGTTCAAAGTGTAGAGTTGTTGCCGGGAGCGTCATCTGCTTTATATGGTGCAAATGCTTTTAATGGTATTTTGTTTATGAATAGTAAAAGTCCATTTACAAGTCAGGGAATTACTGCTTATGCAAAATTTGGACAGACAAGTCAAGAAGCTGCAGGATCAAATGATTTCATTGATTATGGAGTAAGGATGGCTCATGCGTTCAGTTCGAAATTAGCTGGAAAAGTTAATTTTACTTATATGCGAGGTACTGATTGGTATGCTACAAACTATAATGACAAGACCCATTCTGGTATAGATAGAAGTAATGTAAATTATGATGGAATAAATGTATATGGTGATGAAGTTTCAACTAACATAAAAGGAGTTGGGCAAGCATTAGCTTCTTTAGGTTTAATATCTGGTGCAGCGGTAAATTTACTTCCAAATTATAATGTAAGTAGAACAGGGTATAATGAGGTAGATTTAACAGATAACAAAGCGAGTAATACAAAAATCGACTTCTCACTTCATTACAGACCTTTTGGAAATGAAAATTTAGAAGTGATATGGCAAAGTAAATTTGGTTTCGGAAATGCAGTATATCAAGGAGCCAATAGATATTACTTAAATAACTTTTTCATGCAACAGCATAAATTAGAGTTTAAAGGAAAAAACTTTTTTGTAAGAGGTTATACTACTACTGAAGATGGTGGAGAATCATACGATATGCTTTTTACAGGAATTAATATAAATAGAAAATGGAAAGATGATAAAACATGGTTTGGGCAATATGCAGGAGCTTATATTCAATCTACATTAGCAGGAATGACGCCTGAAAATGCGCATATAATAGCAAGGAATACTGCTGATACTGGAAGATTTCTTCCTGGTACTCCAGAATTTAAAGCTGCTTTTAATAGTGTTATTGCTGATCCAAGTGTGCTTTCGGGTTCAAAATTGGTTGATAATTCTAAAATATACCATTCTGACGCCAATTATAATTTTAAAGACATTATAAAATTTGCAGAAATCCAAGTTGGAGGGTCTTTCAGGCTTTATGAATTAAATTCTCACGGTAGAATTTATACGGATGCAAATGGGCCTATTAATTATAATGAATACGGTGCTTATGGCCAGTTAACAAAAAGATTCTTAGAAGATAGATTGAAATTTACAGGTTCTGTTCGTTATGATAAATCAAAAAATTTCGACGGTAGTGTTTCTCCAAGAATATCACTAGTATATTCAGGAGGAGAAAGTAAGAAACACAACTTTAGAGCTTCTTTTCAAACAGGTTTTAGAAACCCGTCAACACAAGATCAATACATTGGTTTTAATGTGGGAAGCGCCATATTGCTTGGTTCGGCTCCGGATAATTTAACAAGATATAGTGAAACTTTACCGGTTTCTACTGCAGTTGGTCAAGCTTTTGCCGGAGGATCATCTGTTGTTATGACTGGTTTGAATGCCTATAATAATTCGTATACCGCATCATCAGTACAGGCGTTTGGTGCATTGGCAGCTAGTGACCCTATTGCAGGATCAGCTTTGTTAAGAAAAACAAATGTAAATTATGTGAAACCAGAACAGGTGAAAGCATTTGAATTAGGATATCGTTCATTGATAAAAGATGTATCAATTGATATTAATGGGTATTATAATATTTACAATGATTTTATTGGGAATCTAAATGTTGTAGCTCCGTTTTATGGTACGGCAAATGATTCGCCAAATCCTCTAGCAGGACCAACAGATTCTGGAGTGCAATCATTACACGCGCTTCAAAATGGCAATTATAGAGCGTATCAATTATATACCAATACTAATATAGAAATCAAATCGCTTGGTTTTGGTCTTGGACTTTCTAAAAAAGTGTATAGAAATTTTGAAGCGGGTGTTAACTATAATTTCGCAGAATTTAATTTCGATCAAGAAAAAGACCCAAGTTTTGAAGCGGGCTTTAATACGCCGAAACATAGAGTAAAAGCATCATTTGGAAACGAAAAGTTATTTGATAATTTTGGATTTAACATAAGTGGAAGATGGAATAGTGAGTATTTGTGGCAATCTACAATGGTAGATGGTATGATCGATGCGGCTACTGTAATTGATGCTCAAGTTAATTATAATATGCCAAAATTAAAATCAACTCTTAAATTGGGAGCTTCAAATATTGGTGGAAAAGAATATACTCAAGTATTAGGTGCTGGATTAATAGGGCATCAATATTTTGCTTCTTGGACAATCAATCCTTAATTGAATCAATAATTTTAAAAAAACACAACCATGATAAAAAATTTCAAATGGCTACTATTGGTTTCTTTAAGCTTTGTAGCATGTAATAATGACGATGAAAATTCGACACCTGTTGAAGTTCCGGTAACATCTGGTACTGCAAGTTTTTCAAAATATGTAGCATTGGGTGATTCGTTCGCAGCGGGATATAGTGATGGGGCTCTTTTCAAAAAAGGACAAGAAGGTTCTTATGTAAATATATTAGCTCAGCAATTTACTACAGCTGGAGGAGGTGACTTCAAAACGCCTTTTACATCGGATAATTTAGGAGGATTGCTATTAGGTGGAAATGTAATTGCTGGTACTCGTTTGTACTTTAAAGTAAGTACTTCTTCTCCGGCTTCAGTAGCAGGAATTCCGACTACGGAGGTTACCAATCATGTGACGGGACCGTTTAATAATTTAGGAGTTCCGGGAGCAAAGAGTTATCATCTTGTAGCGCCAGGATATGGAAATGTTGCGGGTGTTGCCACGGGTGCTGCAAATCCTTATTTCGCGCGATTTGCCACTGCTTCTGGAACAACGGTTTTAGCGGATGCTTTAGTTCAAGTGCCTACTTTCTTTTCATTGTGGATTGGTGTTAATGATGTTTTGAGTTATGCAACATCCGGGGGTGTTGGTGTAAACCAAACAGGGAATTTAAATCCGGCTACTTATGGCGGTAATGATATAACAGATCCTAATGTTTTTGCAAGTGTTTACTCAAGCTTAGTTACTAATTTAACAGCCAACGGCGCAAAAGGAGTAGTTGCAAATCTTCCTTATGTAAATACACTTCCTTATTTTACGACCGTTCCTTACAATCCATTGACTGCTAAAGTTCTGGGTAGTGGTAGTGAAGCTGTAGGCCAAGCTACGATAGCTGCTTTAAATGCTCAGTTATACGGTCCGTTAAAACAAGCATTAACGGCATTTGGAGCAGGAGATAGAATTAACCTTCTTTCTACAACGGTTGCTAATCCAATGTTGATTAAAGATGAGTCTTTGGTAAATTTGTCTGCTCAATTAACAGCTGCTTTTACTCCAAGCTTGGGTGCGGCTACTGCTGCTTTTTACGGAAGCGTTTTTGGACAAGCCCGACAAGCTACTGCTGCGGATTTGGTTGTTTTGCCAACACAATCTGCCATAGGAGCAGCTCCTACTGCCAGTGATTCTGGTATTGGAATGGCACCTCCATCTCCTTTAAATAAATTCGGAATTACCTATCCATTACAAGATAAACATGTGTTAGTACCAACTGAAGTTGCAGAAGTAAAGGTTGCTACAGATGCTTATAATAGCTCTATAAAAACAATTGCTGATGCTAAAGGATTGGCTTTTGTTGATACAAAAGTGATTATGACTCAATTGTCAAGTGGGGGAATTGTAAGTAATAGTTTTACATTAACTTCTGCGTATGTAACTGGTGGAGCATTCTCACTGGATGGTGTTCACCCAAGTCCTAGAGGTTATGCATTAATTGCAAATGCATTTACGGCTGCAATTAACGCTAAATATTCTTCAACATTAAAACCGGTTGATTTAAGTCTTTATCCAATATTATATCCAGCAACAATTCAATAACTTTGTTTTTACAAGGCCTAAACCACCCATTTTATGATGCGGTGGTTTTTTATTTTATGCTAAAAATGGGTTTTTGTTTGTTTCAAAATGGTTTTAAAACAATTCATTAAAATTATCCTGTTTTTTATAAAAAAAATTATTGATTTTATATTTTAAAAATTTATCTTTGCGCACTGAAAAAAGTGTCTAATCGATGAGTTTCGATTGGTTCTGTTTCATAAACCTAAATAGCTATTTAATAAATACATAAGTAATGTCTAAAGTAATAGGAAAAGTTGCCCAGATCATTGGCCCAGTAGTTGACGTTGTTTTCAACGGTAAGGATGTTGAACTTCCAAAAATTTATGATTCATTAGAAATCACAAAAAAAGATGGTACTTTATTAGTACTTGAAGTACAATCTCACATTGGTGAAAACACAGTACGTACCATTTCGATGGACTCAACAGATGGTTTGAGTAGAGGTTATGAAGTGGTTGGAACAGGAAATCCTATCCAAATGCCAATCGGTGCCGATGTTTACGGTCGTTTATTCAACGTAATTGGAGACGCCATTGATGGTTTAGGTAATTTACCAAAAACAGGTGAAAACGGAATGTCAATTCACCGTCAAGCACCAAAATTCGAAGATTTATCTACTTCTTCTGAAGTTTTATTCACAGGTATTAAAGTAATTGATTTAATTGAGCCTTACTCAAAAGGGGGTAAAATTGGATTATTCGGTGGTGCTGGTGTTGGTAAAACAGTATTGATTCAGGAATTGATTAACAATATAGCAAAAGGGCACGGTGGACTTTCAGTATTCGCAGGAGTAGGAGAAAGAACACGTGAAGGAAATGACTTACTTCGTGAGATGTTAGAGTCAGGAATTATAAAATACGGGGATGAATTCATGCACTCTATGGAAAATGGAGGATGGGATTTATCTAAAGTTGATATGCCAGGAATGAGAGAGTCCAAAGCTACTTTCGTTTTCGGTCAAATGAATGAGCCACCAGGAGCTCGTGCTCGTGTGGCACTTTCTGGATTGTCTATCGCTGAATATTTCCGTGATGGTGCAGGTACTGATCAAGGGAAAGATGTATTGTTCTTCGTGGATAATATCTTCCGTTTTACACAAGCAGGTTCTGAGGTTTCGGCACTTTTAGGTCGTATGCCATCTGCGGTAGGCTATCAGCCGACTCTTGCTACTGAAATGGGTGCGATGCAAGAGCGTATTACATCAACAAACAAAGGTTCTATTACATCTGTACAGGCGGTTTACGTTCCTGCGGATGATTTAACTGACCCGGCTCCGGCTACAACATTTGCTCACCTTGATGCAACAACAGTATTGTCTCGTAAAATTGCTGAATTAGGTATTTATCCTGCAGTGGATCCATTGGATTCAACTTCAAGAATCCTTACGCCACAAATTTTAGGTGATGAGCATTATGACTGTGCTCAAAGAGTAAAAGAAATTTTACAAAAATACAAACAATTACAAGATATCATCGCGATCCTTGGTATGGAAGAATTATCAGAAGAGGATAAATTAGCCGTTTCAAGAGCGCGTCGTGTGCAACGTTTCTTATCTCAACCTTTCCATGTTGCTGAGCAATTTACAGGATTAAAAGGAGTTTTAGTTGATATTAAAGATACTATCAAAGGATTTAATATGATTATTGACGGTGAATTAGATCACTTGCCAGAATCAGCTTTTAACCTTAAAGGTACTATCGAAGAAGCTATCGAAGCTGGAGAAAAAATGTTAGCGGAAGCATAAATTAGTATTCAGTGTTCAGTCGCAGTATTCAGTACTGTGACTGTAAACTGTGACTGTAAACTAAAAACCATGATTTTAGAAATAGTATCACCAGAAGCGAAATTATTTTCAGCAGAAGTGACTTCGGTTACATTGCCAGGAGTTGATGGAAGCTTTCAAATTTTGAATAATCACGCACCAATCGTTTCTATTTTAGGAAAAGGAGTTGTGAAAATTGCAGCTTCTAATTTTGCTTTTGCAAAAGAAATAGCAAGTAAATTTACAAAGCTTGATGACCAAAATTATACGCTGGCAATCACTTCAGGGACAATTGAAATGAAAGACAATAAAGTTATTATTTTAGCAGACTAAAGTAATTTCGATTATAAAAAATGAAGGCCTAACACAATCGTTAGGCTTTTTTTATGTCCAATCCCAAAGCATAATATTCCAAACAATTCCATTTTCTTCATAATTATCTATCGTTTTGAAACCAACCGCCTCATGTGCTTGCATGGAACGAAGGTTTATAGCAGCAACTTCTGTTATTAGATAATCAAATTCATGTTGTAGTTCCTCTCTGTAAAAATGATAGAGTCCTCGGAATATTCCTTGTTTTCTATAATTTTTATCTACGCAAATTTGGCCCATTACAACGTATGTTTTATCCTTGGGTACTAATTCATCAATTCTTTCAAACATGGGGATAAGAACCTTAATTTCATTTCTAAAGTCAGAAAGCATTACCAAAGCAAAACCAACCACTGTATTATTATCCTTGGCTATAATATGTGCACAAGCTGCATTCATTTGTTCTAATAATGCAACAGTATGTTGTACAGTGACAAATCCCTCTTGAAGTTTTTCTTCAGAAGTTATATTTTGGGGACTATTTTGTAATTGAAGTGTTCTGATTTGTTCTAGTTCGTCTAGAGTTGACGCTCTTTTATAAGTTATGGATTTCATTTGATTTTATTGATCACGGATTAATTAATTGGTATTTTTCTATCTGTAATTATAAAATTAGGAAATCTTAGATTATGCTTAACAAATTTTTATTTTTATTTTATAATTAGTTTCGAATTAATTTCGGCATAATACTTTTCATTATATTTTGCTGCAATTACAAGGGCTCCAGAAATTAAGATAAGATTTTTAATTATGTATTGGCCAACCAGAGTAGGACAGTAGGGAAAAGCGTCAAAACATATTGTTTTTAGTATAAAAATGGGAAAAAATGTAACAGCCATATGCATCAATAACAATACAATTGTATAAGGAATGAATCGTTTTATGAGCAAACCAAGACCTATAATTACTTCGCAAATGCCAAGAATTGGAATAAATATTTCTGGTTTAAACCAATAAACAGTTTGTTCTACCAGATCATCTGCAGAACTCATACCGAAAATTTTCAAAGCACCAAACCAGATGTAAACTATTGCCAGAGAAATTCGCATCATATTGACACTGTGTTTTTCCATTTTTTTACTAAATCTAAAATAAAGGAGGTTGAATGTTGGTTTCATAATAATGTTTAATATTCGTTTTTTTAGAGTCAAAATTGGAAGTTTATTATTATTTCCAATTGAATAGCATCATATTGCAGGAATTTTAGTTTTTTAAATATACTTTAAACTAAATTTTTATAGAAAGCGTCCCTGAAAATGTTCTTCCGTCTGATGGCCAAATCCCTGGACCTGGGTAGAATTGAGGTCGTTTAGTGAAATAATGCTCATCTAAGATATTGTTAGCGTTGATTTGAAATTTGATCTTATCAGTCAATCGTATTGCAAGATTTAAATCGAGTAACTGATAGGAAGGAACTATACCACTCGCACCACTTATTGACGGTTCAGTCGTATTAATGGCGTCAGCAAAACTATCGGAAGTGTAACTGTAAAGTGCCGAAAGGCTAACGACAGAGTACTTAAGGGTAAATCCATTTCTACTAATCCAATTAGGAACACTTTCTACTTTATTTCCACTAACATTAGTATTTGTATTGCCAGATTTTATTATTGCATCCAGATACTTTGCATCCATATAGGAAGTGGAAGTAAACACGGATAAACTAGCTTGGTTTCCTAAATAGAAATCTTTTTGTAAGAATAACTCAACTCCTTTGGTTCTGGAATTCCCTATGTTTGTTTTGAAAACAATCAGGTCACCTTGTGAATTGGTTTGCGCAATTGTTCCTAATCGATTATTGTACTGAAGATAAAAACCAGTTACATCCCATTTTAAAGACTTCCATTTGCCTCTAAAACCAGCTTCAGCATTATAACCGTAAGCATCTTTTAGATTTTTATCTGAGACTTCGTAAATAGAAGCCGGAATAATATCTTTTAAAATTACAGGGCGATAGGCTTGTGATACACCCCCATAAAAATTTATATTTTCGGTTAAATCATATTGTACACTTACACCAAATAACGGGAATTTATGTTTGATGGTGTTTGGTAACTCGGCATCTGAATAGTAAGTGGTAGTGCCTGTCATATTTGTTTCGCCAATTTCTATTCTTGCTCCAGTGTTAACGGAAAATTTATTGGAGAGTAGCCAACGGTTTTCAGCAAATACAGCAATATTATTTGTTTTGTAATGAAGATCTCTTCCCCATCCAGGAGTGACTAATGATAAATCAAAGTCAGTCCCGGTTGTTCCTTTTCCTTGTTGTTGGCGATGTAAATCGTTATTCATGAGCTGAATCCCTGTTGTAAACGTGTTGGTACGTTCCAAAATTTTATAGGAGTGAAGTCCTCTTAACTCTGTTGTGTAGCTATTAAAATGATCGATATCAACTTGGCGATTGGTGTATTGAAGTGTTGTGGCTGAAATGGCATCTTCAATTGTTACGGGTTTGTCAAACATTACACTGTTTCTCGCTCCAATAACAGCTGATGATGTAAGTTGTAATTGCGTTTTTGGATTGATTTTCCAATCTATCGTCATCGAAGGAATATGGATGTTAGGATTGTAATAATTTCTAGAGCGAGTTGACATTTTTGGATTGCTATTAAACATTGCATCCGTAAGAGGACCCGCAAGATGAGTGATATAATTGGAATGTGTCCATTCTAATTTGAAATGTAGATTTTTTGATGCATCATAGAATAAAGAAACTGCTTCTGAGCCATACTGTGAGTCACTATTGTCCCGGTAGCCTGAAATCCATTTTTTGTTTAACCAAGTAGAGTACCTGAATTTGTCAATTTTGCCAGATGCTCCATTATAAGTACTAACCAATCCATAAGAACCAATCGTATTAATAGTTTCAAAAGTAAAGGCCTTGGTTGTGTCTGGTTGTTTACTAATATAATTAAGCATGCCGCCAAACTGTGCGCCGTATTGTAAAGAACCAGTTCCTCTCACTAATTCTATTCGTTCTACGGCTTCCATAGGAATGTTGTAGTGGCTGGCAGGATAGCCATACATGTCAGAGTTGGTAATGATACCATCTTTACGGATGTTAAATTCCCAACCACGGTGCGGGTCAAGGCCACGAGTAGAAATGTTCATTTGATTGCCTGTACCATCCATATCATACACAAAAACACCTGGAACTTTGGCAAAAATTTGTCTGCCGTATTTCTCAGTCAAAGCAACATTTTTTTGAGTCAGGTCAATCACCTCATTCTTTTTACCGGAATAGATGTACGTTCCTTGTATGGGGGCTAGTCTAAGAATATCCGGATTTATACCTCCTGCTTCAACTTTTACAGTATTTAGATTATGAATTTTTGTAGAATCTATTGGTGTTTGAGCCAGTATTGGTAATGTAAAAAACAAGACTGTTAATATAAGTATGGATGGTCTCATTTTGTCATTTTTGAGGATGAAAACCTGTTTAATATTAAATAATTTGGTCGTAATTTTAATTTTTAAAGGTGCTGATATTAAATCATTTTCTTCAAATTAAAGCAAGAATATGTTCTTACTTACTCATGTTACGCAAAAAAAACATCAAAACGGCATTACGCAGCTCTAGGTGTTGATAACTTTTGAAGTTCAGCATAAGCAGCTTGTTGAGCTGCTAAATAGATTTGAGCTTTCATTGCAAAATGATTTTTGTTAGTTCTTTGTTTTAGCCATTCTAATTTTATGTAAGCCACGATGGATAATACATAATGGTTCATTTGAGTTTTGATTGTTTTTGTTGGTGATTTTGCAAAACCGGTATTACTTTTTATAGATTTATGATACTCTTCCACTCCCCACCGTTTTTTGTAGATTGTAGTGATTTGGTCATACGATAAGTTTAAATCACTACAAGCCAAGTACAACTCGCCGACTGTATCATTCTCGTTTTTGAAAACTTGCTTTGTAAGCAACAGCGGAAAATCTAATTCTTCGAACCAAACCTCCACGGTCTGCTGTCCTGGTTGTAGTGTTTCAATACTTATGTACTCTTTATTGTGTTTGTTTTCCAATGACAAAGCTACTTTACGATTGCTTTTTAGAGCCATTATAAAGTCTGACTTTGATTCTTTTTTGCAACAATTCATATTCTCGACCGAACTGTACCAACTATCGGCTAAAACGTAATCAAATCTAAATTTTCCACAGCATTCACGCAACATTTTTCTAAATAATTCATTTTTAGTGGTGCTGCTTTTTCGTTTTTTCTTGCCCGTTTTAAGGTCAATATTCCATAAATCTTTTTATGACAGTCCGCAATATGTTCCAAAGGATAAAATATGGCACACAGATAACACGGATTGAACGGATTTTGCACAGATTTAAATAACAGTTTGATTCATCAAGTAAAAAAATCCGTGTAAATCGGTATAATCTGTGGGCTAATATTTATGCTTTATAAATGTACAAACGACGAAAATTGTATTCGAAATGATTTTAGTCCGCATTTACGGATAGTCATAAATCTTTTTTCACAAACTCAACACCACAAGGCAGTCGCATACCACCAACTTCTACCAAAGCCGTCAAAAAATTAACGCCTTTTACCGACCTACCAAACACATGGTCAAAATGCCAACAATTGAGTTCGCTCTCATCTGTGTATCGTTTTTCTTCTATCGAATCATCAAAACTCAAGGTTATAATATCTTTCGACTGAGTCATTTCTTGTACATAAACTTTGGATTGTTTCCATAAAAATTTACTGTTGTAATCTCCTTTAGACAACTCCCTTGTGATTTTATCATGCTTAATTGATAGCAAATGAGCCATACCCGTTGAGGTGGCATAAGAACTCGAACTTATCAAATAATCACTGTACAGATCTGCAAAGTTTTTCATCTTTTTAGGAGCTTGAAGTTATCAACTTTTCAAATGTTAAAACTATGAAATTTCATGGTCCTTTTACGTAACGTGAGTTATTTATAATAAAAGCCTAACAGATTTCCAACGTCTGTTAGGCTGTAGTTAATAAAATGAGATGTAAAACAAACCATTAAACAAATTATCAACCTTACTATTTACGCTATTCTGCGCCATCCGTAGTGGCTCTTGCAACGGCAAAGCTGCCTACTTTTTCGCCTAATTGAAGTCCTTTTTCACAATCGCTTCTATAATGAATAGCGCCAAACATTCTAGAATCAGAGGCTTGTTTTGCCATAGCTTTGAAGCTTTCTGCTTTTGCAGGAACAATATGCGATAAAATCGCACAGGCAGCACCACTAAAGGTAGAGTGTCCTGATACATAAGCAGGGAAATTAGGAACTCCAGTCAATGTTTTTATTGATGGATCCATCTGACATGGTCTTGGATTAAAGTAAAAATACTTTGCATCCCAACAGCTGATAGCAGCATCCATCATCGCAATATTTAATAATGCCATATTTCTTGCCCATCGTACTTCACTATAATTTTGTTCTACAAATGACTCTGATGCAATAGCATTCCAGTGGCCAGGTGGTGTATAAGTTCCTACACCATCAGCCCAAAAAGTAACAATTTCCATGTTCTTTCTAGATGGATTTTCACTATAGCTTTTTATTTCAGCTAATTCTTTTGCAAATTGTTCTGATTTTGTAGAAGGTGGCGGAACCGGGCGACTGGCAACAACCATTTCAGGAGTCATTATAAATGACTTTACTTTTCCAAATAATGGTAACATTGGAGGTCTTGCAGGTAAATCTAATGACAACCATGGTGTTTCTCCAGTAGCCGCAGTTTGCGTTTCTAATTGTGTCCAAAGCACTTGATTTCCTATAGCAGCTCCAGTTCCATCAGTAGAGGCTCGGGCAATAAATTTAGCGGCAATTTTTCTGCCTAAAATAATTCCTGCATCAACATCACTTCGAACATTGGCGCCACTGATAATGCGATATAGTTTTTGTTCCTCTGCTTTTCCGTCAATGTATGCGATTTCAGTTGGGAACAATAATTTTAATAATTCAACAGTAACTCCCGCTAAAACACCATCTTCTGATGGGTATGAAGGCATAGTGCTTTTTGGGATTAAAACTTGTAAATTGGCGTCTACCGTAAAAGGCGCTGCTCTGTTGTATAATTTTTTATAATGCCAAGTGGCAATCATGGCATCGTATTGTGCGGCACTTACATAGGCATAAGCTCTTGCTGCATAAGGAGGATTTGAAAATGGAAATTGCGGATTCGCAAAAGGATTCGCCGCAGATGGTGCAGGATAGGTTCCGTCTTCATTTTGATAAGGAGGTCGGTTGTGTCTTGCCACTAAAGTTCGCATGATTTCATTCCAGCGTAAAACGCCACCAGCGCTCCAATATTTTATTATTCTTTTTTGATCTTCTGATATATTGACTTGGTAGCTTTTTATTTCATTGATTTCTCTTGTGAAGGCTGGCGTATTTGTGGCAACGGGTGCATCAAGTGGGAATTCGTTTGGAGTTGTTAATAAAAAAGTTTTCCAAGTTCCGGCTAAATCGTCTGTATTGGTAGGATTTAAAGCGTGAAATTGTTCGTTTTTTTCAGTAATATCATCACTACACGAATAAGTACAGGCAAGAAATAAAGCCAGAAGAGTAGTATAGGCTGTTTTTTGTATATTATTTTTCATCTTGTTTGTTCGTTTTTTTTAAATTAATCACATAAAATAGACCTCCATAGAAGGTGTCCGATTTCCCAACGTTTCTTCCTTCTACTACATAGTTATAACCACCTACAAGAGATAATTCAGGTATTTTTTTAAATGTATATTTAGAACTAACACCATATTTTAACGCATTCATGGTGTTGCTTGGAAAAGGCATATTGTTTTTTGCAATGTCAAATCCTCCAGACTGAGTTACCCAATTGTCTATAACAAATTCGGCTATTAATCTATTAGAACGATAACCTGCTCTGAAATTTACTGAAATGGCATCAGGCATATCGACTTCGTTTGTATAATGGATTTCGTCAGTTAGATAAGCATTTCTATCGATGGTTATGTTCGCTCTTTTTACATAAGCGCCAGAAAATGTAGTAAAGAAATTTCCTCTCTGATAATCTCCCATTAATCGCAATGAAGCTGTTCTGCTACGTAAACCAAGGCTCAACGGTAAATAATCAGCAGGATAATCGGATAGGGGAGTTGTAAAACTTCCCAATGCATAAATGGAATAGGTTGACTGGCCAACTGTTTTTTCCAAAGGCATGTATTTTAGCGTAAGCGAAAGATCTTGTATTCCCTTTTGACCTTTCATGGTTCCGGCAGAAGCATTAGTTTCTACATACGGCACACTAAAAATAGCATTTAATTTATCTGAGATACCATAATTTCCCATAAGTCCAATGGATTTTGTCGATACGGTACCAAGATTTAGATTCTCTCTTTTAAGAGACCCTTCCCAGTATTGATCCCAGCTACTGTATTGATATATTGCTCCAACGCAAAAATTGTTTTTACTCATCATGATACCGTCAATATCTGTTTGAGCATTCATGAAAATAGGTGCTAATAGGAAGCAACTCAGGTAAAATTTTTTCATTTTTAGTAAAAAGGTTAGTTGTTAATGGTATTTGTTTGGTTTGATTTATTGATGCTTTAGCATAAGTGCATTTGTTTATTGCATAGTAACAGGTTTGCATATAATTGAATTCTGACTTTTGTCAGGAAAAATTATCTTATTAAGTTTTACTTTAGTAATAGTAGCACTCCCTTCTTTTATTTTAAGAAATTGATTAGGCTTTATGTTTTTAAAGACTTGTGTTTTTCGGGTTTTGGACCATGTAATCATTATTTCATCAATACTGTTGGCTTGACCGATACCTATTTCTCTTCTCAGTGCTGATGCTCCAAAACTTCCGCCAGAGTTTACTTCTCTGTACACAACTCTTTTAATGCCATTTTCTTTAAAGCTGATCTTAATTCGTGTGCCAATTGCAGAGCGGTTTGTGTTTGTCCCTTCTAATTGTAGCTTGATCCAACGGTTCGTATTCTGACCTGGGTTTAAGTATAGGGAATTGTTGAAAGAATCACCAATATAGGCGCCACCCACTTCTATAAAAATATCGGCATCACCATCATTGTCTAGATCATTAATGGCAACTCCATGGCCTTTCTGTAAATTACCAACTCTACCGGAAACGGTAACATCAGCAAATTTGCCATCACCCATGTTTCTGAAAAGACGATTTGGAACAAGTGATTTATAATCGGGATTCCCAGTTCCCAAATACATGTCTAGATAGCCATCATTGTCAATGTCTCCAAAGTTAGAACCCATTGCAAATACAGATTTATTTAAACCTGCTTTTTCAGAAACATTGGTAAATGTACCATCGTGATTATTGTGGTATAAATACATTTTACTGGCTTTGTTAGGAATGTTTAATGCTTCTGTGCCGGCAGTATAAGCAACGCTAAAATCAAATTTATAACCACATACAAAAAGATCTTGCCATCCATCATTGTCATAATCCCAAAACCAGGTTGGAAATGTTCCGACTTTTATATCTGCTAAACCAGCTTTTTGCGTTACATCTTCAAATTGAGGAATACCATTTTTTATTCCCGTGTTTTTGAGCAGGGTTTTTCTTTCTCTATTACCCGATACATACAAATCTTCTAGACCATCATTGTTATAATCACTAGCTGTAACTCCTTTTACAAAATCTACAACTGCACAATTTGCTTTAACCGAAACTTCTTTAAAAGTGCCATCTTGATTGCTGATGTACAATTCGCAAGGATTAATTTCATTTAATTCTGCTCTGCTTTCATTGCCAATAAATAAATCCAGCCATCCATCATTATTAAAATCTTTCCATACCCCGGTTTGCGTGGGATGTTCAGAATATAAACCACTTTTGATCGTTACATCGGTAAAGGTATTATCGCCGTTATTTCTTAACAAAGAGTTGGGTTGCTTTCCGTAATTTCCCATCCATGCGCCTCTTAAAACAAAAACATCGATATCGCCGTCATTGTCATAATCAGCCTGAATCATGTTTAACCCTCCTTTAAAACGCCCTAATTCGGACTTTTTTGAGGAATCGATAAATCCCCCTTTTTTATCGTTTTGATAATAGTGCATGGTGCCATTTAAACTCCAATCGGAAGTTACGAGATCCAAATAATTATCATTATTAAAATCGTCCATAATAATTCCACCTGCCATATTTCGGTTATTAACCCCTAAATTGGGTGCTACATCTGTAAAAGGCTTAATGGCATAATTAGAGTTGTCTTTGTCTAAGTTCGGAATAAGCCATTTAGCAGGAACTTTTGATGGGTATTCGCCCAGTGTCATATAGGCAATATTTAGCAGCCATCTCGACTCGTAATCCTCAGGAAAGGTATTTAAAAGAAGTTCATAAACTGCAATCGCCTTTTTAGAGCCCAACTGTTTTAGGTGTATTCCTGAATTTCTAATGGGCATGATACAGGATTCAGTCGAATGATTGGTAACACAGTTTTGTCTTTCGCCTAAACGCATATAGGAGAGTGCCATACTTCGTAATACTTCTGGGCTATTATCATTTGACAGGCCTATTCTCTGAATAATAGATTCAAAAGCAGCTACTGCTTCGCTTTCTTTTCCTAGTTTTAAAAGGCTGTTTCCTTTGTAAAAAGTAGCTATAAATCGGTTATTGGTTTCGGCTGGTGCAGTTGATAATGAATCAAAAAAAACTAATTCTGCTTCAGGGCAAAAAGGATTGTCTTTGACACTAAACTGCTTGTATTTTGCAGCTAAAATCTCGACCATTTTGTCATTAGGGTTTCTGAAATAATCACATGATTGTATTAAAAAAGAAAGAAATAACAGTACGAGTATAGATATGGTTTTCATTTTCATTAATTAAAAATTTAGGTTCCTTTTTTAGATGAAATTAATGCTTCATAGTCATTGTCATTTTTTTATTTAAATTGAAACGATACGAATAACCAACATTGATAGAGTAATCAGCAAAAGCTGCATCACCTTGAACATGTACGTATTTACTTGGATCAGTTATTACTGAATTCTGTAAATTTTGGGATGCGATATCAGCAGCACTTTGGATGCGATTTTTGACAACGTTATAAGGTATGAATAGGCTAAATCCATGTTTCCCTAAACGATAAGATAAACCATATTCAACAGCGATAACATATCCCGGACGACGGTATGCCACTTGACCCCCAAAAGCGTCATAAGCAGGGATGCCCTCAAATCTTCCGGCTAATGATACCGTGAAATTTTCTTTTTTGTCAACAGCAGCCATAAAACCTGCGCGTCCAAAATATTGGTCTGGACTAGCGTAGATTTCATATCCTTCCAATCCTGCTTTTGGTGCTGATTTGAAAGTACCATTAGATTCTCTTGGATTAAACAAATAATACCCATTTGCAAAACCATAAAGTCGTCCTGTTAATTGTCGGAATGCTTGAAGTTCTACTGAAAAACCTACGCCTCCGTCTCCCGGTTGAATAGCTTGATCCATTACAACACTTTTGATAGTTCCGTCTGCTTGTGGCGCATCATCCATTTCGTCATGGCTTCCGTTATTTAATTTCACACCCAATCCTATCATAACATTACCTTTTTCGGCCTTTTTTGGGTCAACAACCCAATAATTTACGCTCAATCGGGCATCAGCAATCCCATCAGCATAGACGCTATAACGTAATGTATCGATTACGGGTGTTTTTTGTCTTAGTACTTGTGAGCGCTCATTGTTTACATAAGGTAATGTGGCATTCAACTGGATACGGTTCGTTAATCCATATGAAATATTTAAATCAACAGCATGAGAATAGATATTCACTGCATTGCCACGTTCTTTGCCATTTGCGTCATGTCCACCATTGGTTGTTTGGCGGTGCAGTTGTTCTTCTGTACCAACAAAATGTCTCCAAGAGTGGAAATAGCGATAATTAGCACCTACTTGAAATTCGCCTTCACTTAAATTATAAGAATTTGAAGAATTCATGTTTTGTCCTCCCATCTGACGCACGGCTACACAACCTTGAGCGGTGATGTTTTGAGTATTAAAAGCAATTGTAAGGAATAAAATAAAAATAAAAGCGGAATGTAAAAAGGATAAATTTTTCAAGGTTTGGTTTTTTTGAATGGTTAATAATATAAAATAAGTCAGCAACAGCCTCTTTCTGTAAAGAGGATTGGCGTTAAAAAAAACATAAGTTAGTTGATGTGTTCTTGTTGTAAAACAAGATTCACTTTTGGCTTTCGTCCAAAAAGTTTCGTTTGATTTTACACGGCAAAACAGATAGAGTAAGTGTTTATTTGAAATAAATAGCTCCTTTAGAAATCCATTTTTGAATTTGTAAAAATGAATTTAAGTCATGATTCTGAACGCTAGTTGTACAAAATAGAACAGAATTTAAATGTAAAATATGCCTGTGAATCCTTTAAAAAAAGTGAATTCAGAAAATACAAAAGACTATTTTGTATTTGTAATGGGCTTAATTTTCAATAAAATTGTAATAATTGTACAGTCTTAGCTAAAGCAATCATGAATTATCTTGACTTAACAAATGCCGGATAAATAGTGAATGATTTCACTAAAATAATAGAAAGAATTATACGATGTCTGGTGGGGAATACGATAAGGAAATGTATCCAGAATCTAATGCCTGGTTTGGCGTAATGATAGGTTTAATTGAGCCTATAGCTGTTTTTGGAGAAAAATCAAACGCAACAGTATTGTTTGGAATATAATCTTGAAGGAAAGACTTCATGAATTTTTTTACCGGAGTATCTTTAGAAGAAGATCCGTTAAATAATTGATTGTCAACAATATCTTTTAAATCGTTGCCTATTGCGTCTTGATGTGAATTATGAAGATAATAAAGGCTTAGGATGTTGTTTTGAATTCTTTTTTTGAAAATGTGATAACTTTTATTGTTAATAACCACGTCTTCATTTACATACTCAAAATCAGTGTCTTCAATAAAAGAATATAAAGTGGCATTCAATTGTATTACATGCAACTCTGAACTAGGTGCTTTTTCCATACTACTCACCCATGCCTGCTCTTGTTGATAAGCAAACATCAGATAGTATCCCAGAACATTGTAAAACAATGTTACTAATAAGAAAAGTGATGCAATTCGTTTCATAATTGCCGAAAGTAGAAAACTATTTTATAATGAAATCTCTTTGCTTTAAATTTTAAGTTTTTTTTAACATAATTTTAACAATGCATTGAATCGAAACCGTTTTCGTAAATTTTTATCAATTTTATTTCGACTATTATTTTTCAGTTGTTAATTTTTAAAGAATTTAATTTTTATGAATAATGTAATGCAATTTGGAAGCCGAACCAATAACTTAAAAACAACTTAATTTTAAAAAGGTATTAAACTAAAAATGGTACAAAATATATAAACCGAAAAAGATGCTTATTTTTGTGGCGTATGAGAAAATTTCCACAAAATCTATCCGCTAAATTGGAGAGCCGAAAGCAAAATAATGCTTTGCGACAATTGCCTTTATCCAGTAAAGGGATTGATTTTGCTTCCAATGATTATCTCGGATTGTCTAAATCAGCAACTATTTTTCAGGAAACACACCAGTATTTAATTGAAAATAATGGGGTTCAAAATGGTGCAACAGGTTCCAGATTATTATCCGGAAACCATAAGCTATATCCAGAAACTGAAAACTACATCACACAGTTTCATAAATCGGAATCGGCGTTGATTTTTAATTCAGGTTATGATGCCAATGTTGGATTTTTTAGTTCGCTTCCGCAAAAAGGGGACTTGGTTTTATACGACGAATTGTGTCACGCTTCCATTCGGGATGGAATTCAATTATCGAATGCCAAGGCGTATAAATTCAATCATAATGATTTTGAGGATTTGGAAAGATTAATTCTTCGAAATCAAAACACAGTCATTTATATTGTTACCGAATCTGTTTTTTCGATGGACGGCGATACACCAAATCTTGAAGAATTAGTACAACTATCCGAAAAACACAACAGTTATTTAGTTATTGATGAAGCACATGCTTTGGGCGTTTTTGGTTCAACAGGGGAAGGTTTAGTTCAGGATTTAAACTTGCAAGATCATGTTTTCGCCCGAATTATGACTTTTGGAAAAGGATTGGGATGTCATGGCGCTGCCATTTTAGGCTCTCCAGAATTGAGGGATTATTTAGTGAATTTTTCCCGAAGTTTTATTTACACGACGGGACTTTCGCCACATTCGGTTGCCACGATTTTAATGGGGTACCACTATTTAGACAAAGAAAAACAAAATATAGAACTGCTTCGAGGAAACATTATTCATTTCAATCAAGAGAAGAATTTATTGGGTTTAAAGCAATTATTTGTTCGAAGCAAATCAGCAATTCAATCAGCGATTATTCCGGGAAATGAAAATGTCAAGTCCATAGCCCAAAAGCTACAAGAAAAAGGTTTTGATGTCAAAGCCATACTTTCGCCAACGGTTCCGGAAGGGCAGGAGCGATTGCGATTTTGTTTGCATAGCTTTAATTCAAAAGAAGAAATCTCCGAAGTATTACGATTGTTGAGTACTTTTGTTTTTGAATACTGATTTTATATTTTTTGATAAAAAGTAAGTATTACTGTCTTATTCAAAAATGAAACACAGATTTGACAGATTGAACTGATTTCCACAAATTTCAGAATAAATGTTTTCAATTAAGATAAATTAAATATGGCTAATTTTTTGCATAAAAGTTTGAGTGACTCTATTTTGAAAGCTTATTATGAAGTTTATAATGAATTAGGGTATGGCTTTCTAGAAAAAGTCTATCAAAATGCAATGTATTTTGAATTAAAATCGCAAGGATTTAAAGTAGAAGCGCAGAAACAAATTAAAGTGTATTATAAAAGTCAATTAGTTAGAGAATATTTTGCCGACTTAATAATAGAGGATTCAATAACAGTAGAACTTAAAGCTTGTGAATGTTTAATGGATGAACATAAAGCACAGCTGTTGAATTATCTCAAAGCGACTAAAGTAGAAATTGGAATATTGTTGAATTTCGGGACTACACCAGAATTCAAGAGACTTATTTATACAAATGAGCGAAAAAAAATTAAAGAATAAATTCAAAAATCCGTGTAAATTTGTTCAATCTGTTTAATCTGTGTTCCAAATCTATGAAACTATTCATCACGGGAATTTCAACCGATGTCGGCAAGACTATTGCATCAGCTATTATAACGGAATCACTAGAAGCCGATTATTGGAAACCCATTCAAGCGGGCGATTTAGAAAATTCGGACAGTCATAAAATCAAATCGTTTTTGTCTAATAAAAAGACCGTAGTTTATCCTAATAGTTATGCTTTAAATACACCGGCAAGTCCACATCTCGCAGCAGAATTAGACGGGATTGTTATTGATTTAAAGAATATCACCGAACCCAAGACAGCTAATCATTTAGTAATCGAAGGTGCTGGAGGTATTTTTGTCCCATTAAATGACAAGGATTCGGTTATTGATTTAATCCAACCCGATTATAAAGTGATTGTTGTTTCCAGACATTATTTAGGAAGTATCAATCACACTTTGCTCACGATTGAAGCCTTACAAAATAGAAAAATAAACATTGCAGGAATCATATTTAATGGTGAAGAAAATAAATCTTCGGAAGCAATAATTTTAAATAAAACAGGTATAAAATGCATTGGAAGAATTGAGCAAGAACCGTATTTCGACCAAAATGTAATAAAAGAATATGCTGATTTGTTTCGGGATAATCTATTGGAATTATAAATTAAGAAAAAAGAAACAAGAAGAAAGAATGCTTTGTTATGTGAAGTCTTTTATCTTGTCTCTTACTTCTTTTTATCTAAAATAAAATGAACTTAACAGAAAGAGACAGTCAATATCTTTGGCATCCCTATACACAACACAAAACTGCAGCACTTCCCATTGCCATTAAAAAAGGGGAAGGTGCTTTGCTGTGGGACGAAAATGATAAAGAATACATTGATGCAATCGCCTCTTGGTGGGTGAATCCTTATGGACATTCCAATAAATTTATTGCAGATGCGATTTACAAACAACTCACGACATTAGAACACGTACTTTTTGGTGGATTTACACATGAGCCAGCTGTTTTGGTTGCCGAGAAGTTGATGGAAATTTTACCAAAAAACCAGCAAAAAATATTCTTTTCAGATAATGGTTCTACGGCGGTTGAAGTCGCGATTAAAGTTGCACTGCAATACTTTTTCAATAAAGGGGAAAAGAGAACTACAATAATAGCTTTCGAAAATGCTTTTCATGGCGACACCTTTGCGGCAATGGCGGCAAGCGGAATTTCTTTTTATACGCAGGCCTTTCAAGGGATGTTCATTGATGTGGTTCGGATTCCAGTTCCTGTGAAAGGAAAAGAACAGGAAAGTTATGATACTTTAAAAGAGGTAGTAAAAAACAATAACTGTGCTGGTTTTATTTATGAGCCATTGGTTCAAGGAGCGGCAGGAATGGTGATGTATGAGCCGGAAGCGTTAGATGAATTGATGCGCATCTGTCAGCAAAATAAAGTGCTCACCATTGCTGATGAAGTAATGACCGGTTTTGGAAAAACAGGAAAAACTTTTGCGACAGATTATCAGGTAGAAAAACCAGACATGATGTGTTTGTCAAAAGCGTTGACCGGCGGTACTATTCCTATGGCGATTACGACTTTTACTGCAGCTATTTTCGAGGCGTTTTATGATGAGGATATTAATAAAGCATTATTTCACGGACATACTTTTACGGCAAATCCTACAGGTTGTGCAGCGGCTTTGGCAAGTTTTGAGTTGTTACAAACCGATGAAATGCAAGCTAATATTGCCCGTGTAAATCAAAGTCATCTGGGTTTTCAGGAACACATAAAAAATCATCCAAAAGTAACCACAACGCGTGTTCTCGGAGTTATTTTTGCATTAGAAATAAAAACCGAAAGTTCCGCCAGTTATTATGGAACCTTGCGTAACAAACTCTATGATTTTTTTATCGAAAATGGAATAATCCTGCGCCCTGTTGGTAATATAGTTTACATCTTACCTCCTTATATTATCACCGATGAGCAATTACAAAAAGTGTATCAAGTGGTCGAAAATGCTTTAGAAATAGTTTAAATTTATAACAATAAAGGTGCATTTTGCATGTATAAATTTTCAAACCCTCGTGAACTTTGCGAAAAACTTTGCGACCTTTGCGGTTAAATAACAATATTTTGCCCAAAATAATCTCTATAACCGCTATTGCTTCCATCTCGCCATTAGGGAATACACCAGACGCTATTTGGGAAAATTATCTTAATGCGAATCATTGTTTTACAGAACGCGAATTAGATCATAAAAAAACTTATGTTGCTTCACTAGACGCTATTTCGAAACAAGTTGTTGACATATTACAACAATCGGATAACAAATATAAATTTTTAGATAAGTCGGTTTTGTATGCTATGGCCGCTTCTCGAAAAGCCATGCAAAATGCGGGATGGGCTAAGAACGATATTTTCGGAATAAACATAGGTTCGTCTCGTGGCGCAACTGATTTATTTGAAAAGCACTATCAGGAATATTTAGAAACGGGGAAAGCACAAACTTTGGCATCTCCAACTACAACTTTAGGGAATATTTCTTCTTGGGTTGCCCACGATTTGCAAAGTTCTGGTCCAGAAATATCGCATTCTATAACCTGTTCTACGGCTTTGCATGCAGTTTTAAATGGGGTGGCTTGGCTTCGAGCAGGAATGGCTGATAAATTTCTGGTTGGAGGTAGCGAAGCTCCTTTAACAGATTTTACAATTGCGCAAATGCGGGCTTTGAAAATTTATTCGAATAGTAAAGAGGATTATCCTAACCGAGCTCTTGATTTCGAAAAGAAACAAAGCACCATGATTCTTGGTGAAGGTGCCGGCGTTTGTTGTCTTGAAATAGGTAAAAAAGAAAATGCGTTGGCTTACATAGAAGGGATTGGGTATGCTACGGAAATTTTGGAGCATAATATTTCCATTTCGGCAGATGCGACTTGTTTCCAGAAATCAATGAAAATGGCTTTACAAAATACGGATTTATCCGAAATTGATGCGATTGTGATGCACGCACCAGGAACCATAAAAGGTGATTTGACTGAATACAGAGCGATTGAGAAAGTTTTTGGTTCGAACTTGCCTTTGTTGACCACCAATAAATGGAAAATTGGACACACTTTTGGGGCTTCGGGAATCTTGAGCATGGAACTGGCTATTATGATGATGCAACACAATACCTTCATCGGAGTCCCTTTTGTGGAAGCGCAAATACAAACAAAACCTATTAGAAAAGTATTGATTAATGCAGTTGGTTTTGGAGGTAATGCGGTAAGCGTGCTCTTGAGTTTGTAATTGGCCAAAAAGATAGCCCACGGATTGGAACAGATTTTACAGATTCACACAGATAAAAAATCCGTGCTAATCCGTGCAATCTGTGGCTCAACACTCTAGCTCCTTCAACTTGTCATAAACCAAATTACTTTCAAATCCCCGGCGTAGTATATAATCACAAAATTTCTTTCGTTTTTTTAACGCATTTGTTTCTCGTATGGATTCCCAATGTCTTTCTGCCAGCGTATTGAATGTTGCCGCATATTCCTCAGGTGTAATTTCTTTTAGGGCAATATTAATAAGGGTTTGTGTTATTTTTTTTGACTTTAATTCGTTCACAATTCTAATTTTCCCCCAATGTTTTATGCGGTGTTTGCCTCTTGCAAAACTACAGGCAAAACGTTCTTCGTTGAGAAAATTATCACTGATAAGATGCACCATAATTGAATCAATTTCTTCCCATTCCATCTTCATGCTTCTCAATTTTTGCACCACTTCTTCGTGACAACGTTCCTGATAGGCGCAAAAATGTTCTATTTTTTGTATAGCATCTTTAATTGAGAAAACGTTTTTCATGTGTCGGTTTTGGTTTTTTTGGAATTGTAATTTAACTATTAATAACGAACAAAACAGGTATTTATAAATAAATTATCTTATTCAAACTAGATGATATTTTTTATTATGTAAAGGTTTCCTGCCTATTTTTAAAATACAAAAATATAGAATTTACATATAGCAGCAGTACAACGGACAAAGAGGTATTTGAACGGTTTATTTTTATTTTCATTACAAGGTTTCTTAACTTTACAGTAGCCTTATCTTGTTTATTATCAATAACATAGACTGTTTTTTTTTATAAAAATAATACACAAATAGTCATGAAAACACTATTACATAAATCAGGGGTTTTCATCATTGTGTTGCTGTTGTTCGCTTTTTCCGGAATTGTAAATGCCCAATGTCCAACAATTACAGGTAATGTGAATTCGAGTACACTAACCAGTAGCTCGTTTGCTAGTTGCGGTGGGATTATAAATATCGGCAATGGGTCAACTCCGACGACCTTATACATGAATGCAGAATTAAATCTAACCAGTTTAGGGGCTATTCAATTAATTGTTAGAAGCGGAGCAACACTCGATTTTTCTTCGGGGAATAACCGTTTGTATCTTAAGGAAGGATCTTCAATAATTATTCAGTCTGGGGGAGGTTTGGTTGGGGGTTCGTGTAATGCATCGGAACGGATATATATCGGTACCAATTTACTTGCGAGTTGCAACGGTGGTGCCGGGGCGGATGTCAGTTTTGCTGATATAGTGACTTTAGGCGGGACAGGGAGTGCAACATCGAACTCCCCTGTTTGCGTTGGGAATCCCATCAATCTTTCGGCTGCTCCACCACCAAATGGAGGTCCCTATACTTATTCATGGTCCGGCCCTGGGATTACTGCTCCAACATACAGTAACAGTCCGAATTATACTTTGTCAGCTACGGTTAGTGGGATTTATCAAGTAAAAATGAAAAGCACAATGCTTAATACTAGTGTTACTCCTAATGTGCCTTTTATAATGATTGCTGAAACCACAGTAACTGTAAATACTGGGTTGTCGACAGCGGCGCCAACAGCAAGTGTAACATTACAGCCCACCTGTTCCACGCCAACAGGAACGATAACCATAACAGCACCAACTGCTGTCGGAATGACCTACAGTATTAATGGATTAACATATACAAACACAACAGGAGTTTTTACTTCAGTTGCTATAGGGACATATAGTGTGACAGCAAAGAATTCGTCTGGATGTATCTCACCAGGAACAAGTGTGACTATCGCTCAGCCTAGTACTATCTGGGATGGAACTTTATGGTCGAATGGCGTGCCAACATCCTCGACTGTGGCTATACTTAATGGAAGTTATACTACCAATGCTACCAATGGCAATATAGATGCTTGCAGTTTGACCATCAATAGTGGTACGCTTACTATTGGCAGCCAATACTTTGTCACGATTCAAAATAATTTAACCGTAAATGCAGGAGCAACCTTGGACGTTTTGCATGAAGGTTCTTTAGTAATGATAAACGATTCAGGTACGGTTACAAACAGCGGTACAATAAACGTACACAAAACCACCACACCGTTTGAATTATATGATTATACCTATTGGTCTACGCCAATTGTTTCTACTACTATAGCTACAACATTCCCAACATGGAATTTTGGAAATGCCTTTGGATTTTCCCCTGCCAATTTTATTGACGCTAATAATGATGGTTTTGATGACAACGGAGACGATTGGGTATATGCATCCACTATGACTCCCGGCAAAGGTTATATAATCATGGGACCAACCACTGGATCATTTTCTAGAACCGAATCTGTGGTTTTTTCCGGTAAAGTAAATAACGGTGTGGTGACCACGGGTATTGCTTTGTCTCCAGGGACTGATCCTGGGGATGACTTTAACCTGGTTGGCAATCCATATCCATCAGCAATTTCTGCGGATGTTTTTATAAATGCTAATATTATTAGTACAGGGACAATTAATAAAACTATTGAAGGGACTTTGTATTTTTGGACCCATAAAGGGGATATTTCTGTGAGTAATCCAGGGCCTGATACGTCTAATTATTCTCAGGATGATTATGCAGTGTACACGCTAGCCGGTGGAGTCGGGACATTAGGAAGCGTTTCGGGAGGGGCCAAACCTTCAGGATATATCGCCTCGGGGCAAGGTTTTTTTGTAGAAGCCGATGCAGCTGGATCATTAACCTTTAACAACGCCATGCGTGTGAATTTGCCGGCTACTGCGAATACCCAATTTTATAAAACAGTTTCAATTAAGGACAAGCCCAAAGCCAAAGAACGAGACCGAGTCTGGTTGAATCTGGAAAATGCAGATGGCATGTTCAGTCAGCAATTAGTAGGCTATTTTGATAATACGACTTTAGGCTACGATAAGGGTTATGATGGTTTGGTAAATGATGCGGGCAATTACGTAAGTTTTTATTCTTTTATAAATGAAGATGCCTACAGAATACAAGGTAGGGTAGCATTCAACGAAAATGATCAGGTGCGTCTGGGTTATTTCAGTGCCGTAGCGGGAACATTCAACATTAATATTGATTCGAAAGAAGGGGTATTTAACCAAAGCGATACAGGAATTTATCTAGAAGATAAGTTGCTGAATGCTATCCATGACCTGAAACAAGGCCCTTATAGCTTTACCACCGAGAAAGGAACATTCAATGATCGATTTGTATTGCGTTATACGAATAAAGCTGAAATAGGGAAAAGTTTTAATATACAAGAAAATGTAGTTTTGGTTTCCAATAAAAACAGGCAAATAGAAATCAATTCATCAGTTGAAACGATAAATAAAGTTCAGATGTATGACTTGTCAGGAAGATTAATATATCAAAAAAGAAATGTAAATACCAATGAATTGGCTATTTTTAATTTAGTGCAAAATCATCAAACTTTGTTGATTAAAATTGTATTGCAAAACGGTCAAACGGTCACTAAAAAAATTGTTAATTAATGAGAATTAGAAAAGGCATTTATTCGGATGATTTGATGTTTAAATACTGTTTATTACGCTTAAAGGCATATTTTAATCCATGAATTGAATCCGTGTTATCCGTATTCCAAATGCTCCAACTCTTTTACTTTCTCAAAGACTAAATTATTTTCATAACCCCGACGTAACATGTAGTCGCAAAATTTATTTCGTTTTTTTAACGTATCTCTTTCCGTATGGATTCCCAGTGTCTTTCTGCCAGCGCATTAAAAGTTGCGTCATATTCATCGGGATAAATTTCCTTTAGCACAATAGTAATAAGGGTTTGTGTTATTCTTTTTGACTTTAATTCGTTTGCAATTCTAATTTTACCCCAATGTTTCTTACGGTGTTTGCCTCTGCCAAAACTACAGGTAAAACGTTCCTCATTGAGAAAATTATCGGGAATAAGATGCACCATAATTCTATCAATTTCTTCAGGGTCCATTTTTAGGGCTCTTAATTTTTGCACCACTTCTTCATGGCAACGCTTTTGATAGGTACAAAAATGTTCTATCTTATTTGTGACCTCTTTTATGGAAAAAATAGTATTCATTTTTGGTTATTGAAATGGGAAATTTAAGTATTTATTATCAATAAAAGAGGAGCTTGATGTGTTAATAAATTAAGTGTTCTTAAGTCAAATAAATCTTTCACAGAGTAAAAGGCGTGAAATTTTTCAATAAACACAATTTCCAGTCTCTCATGAAACAGTAATACAACGGATAAATATGCGTATAGTCGACTTTATTGTGTTTTTAAAATCTGTTTTTTTTATTTTGTTTTTAATGTAAGTTTTTTTTTAGAAGAACACTGGTTTAAGATTGAATTTATTTAAATGCCACATAAAATGCATGATTAAAAAACTACTCTTTACTATTTTTTTACTTTTGGTTCAAACTGTGGTTTTAGCCCAAACTTTAGGAGATTATCGCTCTAATGTAACTAGTGGAAACTGGACTACCCTTGCCAGCTGGCAGTATTATAATGGTTCTTCATGGGTTACTCCTTCAGGAACATCACCACAAGGTTATCCGGGACAGTTTACGGGTACAGGCACTGTAACAATTCGGAATTCTCACACCATAACAATAAGTGCTTCAACATCAAATAACTTTACTGCATTAATTATTGGAGAGGGAATCTCTGGGACTTTAGTTATTGGCGCAGATGTTAATGTTGAAACTTTAAGTACAAAAATTAATGCAGGAGGGATAATTACATTTTCAGGTAATAATGAAATTCGTTTTCCTGTAAATGCTACAATTATAATTGATTCTCCAGGAAAAATAGATAACGGAGGGACATGTAACAACAATGTTGCTGTTTATATTGGAGATACAAAATATGCTGTGTGTAAAGGTTCGGGAAATGCAGAATTCTCATTTGAAGAAATTAATTTAGGTGGAGGTAGTATAATAGCTAATCCTGTTTACAGTTTTCCTATTTGTGGTAATACGACAGTTTTATCAGGTTCTTATTCTGGTGCAAAATTAGCGGTCTATCCTGTTACATATAAATGGTCTGGTTCAGGTTTAACTTTTAGCCCATCAGATACAGCTCAGTCACCAACAGTGTCCACATCTACTTCAGGTACTTATTCATTAAGATTAACGGTAACAAATGGTAACTATAGTAATTATAAAGAGATTACCATAATTTTTAATGCTTTGCCAACGACACCAACAGTTACTCCTACTCAACCAACTTGTTCATTAGTAACTGGAAAAATAACTGTGAATACTCCTGTGCCAGCTTCAGGGATTACCTATACTGTTACTGGAACAAGTCCAGTAGTAGCGTCAGTAAGCAATACAACAGGTTTGTTTTCTGGATTAACTGTTGGGAATTATACTGTTACGACAACAAATGCATCAGGCTGTATTTCATCAGGAACAAGTATAACGATTAATACTCAGGTTATTAAGACATGGAATGGTTCGGCATGGTCTACTGGATCTGTACCAACAAGTTCAGAGAAAATTATTTTTGCTGGGAATTATTCTTCTTCATCTGATTTAGTGGCTTGTTCCTGTCAGGTGAATTCGGGGGCTGTAGTTATTAATTCAAGTAATACATTGACCCTAACCAATGAACTTGTTGTTTCTGGGGGATCATTGACATTTGAGAATAATTCGAGTTTAGTTCAAATTAATAATACTGTGGTAAACACAGGAGTTATCACTTATAAACGAAATAACACTACAACTAGGGAAACTGATTACACCTATTGGTCATCACCAGTAGCAGGACAAACATTGAAAAATGCCTCTCCAGATACACTTTCTGATAAATATTATTCCTTTGATGCAGTTGCTGATGATTGGAATCAGGAAGATTCGGCCAATGTTATGTTGGTTGGTATTGGTTACATTATTAGAGGACCACATTATACATCAATACCACCACCAGGTTTTTATGAAGCTCCTTTTAATGGTACTCCAAATAACGGTGCTTTCTCTCTTACGGGTATTATTGCAGATAAATCGTATCTTATAGGCAACCCATATCCATCTGCTTTAGATGCGGATAAATTTTTAACGGACAATAATTCGGTTTTAGATGGAACTCTTTATTTCTGGACTCACAATACAGCAATTGGCATTGGTGTTAGTAATCCAGGAACGGGTATTTATGCTTATTCATCAGATGATTATGCCTCTTATAATCTTACAGGAGGAGTTGGGACAGGAAACTTTGTAGGACTTGATGAGCAAATCTCTAACAAACCCTCTGGTAAAATTGCGTCAGGACAAGGATTTTTTGCTAGCAGTAAGCTTGTTCCAGCCAGTAGTGAAATTGTATTCAATAATAGTATGAGGATAGGTGTAGGAGGTATCACAGGTAATAATTCCCAGTTTTTCAAGATAACTAAAAGTTCGAAAACGACAAGTGCAATCGAAAAGCATAGAGTTTGGCTTAATCTTACTAATGCGCAAGGGGCTTTCAAACAAGCCCTAGTGGGTTATGTTACCAATGCTACTAATGAGTATGATAATGCATTTGATGGGGAGAGTTTTGATGGGAATCAGTTTGTTGATTTTTATAGTGTCAATGAAGATAAAAATTTAACAATACAGGGAAGGGCTTTGCCTTTTAAAGAGAATGATGAAGTACCATTGGGTTATAGTTCTACCATAAATGGTACTTTTTCAATAGCTATTGATCAAGTAGATGGGGTACTCTCATCTCAGAATGTTTTTATTGAAGATAAGCTGACAAATGTGATTCATGACTTGAAAGAATCATCGTATAGTTTTGTTACTGAAGCCGGAATTTTCAACAATCGTTTTGTTTTGCGATATACTAATACAATTACCAATAAAACTTTAGGAACAGGTGATTTTGAGACATTAGATAATACAGTTTTGGTTTCTAATAAAAATAAACAAATAAAAATTAATTCATCAGTTCAAACAATAGATAAAGTTCAGGTGTATGACTTGTTGGGAAGATCAATATATCAAAAAATAAATGTAGATGCCAATGAATTAGCCATATCTAATTTAGTTATAAACCATCAGGTATTGTTAGTTAAAATTGGATTACAAAACGGCAAAATTGTTACAAAGAAAATAGGTTATTAAAACGACTTAAAGCGAGAATCAACCCTTTTCCTTATATAATTTCATAGGAACTGATAAAATGGCTATTCAAAATAAAGCCTTGCCATTTGCAGATACAGATGCAATTCTTCTTGGATACAGTATAAATGTCAACGGAAATGCAACAATTAGTATTGATAAAGTTGATGGATTATTTTTAGAAGATCAAAATATTTATCTCGAAGATAAATTACTTAATGTCGTTCATAATATTAAACAAGATTCTTATAATTTTAGTTCTGATACAGGTACTTTTGATGATCGTTTTGTGTTACGCTATACTAATGGAAGCCTTGGTACTGATAATTTGGAATTAAATGATTACCAGTATTTTAATTTCTAAAGACAAAAATGAATTAAAAATAAAATCAGAACTTGAAAATATAAAACGAATTACCGTTTTTGATTTGCTCGGAAGAAAAGTATTTGATAAAGAAGCTATAGATGATAATGAATTCCATACTTCAAATATTACTTTGAATAAGCAAACGATAATAGTAAAAGTAACTTTAACAAATGGTAAAATGATTTCTAAAAAAGTGATTTATTAGAAATATTTAATCAATTTAATACTTATAACGACGTCCCATTCTGTTTCTACAGAATGGGATTTTTTTTGAATCCAGCAATAAAATTACTGTCATTTGGTCAGTTATCTGCTTACTGAAGCCAGGTCTGCCGTGAAATTCCAATTCCTCATTACATTTTGTAATTAGTATCACTTTCTAAGAAATTATATTTTCGTTTAAATAACTCCGTTTGAAAATTGTAAGTAAATATCACTAAATGTGGGTATTGTAAGACATAAAGATTGTCTATACTTTTATATATGTTGTTAGCGTACTTATTATTAGACTTAAAAACTAGCCAATAATTTATTAAATGAAAGCTATCAATTTTATAAACTAAAATTATGAATTTTTTTTCGATTCATATGGAAACCATAAATTCAATTTAGATTTGGGAGTAAAAATACATTTCGCCGTCATTTTATTTAGTCTTTTTTTTATGAGTGCTGTCCATTCCCAACAAGGAAAAGTAGATTTAGCTTTTAATACCTTTGATGATGGGCTTCAAGGCGATGGTTTTGACAATACAGTCAGGACCGTTTCTTTACAAACAGATGGCAGATTGATTGTAGGAGGAGATTATTTGAATTTTAATGGCGCATCAACTCCGTATCTATGTAGATTGTATTCAGATGGTTCTAAAGATACTTCCTTTGGATTAGGCACAGGTTTTAATAACAAAGTGTATTGTTCTTTACAGCAGCCGGATGGGAAGATAGTTTTAGGCGGATCTTTCACTTCTTTTGATGGCTCAACTGTAGGACGATTAATTCGGCTGAATAGCGATGGTTCCCATGATATCACTTTTAATACTACAATAGCCGCAAGTACAGGGATAGTGCATAGTGCTGCTTTGCAAACTGATGGAAGCATAATCGTTGTAGGTAGTTTTACTAAATACAATGGGGTAAATGCTTATCGTGTAGCCCGAATTTTATCAAACGGATATTTAGACACTACTTTTGTAACCGGAACTGGCGCAAGTGGGCTTGTACAGGAAGTAGAAATTCAAGCAGATGGAAAAATAATTTTAGCAGGATCATTTATTTCATTTAATGGGACTAGTTGCAACGGAATAATCAGATTAAATAATAACGGAAGTGTAGATGCTTCTTTTGTAATTGGAACAAGTTTTAATGATGATATTGCTGCGCTTACTATACAATCCGATGGGAAAATTTTGGTTGGGGGTGATTTTACCAGTTTTAATGGGGTTTTATCAAATAGAATAATTCGTTTAAATACTGATGGATCTATTGATACTGCTTTTACTTCTGGTATAGGATTCAGTAATGGTGGAGTAGATGTTATTAAAGTAAATTCTGTGGGTGCTATTATGGCTGGCGGCTCATTTACCGGAACTTATAATGGAACCGATGTAAATCGATTGGTTTTGTTGGATTCTAATGGAGTAATCAATCCAATGTTTGATATTGGGTCTGGACCAGCAACTGCAACTGTGTATGCTTTGGCTGAAGATTTAGATGGCTCTTGGTATGTAGGCGGTTCTTTTTCTGTTTTTGATTCCCAAAATCAAGGAAGGCTTGTCAAAATTGATGCTGTTGGAACTTTAGATATTGGTTATCTTACTGCTGGTGTAGGTTTTGATAATTCAGTTTTAAAAATTATTCCCTTACCGGATAATAAAACGATGGCTTTTGGAAGTTTTTCCAAGTTTAATGGAACGAATGTAGCAAGGATTACTAGATTATTAGAAGATGGAGCATTAGATGCGACTTTCAATATATCAGGTTCTGGCGCTGATGGAATAATTAAGAATGCGGTAATTCAGCCCGATAATAAAATCGTTTTTGCAGGGGCTTTTACAAGTTATAACGGAGTTTTTGCAAATAGGATAACAAGAATTTCATCGGATGGTTTAATCGATCCAACATTTAATATTGGAACAGGCTCAAATAATCAGATTTATGCATTGGCGCTTCAGCCCGATGGAAAAATAATAATCGCTGGAAATTTTACAAATTACAATGGTATTTTGGTTAATAGAATTGCTCGGTTATTGTCTGATGGAACTCTTGATTCCAGTTTTAATATAGGTTTGGGTGCAGATGCTATAGTGGAAGCGGTTTTATTGCAACCGGACGGGAAGATAGTTTTAGGGGGGCGGTTCTCAACTTTCAATGGGATTTCTTATAATCGGATGGTTCGTTTGAATACGGATGGAAGTATAGATTCAGGATTTTCTATTGGTGCTGGTTTTGATAAATATGTATATACGATTGCTATACAATCCGATAATAAACTGATTGTTGGCGGGAGGTTTTTAAATTATGCAGGCGCTTCCGCAAAAAGAGTTCTCAGACTGAATAGTAATGGCAGTTTAGATACTTCTTTTATAACAGGAACGGGATTTAGTAGCGGAGAAGTTAGAACAATTTTGGTTCAGCCAGACGACCGACTTTTGTTAGGCGGTACTTTTTCCGGAACTTATAATGGAATTGCTGTCAAACGTATGGCCCGATTACTCGCTACCGGAGTTTATGACGATACTTTTTCAGTGAATTTAAATAGTACTTTGTATAGTATTTGTTTTACTCCAAATAATAAGGTAATGATTGGCGGGAATTTTAACTCGGTTTCTGGTATAACCAAACATCGTGTGGCTCGAGTTAAACTGTGTACGAATAGTTCCATTTGGAACGGGATTGCTTGGAGTAATGGATTGCCTTCGGCCGAAAGGACAATTACTTTTAATATGGATCATCTGTTCTTGACTTCTGTAAACGCATGTTCTTGCTCTATCAGCTCAGGAAATACGGTAACAATCCCGAATGGCAACACACTGGGATTGGTTTTTGAATATTCAGGCACAGGGACATTAGTCCTCGAAAATAATGCAGCTCTTTATCAATCCGAAGATCAAATCATTAATACAGGGAGTATTCAGCTAAAAAGAAAAACAACACCTATCCTTAAAACGGATTATACGTATTGGTCTTCACCAGTTTCAAATCAAAAATTAATTGATGTATCTCCTTTCACACTTTCAGATAAGTTTTATTCTTTTAACGCATCTGCAAATGAATGGCACAACGAAACGCCAACAAATGTAATGGGTATAGGGAATGGTTACATCATCCGGGGACCTGAGAGTTTCTCGACAATAATTCCAGCTATTTATGAAGCTGCTTTTACAGGAGTTCCAAATAACGGAATAATGGCTATTCCAATTGCAACAACCGATACTTCAAATCTTATAGGAAATCCATATCCTTCAGCAATTGATGCCGATGTTTTTATAACAACAAATGCAGGAGTCACTGATGGAACTATTTATCTCTGGACGCATAATACGCCTATTACAAATAATGTGTATACCTCCGATGATTATGCTGTTTATAACTTATCAGGAGGAGTTGGAACTAGTGCCGCTTTAAAATTGGGAGTAAATAATACTAAACCAGATGGTAAAATTGCTTCTGGTCAGGCATTCTTTGTAACGAGTACCAATGGTGGTGGGACTGCTATTTTTAATAACAGTATGCGCATTGTTGGAGATAATACAAGTTTTTTCAAATCGGGTTCAATAAAAAAACAGAATCAGATAAATAGGGAGAAAGACCGAATTTGGTTGAATCTATCCAATAGTCAAGGTGCTTTCAAGCAAACTTTAATAGGTTATATAGAAGGAGCAACTAACGATTATGATACTAGTTTTGATGGGGAAAGTTTTGATGGGAATGAATACATAGATTTTTATAGTATTAATCAGGACAAGAATTTAGTAATTCAGGGAAGGGCTTTACCATTTCAGCAAACAGATGTTGTACCGCTGGGTTATAGCACTACTATTAAAGGGGTTTTTACAATAAATATAGATGCCGTTGATGGCTTACTTTCCAATCAGGCTGTCTTTATTGAAGATAAGTTAAACAATACAATCTTTGATTTAAAAAGCGAAAATTATACTTTCAATACAGAAACGGGAATTTTTAATGATCGCTTTGTATTGCATTATACTGATAAAACTTTAGCTACGGATGAATTTGAAATAGATAAAGAATCAGTTGCGGTATTCAATAAAAATAAACAATTACAAATAAATTCAGCTACAGCAGTGATAGATAAAGTTATGATATACGATTTGTCAGGAAGAAAAGTATATCAAAAAAACAATATAAATGCCGTCAAATTTCCTGTGCTTAATTTGGTTTCAAGCCAACACGTTTTACTGGTGAAAATTGTATTGCAAAACGGTCAGACGGTTGCTAAGAAAATTATTTATTAAAATAAAAGGGAAACAAAAAAACACCATCTAATACAGCAGATAGTGTTAGTCGTATATTTAGAAAAGTCTATTTTTCTTTAGCAGATGCTTCAAGATTTCTGTCTATTGTATGTCCTGGTCTCGACCATTTTGGTTTTTCGCCAAGAGGAGCAAATTGAGAATCTGCAGCTTCAACCGTTTGTGGTTGAGAAACTTTTGTAAATGGTTTTTGAGGATTCAAACCTAACATTTCAAACATTTTCATGTCTTCATTTACATCAGGATTTGGGGTAGTTAACAGTTTATCACCTGCAAAAATAGAATTGGCACCGGCAAAGAAACACATGGCTTGTCCCTCGCGGCTCATGTTCATTCTACCTGCTGATAGACGCACTTGAGTTTCCGGCATGATAATTCTGGTGGTAGCTACCATTCGTATCATTTCCCATATTTCTACTGGTTTTTCTTCTTCCATCGGGGTTCCTTCAACAGCAACCAATGCATTTATTGGCACTGATTCAGGTTGTGGATTTAATGTAGAAAGTGCTACAAGCATTCCTGCTCTGTCTTCGATACTTTCTCCCATCCCGATTATTCCACCACTACAAACAGTAACATTCGTTTTACGAACATTCTCTATGGTTTGCAAACGGTCTTCAAATCCGCGTGTTGAGATTACTTCTTTATAATATTCTTCTGAAGTGTCTAAATTGTGGTTGTAAGCATATAAACCTGCTTCTGCCAAACGGTGTGCCTGGTTTTCAGTGATCATTCCAAGTGTACAGCACACTTCCATATCCAGTTTGTTTATGGTACGAACCATTTCAAGAACTTGGTCAAATTCAGGACCGTCTTTTACATTTCTCCAAGCCGCTCCCATACAAACACGAGAAGATCCGCTTGATTTTGCGCGCAAAGCTTGTGCTTTTACTTGACTTACGGACATTAAATCATTGCCTTCAATTTCGGTATGATAACGGGCAGCTTGTGGACAATAGCCGCAATCTTCCGGGCATCCACCAGTTTTTATTGACAATAAGGTCGAAACTTGAACAACATTGGGGTCATGATGTTCTCTATGAATTGAAGCTGCTTCAAAAAGCAAATCCATCATAGGTTTGTTATATATTGCGATAATTTCGTCTTTCGTCCAGTTATGTTTTGTAATGCTCATCGATACGATTTTTTGATGCGCCAAAAGTAGTCAAATTGTTCTAAAGAAGCAATGTAATAGCCTTGAAAAACCAATTAGAAACAATTTAATGGCTAAAATTAATCCGTTGCATGGCGGTTGTTCCAATATAACATTAATAACATGGTAACAATTACTGAAGATGCGATTCCTTCAAAAAGCAAACAAATGGAATAAGTGTTGACGGATGGATTTCCGCCAAACAAAAAGGTTTTGGGCAATGATTTTACATAGGAACCACCATTCATGGAACTGTAAATAACTAATCCAATGATGCTTAAAAATACTCCTATGAGTGAAGTGATCATTGCCGAAATAGCATTAGCAACAAAATTTTTTTTGCCTTCTGCGAGATTCATTTCGATGGTCCTGTTTACGCCATAAAAAACAAAAAATACATTAATGAGGCGCAAATAAAATACATCGGCGAATCCCAATGCATTCATTAGCAAAAAATAAACTCCAATTCCGATGAAAATAATACATCCGTTCAATAATTCTTTTGGTAGTTTCATGCGCTAGTTTTTAAAATTTAAAAATAGAATACATGTTTGAATTAAAAAAGGTATGTCTTTTTTGAAATCGATACAAATCAGTAAAATTTTGATTTCTTATTGATTTAATTTTGGTGTTTATCGGAAGTATAACGAGTGTCCCAATACAACATTAGCATAAATGTTACAATTACGGCTGATACGATTCCTTCGAAAAGCAAAGAAATGGAATAGGTCATCACTGATGGATTTCCTCCGAATAAAAAAGTTTTTGACAATGATTCCACATAGGAATCACCACCTTTTGAAAAACTGTAAATGATTAGTCCAATGATGCTTAAAAACACCCCTGTGAGCGATGTGATCAATGCTGAAACAGCATTTGAAACAAGAATTGTGTTACCTTCTGCAAAATTTGCTTTTAAGGTTCTGTTGGTTCCATAAAATACAAACAAGATGTTAAATAGGCGTAAGTAAAGCACGTCGGCAAGACCCAAAAGCTCCATTGACAAAAAGTAAAGTCCAATTCCGATGAAAATAATAAATCCGTTGTAAAATTCTTTTGGCAGTTTCATATGATTAGTTTTTAAAAAAGTTAAAAATAATACCGCTATGATAAACAATACATTATGTATCAAATTTACAGAAAATATGACAATATTTTATGAAATGTGTTAAAAAATAATTTATGAAAAATCTAAATTTTATTTAGATAGGCTATCGCAGTTTTTTTGTCTTTTTCAAGTTGCTCTTTTAAAAGTGCAACAGATTCAAATTTTTGCTCTGAACGAATTCTGTGTAAGATAGAAACCCTTATTTTTTGATTGTATAAATCTTCATTGAAATCAAAATAATGGATTTCTATAGATTGACTTTCTCCATCAACAGTAGGGTTGAATCCAATATTCATCATACCAAAAACGGTTTTTTGATTGATGGTGCTTTTTACAATATAGACCCCGTTTTGTGGGATAAGCTTGTAGTTTTCTTCGATTTTTAAGTTAGCCGTTGGAAAATTTATAGTTCTTCCCAATTGTTTTCCTTTGATAATAATTCCGGTCAGAAAATAATCGTATCCTAAATAGTTATTGGCCAAAGCCATATCTCCTTCTAATAAAGCTTTCCTGATTTTGGTAGAACTCACGGAAATATCATTTATTTCCTGAACGGATATTTGCTCCACTTCAAAATCATATTGTTTTCCAAAAGCTATAAGATCGTCAATGTTAGCAGTACGATTTCTTCCAAAACGGTGGTCGTAACCAATAATTATTTTTTGGATATGAAACCGATCCACAAGAACAGTTCTCACGAAATCTTCGGCAGTTAATCTGGAAAAAGTTTCATCAAAAGGATGGATGACAAGATTTTCAATGCCTATTTGTTCCAATAAGTCTATTTTTTCGTCTATGGTATTGAGTAGTTTTATGTCAGAATGTTCCTGTAAAACCATTCTGGGATGAGGAAAAAAAGTAAGAACTAAACTTTCGTAATTCTCATTTTTAGTTTTTTGAATTACTCTCTCCAGAATTTTTTTGTGACCAATATGAACTCCGTCAAAAGTACCCAAAGTTAGGATTGTTTTTTTTGTGGAACTGAAATCGTTTATAGAATGAAAAATCTTCAAAGCAAATATTTTATAATAGTGCAAATTTATACTATCTATTTTAAAAGTAACGGTATGAGGAATTGATTTTCGATAGAATTTAGCGTGGGATTCTAAAAAAAAGGGATTAAAAACCAAAAAGCGATATATTGAAACTAATATTTCATTTAAAATATTAGCTAATGGATCCATACATTAACATAAATGCTTTAATTTTGAAGTACAAATATTTTCAAATCATGAAAAGAATTATACTATTCTTTATAATTGTTCTTTCTAATTCAACCATCCATGCTCAAAATGGCTCTCCTTGGAAAAGAATTAATCAAGATATGGTTGGTGTTTCAGATAGAAACAGTGCGAAGCCAAGTGCTGATAATCAATTGTTATTCAAATTAGACGAAGTTGCTATAAAACAATCTTTGGAGCCACTTCAGAATAAAACAGCCAAGGAAAACAGAATCGAAATTGCTGTTCCAAATAGGAATGGTGTTTTAGAAAAATTTTTGGTGTGGGAGTATTCTAATTTTGAACCGGAATTGCAAGCTAAATATCCAGATATACGGGCTTATGCCGGTATTGGAATTACAGATCGTAATGCGTCACTTTATTTCAGTTTGTCACCCAAAGGAATTCAGACCATGATTCTAAGAGGGGACAGTGGATCAGAATTTATTGAGCGGTATTCTAAAGACAAAACGGTTTATGTTCTTTTTGAGGCTAAAAGCAGAATTAGAGGAAGTTTGCCTTTTAGTTGCAAAACTGAAGATGTAGCTTTAAACAAACAGTTACTAAATAAAACCGGTAAAATTTCAGCGAGCAACCAAGTTTTTAAAACTTTAAAGCTTGCTTTGTCCTGTACGGGTGAATATACTGCTTATTTTGGGGGAACTGCAGCTGGTGCTCTGGCCGGAATGAATGCAACCATGAGCAGAGTGAATGGTATTTTCAATAAAGATTTGGCCGTAAAATTAAGCATTATCGCAAATGATACCGATATAATTTATACTGATGCCGCTACCGATCCATATTCTACAGTGGTTGATGAAGCTCCAGTAGAGTGGAGCCAAGAAGTACAGACCACTTTGACTACTGTTATTGGAAATGGAAATTATGATGTAGGACATTTATTTGGTGCCACAGGTAGCGGTGGAAATGCTGGCTGCATTGGCTGTGTGTGTGTAAATCCTACAATTGATAATCCTTTAGCAAAAGGGAGTGCTTATACTTCACCAAGCGATGCGAAACCAGAAGGTGATGCGTTTGATATAGATTTTGTAGCTCATGAAATGGGGCATCAGCTGGGTGCAGAACACACCTTTTCATATGTCCTTGAAGGTTCTGGAGTTAGTGTCGAGCCAGGAAGCGGTTCTACGATCATGGGGTATGCAGGAATTACTACAAATTATGATGTTCAAGCTAATTCAGATGATTATTTTACTTATGTAAGCATTAAACAAATTCAAGATAATCTTTCTTTAAAAACTTGCGGAACAAGTACACTAATAAGTAATAACCCTCCAACGATTAGTGCCGGTTTAGATTATACTATTCCTAATGGAACAGCTTTTAAGTTGATAGGAACGGGTTCTGATGTTGATGGTAATACTATTACTTATTGTTGGGAACAAAATGACACGGCTACCGCAACGAGTGGAGCAAATAGTGTTGCTTTCTCAACTAAATTAGATGGCCCGCTTTTTAGATCTATGTATCCAAGCAGTTCCCCAATTCGCTATATGCCTGCTTACAGTACGGTGTTGTCTAATAAATTGACTACGACTTGGGAATCTGTTTCTACTATTGCGAGAACACTCCATTTTACCTTAACCGGCAGGGATAATGCGGCTCTTGGAACAGCACAAACCAATACCGATGAAATGATTGTAAATGTAAGCGGAACAGTTGGTCCATTTGCAGTTACGTCACAAAACACAGAAAATTCAAGTTGGTTTCAAGGAACAACACAAACGGTAACTTGGAGTGTAAATGGTTCAAATGCTTTGGTTGGATCAACAAATGTGAATATTAAGCTTTCTACGGATGGAGGGCTGACTTTTCCTACAATATTGGTTTCTAATACTCCAAATGATGGTTCTCAAACAATCACGGTTCCAAATATTACAGCAAAAAATTGCAGGATTTTAATTGAGCCAACAGGGAATATTTATTATGCTGTAAATGGCAAGTCATTTGCAATTGGATATTCGATTACTTCTTCTTGTGCTACTTATACTTTTGCAGCTCCTTTCTCCATACCGGAATCGCAGACTTATACCTCTAAAACAATTAGTGTTCCTAGTACAACTGGAACTATAGCAGATGTAAATTTTGCAGTAGGTCTTACCCATTCGTATTTATCAGATGTGCAAATAGAGGTGGTAAGTCCGCAAGGGACTACTGTGAAATTATTTGAAAGAAGTTGTGCAGCTATGAATAGTAGTTTGTCGTTGAATTACGATGATTTGGGAGGTTCGCTTGTTTGTGGAACAACTACCGCTCAAACTGTATCTCCATTTGAACCATTAGCGACTTTTAATGGGGAAAACCCTCAAGGTATTTGGACTTTTAGAGTTCGTGATGCTTATACAGGAGATACTGGTACATTGGATTCGGCATCAATAACTATTTGTACACAAACGTTTACTTTAGCGACATCTGATTTTAAAATTACTGATGTTGTCTTGTATCCAAATCCCAACAAAGGTAATTTTAACTTAAAATTTACCAGTGATTCTACTAGTAGAATAAAAGTACTAGTGCACGATTTGTCAGGTAGAAAAATTTTCGAAAAAGAATATGGAATTCAACAAAATTTCAATGAAAATATCCAATTGAAAAATGCTCAACCCGGACTTTATTTATTGACAGTGATTGATGGAGATAGGAAAGAATCGAAAAAAATAGTGATTGAATAATCAAAATAGAATTTACTAAAAAAGGGAAACGTGATTATGTTTCCCTTTTTTTATTTTCCATTAAATGTGGTCATGGTATTTTCTAATCCTGCAGTTCCAAAAGATTTTATAATCTCTGAAGCTAATTCTAATCGCTCCGGAAGTGCCGTTTTTTCAGCATCGTCCCAGTCGCCAAGGACATAATCAACTTGTTTTCCTTTCTTGAATTCGTCGCTAATCCCAAAACGAAATCGGGTGTAGTTCTGCGTATTCAGGACAAGATTGATGTTTTTCAATCCATTGTGTCCGCCATCGCTTCCTTTTGGTTTGATGCGAATAGTCCCAAAAGAAAGATTCAAATCATCTGTAATGACTAAAATATTTTCCAAAGGAATATTTGCTGCCGTCATCCAGTATTTAACGGCTTTTCCGCTCAAGTTCATATAGGTATTGGGTTTCAAAAGTAAAAAGGTTCTTCCCTTGAATTTATATTCGGCAAGGGAGCCCAGTTTTACGGTTTCGAAGTTGATTCCTTCTTTTCTGGCAAAGAAATCGACTATTTTAAAACCGATGTTGTGTCTCGTGTTTACATATTCGGCGCCAATGTTGCCGAGTCCAACTATTAAAAATTTCTTCATACAATCCGTATTGTCTTCTATTTTTGTTGATGAGAATAAATTTGAAATCCATTTTATCATGCTGCAAAAATAGACTTAATCTGTTAATTAAGGAAACTTGTGTGTTGGAAAATGTTTTGTGGGTAGCGGAAGAGGCCACCCCGCCCGTTGGGCACCCCTCCAGAGGAGGGGAATGCGCACGACTTCCCCTCCTCTGGAGGGGTGCCTGCAAGGCGGGGTGGTTTTTTTGCCAATCTTGTAATAATCCCAAGAACAAAACCATAAAACCCAATTAGCCCCGATGGAAGGGAAAATCCTTTTTTGAGGCGATTTTTTTTCGACTCAAAAAAGATTGGAATGACAGTGGGAAACCTATTTCCTAAAAAGCCTAATCTTTCGCTACTATTCAAAAAAAAAGCACCAGTTTTACAACTGATGCTTTCTTGAATGATTGAAAAAATATTATTTTTTCTTTCCTTTTGCAGGAGCTTTCGCTGCTTTTGCTGCTTCTTGAGCTGCTTTCATAGCCGCACGAGAAATTCTTACTTGAGCAACAACAGTGTTGTCAGGGTGAATCAATTTGTAGTTGTCAGAAACAAGTTTCGTAACGTACAATTTGTTACCCATTTCAAGTGGAGTAATGTCAGCTTCAATAAAATCCGGAAGATTTTTTGGTAAAGCTTTTACTTTAAGTTTACGAGTGTTCAAGCGTAAAACACCACCAGCAAGAACTCCTTTAGAAGTTCCAACCACTTTTACAGGAACTTCCATAGTGATTTCTTTGTCATCAAATAATTGAAAGAAGTCAATATGTAAAATCTTGTCAGACACCGGGTGAACCTGAATGTCTTGTAAAACAGCGTTAAATGATTTTCCTTTTCCAAGATCGATCTCAACTGTGTGAGCGTTTGGAGTGTAAACCAAGTTTTTGAAAGCCATAACTTCTGCTGAGAAATGAACTGCCTGATTTCCTCCGTATAATACGCAAGGAACCAATCCAGCATTACGTAAGGCTTTAGTCGCAACTTTGCCCACGCTTTCTCTTTCTGATCCTTTAATTGTAATCGATTTCATTGTAAAAAAATATAGTTATTAAATAATATTCATGCTTTAGGCAATAAGCTTTATGCTTTATGCGAATGTAGTAAACTTAAGGCTTAAAGCCTTTGGCATAGTGCCACTTATTACATTATAAATTTTCCACTAATGGAATTGTTGTGGTGCACCATGTGCATAACTTCAGCAAAAAGAGGTGCACAACTCAACACTCTTATTTTGTTTGATTCTTTCTTTAATGGAATAGAATCGGTAACTATTAATTCGCTCAATTGCGATTTTTCTATTTTTTCGTAAGCATCACCTGATAAAATGGCGTGTGTACAAATGGCTCTTACGCTTAATGCTCCTTTTTCGATCATTAAATCTGCGGCTTTCGCCAAAGTGCCTCCGGTATCAATCATGTCATCCACTAGGATTACATTTCGGCCTTTTACCTCACCAATTAATTCCATGGTGTCAATAATGTTTGCCTCTTTTCTTTGTTTGTAACAAATAACTACGTCAGATTCTAAGAATTTAGAATAGGCATAGGCTCTTTTTGAACCACCCATATCTGGTGAAGCAATCGTCAAATTATCTAAACCTAAACTTTCTACATAAGGTATAAAGATAGTTGAAGCAAAAAGATGATCTACTGGTTTTTCAAAGAATCCTTGAATTTGATCGGCATGCAAATCCATGGTCATTACTCTTGTTGCGCCTGCAGCATCTAATAAATTAGCTACTAATTTAGCTCCTATCGGAACTCTTGGCTTGTCTTTTCTGTCTTGTCTAGCCCAACCAAAGTAAGGAATTACTGCAGTAATGTGTCTTGCCGAAGCCCGTTTTGCAGCATCAATCATCAGTAACAATTCCATCAAATTATCTGCAGTTGGAAAAGTAGAACAAACAATAAAAACGCGTAAACCTCTGATAGACTCTTCGTAAGAAGGTTGAAATTCGCCATCGCTGTATTTAGCCATGGTAATTTTGCCTAACGGAATTCCGTATTTCTCAGCTATTTTTTCTGCAAGATAGACACTTTGTGAACAAGCAAAAATTTTAGCTTCTGGTTCTAGGTGTGACATTTAATTTGTTGTTTTTATTCCGCTACGCTCCATACAATTCGGCTTTGTCATTCTTTTAAAGCCGGATGTTTGTATACGCCTCGGGTGTAGTTAGTTGTGTGTTCCGTTTTTAGCGAGGTGCAAATTTATAAAATTTATTCAACTCTGAAAGGAAAATTTTAAGTATTTTTAGTTGAACATTTAATATTATTTTTTACATTTGCACCGTGTTAAAGGAATTGATGGTTGATTTAAACACAATCACATCTTTTATTGCGTTGAAATAACTGTCGTTATTTCATGTCTAGCTAAGCCCGGATGGCGGAATTGGTAGACGCGCTGGTCTCAAACACCTGTGGGAAACCGTGCCGGTTCGACTCCGGCTCCGGGTACAAAAACCGCTTCGAAAGAAGCGGTTTTTTTGGTTTTTGGTTTTTGTTAAATTTGACATAAGTATTTGCAAGTGTGTAGAGTAGACAAACGAAATAATAGATTGTTGCGTAATGATAATAGTCTAATAAATCGGGGTCGATTATTCGAACTATTATTGTTAAGTTCTGAATAATTGATGAAATTACCCCAATTATTTTCTTTCTCCTTTTTATTTTGCAGGTTTTTTGTAATTGATGTTTGGGATTGAAGTTTTTTTGAAAATCTTCTAAAATAATTTTTACGCCTTTAGTAATCTCGCTTTGTAGTTGTTGAGGCGTTGTTTGAATGAATTGAATTTGTTGCATATCTTTTTTTTAAATGATATGCAAATGTTTAAATACGGTCGTACTATGAGAAGTACGTAATTGTACTTTTTACGGTACGTTAACGATGTTGTTGTTTAAACCATTCTAATGCAGTTGCGTAATGGATTTTTCGGTCAAGGTTTTCTACTTCTTTTAAAGTTTTTATTTTTCCTAAATCTTCTTTTTTGTATGTTTCGAAAAACCAAGTTTTAAACCGTTCCGGTCTTTGGTGGATAAAATCATCCTCGTACATTTTCCGGTAATAATAATGAATCTCACTTAAACGCCCTTTTTTTCCAATGGGCTTAACATATTCCGATAAAATATCTTCAAACAGTTCAAAACCATTATTGGAAAAAATAGGTTCATGTTTTGGTTTTAGTATATCTATTTTATCTTGAACTAAATTTTCTTTTAATATATTAAGAAAATTTATGCTGTCAGTAAAGGTATTTGTGTTATTTGAGTAATCAAGTTTTAAACAATTAGTTATCCAAATGCTAATTGCATCTTTTTGTTCTTTTAATGGTAACATCTCAATGCTATTAACAAATGATAGAGTTCCTTTTCTTTCTAGCGAATTTATAACTGCAGGTAAGTTGTGCTTGATTATCCTATCTTTTATTGTAATGTCGAACAATGGTTCTCCACTATTTGGAGGATTAATTGTTTTCATCAAAACCTCGTAGCGAGAGGTTAAAGAATATAAGATTGCTTTTATCTTGATTAAATCAGTATCAGAATAAGAACTAATTGAATTGTTTTTAAACTCTTCAAATTTCGCATCCACATTTTTTAACAGACCACAATGTTTTAAGTAAGCAGCTGTATGGTTTAGTAATTTTTCATCTGTTATATAAGATATTATGACACATACATAGCGGAGTCTGTCAAGATTATCGAATTCAACACCAGAATCATTATAGATTACTTCTTTAGTTTCAATATAATATTTTAAAGTAAGGAAAATACCCTTATTAGGGTAATTGTTTTCTCTATTGTCAATGTCAATTTGCTCTATATCTTTATTAATCATTTTGAACTTTTTAAATGCCTTAATTACAATATTTTTTTATCATTTCATAAGCTTGTTCATCGCCTAATTCTCCTGCTTTGCTTAAATCTAAGCATCCACTGTTTTTTTGTTTTAATTTTACTTTGACGAGCCCTCTTCTGTAATAAGTATAAGCGTAATTTGTGTCTAGTTCTATTGCTTTAGTGTAATCTAATATTGCGCCCTGATAGTCTTTTAAATCCTCCTTTGCGCTTGCTCTTAAGTGATAAGCCCCTTTAGTAGGAGTAATTGATATTGCCTTCGTATAGTCTGCTATTGCTCCTCTATAATCTTGCAAATAGTACTTTGCATATCCTCTATTTTTGTACGCATTTCCATTATTAGGGTCAATTGCTATTGCCTTGTTGTAGTCGGTTATTGATCCTCGATAGTCTTCTAAATCACTTTTACTGTCTCCTCTCTTGCGATAGGTTTCAGGATTATTTGGGTCAATTTCTATTGCTTTTGTGTAATCTAATATTGCACCTTGATAGTCTTCTAAATTGGTTTTTGCATTACCTCTATTATGATAAAAGGCTCCAAAGTTTGGGTTAATTTCTATTGCTTTGGTGTAATCATCTATTGCACCTTGATAATCTTCTAAATTGGCTTTTGCAATTCCTCGGTTATTATAGTTACTATCGTTATTTGGGTTAAGCTCTATTGCTTTATTAAAATCAGCAATTCCGCCTTGATAATCTGCTAAATTAGCTTTTGAGTTTCCTCTAATGATATAAGCATAATCGTCATTAATGTTATAAGGATTATCTTCATTAGGGTCAATTTCTATTACTTTGGTATAATCAGCAATTGCACCTTGATAGTCTTCTAACTTATCCCTTGTGTTTCCTCTGCCATAATAAGCAAAATCATTACTAGGGTCAATTGCAATTGCTTTGGTAAAGTCAGTAATTGCACCTTTATAATCTTTTAGATAAGACTTAATCCATCCTCTTTTGGAATAAGCAATATTATTATTAGGATCAATCTCTATTGCTTTATTAAAATCGGCTATTGCACCTTGAATGTCTTCAAGTGCAACTTTTGTAGTTCCTCTTTTGGAATAAGCATCAGTGTATTTTACACCCATTTCTATTGCTTTAGTATAATCTGCAATTGCACCTTTGTAATCTTCTAGGCTGTCTTTTACAATCCCTCTCTTGTAAAACTCTTCACTTGTCTGGCTGTAGCCATTTGCAATTGTATTTAAAGTAAGAATTAATAATAATATTTTTTTCATAATGTTCATATTTTACCTCTCTATTTAGTTTCCGAGTAACCTATTTATATTTAATTATCAATTTGTATTTCATAGGTTTTTCCGTCTTCTCCATCGACATTTGCATTTCCATCTTCATCAATATCAGCAGCTGATATATGATCCTGATCTAAATAGCCATCATTTGGAAAGTTTATTTGGATTACTTGACAATCTTCAACATCTACATCTAAAGTGTAAGTAGCTGAATATCCCGTTTCCGGATTGTTGTACCCAACAGTTGCTGAATAAGTTCCGTCAGCTAAACCGCAACCTGATGATAATGTGTTAGTTTCGATATTTGTTTCATCAATATTTTCGTTAGAAATGTCTTCATTGTCAACTTCCCCATCATATGTGTTAACAGAGGAGTTTGATACATCGTTGTTTTCACTATCACTTTTTGTTTTTGCCGAGCAAGAAAATAAAAGTAAACTTAAAATGAATAAAAGAGATAATTTTAAATTCATAGCACCGTTTTTAAATTATTAAAACCAAATGTAGCCTATTGATAATTATTTGCTTTGAGGTTTTCCGTAAAACCAACAATATTTTGGTAATTTATTATGTTTGAAGTATGCAAACCCTCTGGTGCTCGTTTGCAACGAGTACCCACTTACTTTAAAAAAATAAAACAGAGCGTTTGCAACGCCTGCTGTTTTAGGCTTTTGCCAATGCTTCTGCAACACATTGTTTTTTTATCTTTCTTTAATATTTAAAATTTGGTAAGATAGAAAAAACAATAAGTTGCACCCAACGCTCAAAAGCCTAAAACTGCCCCTAGCTAAGTTACATAATAAGTCATTATAGTGCAGAAAAATCACCATAAACTTATTATGTAAAATATCCCTTTCCAACGCTCAACTTCGAAACCCACCACTTCTGCCAACGCACTACGATTGTTAATTATGATATTCAATCGCCATATCAGGCTATGATTATTAAAACCGAAGATTGCCCAATGCTCCTGCCACTCCTTTAAATCTTCGTTCTTTAATAACCACATAATTAAAGACAATTGGAAAATGGTTTTAAATTTTTTTAATTTAATTTCAATTGATAATTGCCTTTTATATTCCGGCTATAAAAACTCCCTTTCGAATCTGCTTATTTTAAATGTTTTCCCATAAAATATAAAAAAAATGCATTCTTTGCGGGAAACCGTAAGGAATGCATTTTTTTAGGATTTAGTTTTACCCAAACTTAAATTAAGTATTATGAAAATACACTTTTATTCAAGGACTTATAATATTTGTGCAGTCTTGTTTGTTTAAAACATTTTTCTTGCCAACAAGTGATTCTGTTTTTGTTTTTTATGGAATATTATCAAAAGCAAATAATTCAGAAGCTTCAATTTTTAAAGTTTTGGAAATAGCATATAAGGTCGTAACCGAGGTATTAATAACACCTCTTTCAATTCTGCTGATTTGAGAAATTTCAACACCTAATTCATTTGCAAGTTGCTCTTGGGTTAATCCTTTTGCTAAACGAAGTTTTCGGAGGGTATTTCCAAACTCAATTAAAATGATTTTTTTATCCAGTTTATTCACAGAATAAAATTCTATTAATAAACTTATTTCAGTATAAGCATATTTGCCTATATTTGCAATAAATAAAAAAAATCCTAATATTTTAAAATAACTCTTAACCCAACTTGCAGGATTGAACGGCAATAAAGGTTAATTATTTGTTAAACAAGTCATTTTTTCAATAATCTTTGT
>NZ_VJZP01000049.1 GCF_007097265.1 Flavobacterium gawalongense | reverse complement strand
CTTTATAAATGTACAAACGACGAAAATTGTATTCGAAATGATTTTAGTCCGCATTACGGATAGTCATATAATTTTTTCATCCTAGAGGTTTAAAAAAACTATTGCTGGACAAACGTCAAAATTTTTCAGAAAACACCAAATCTTTCCATTGGGTTAGCCCCGATTACAGGCGATATCCTTTTTTGAGGCGATTTTTCTTCGCCTCAAAAAAGATAAAGCCGGAAAGCGGGAATAGCTCCTAAAAAAAAATTAGAATAGGTCTTAATTATTTAACTTTTGCAATACGTTTACACCCATATTGTACAAAGTAAATGCTTGGATATCTACATTTTCCTGAATGGTTGCCGCCACGGATTTTCCTGCACCGTGACCTGCATTGATGTCAATTCGGATTAGGGTTGGGTTTATTCCAGTTTGTTTTTCTTGCAATTCGGCAGCAAATTTGAAACTATGCGCCGGCACTACTCTATCGTCGTGATCGCCAGTGGTAATCATCGTAGCCGGATATTGTATTCCTTTTTTTATGTTGTGTACAGGAGAATAGCCTTTAATATAGTCAAACATTTCCTTACTGTCTTGTGCCGTTCCGTAATCATACGCCCAACCTGCACCTGAGGTAAAAGTATGATAGCGCAACATGTCCATCACGCCTACGGCCGGCAGAGCAACTTTCATCAACTCCGGACGTTGGTTCATAGTGGCACCCACCAACAATCCACCGTTTGACCCGCCACGGATGGCAAGAAATTCAGAGGAAGTATATTTTTGAGCAATCAGATATTCTGCCGCTGCGATGAAATCATCAAATACATTTTGTTTTTGCATTTTGGTTCCCGCATCGTGCCATTTTTTCCCGTATTCGCCACCGCCACGTAAGTTGGGCACGGCAAAAATGCCGCCGTTTTCCATCCAAACGGCATTGGCAATACTGAAACTTGGTGTCAAACTCACATTAAATCCACCATAACCATAGAGCATCGTTGGGTTTGTACCGTCGAGTTTTAATCCTTTTTTATGGGTGATAATCATTGGGATTTTGGTTCCGTCTTTGGAAGTGTAAAACACTTGTTTCGACTCATATTCTTCGCTGTTGAAATCTACTTTTGGTTTTTCATATACGGCTGAAGTTCCCGATTTTGGTTCAAACGAATAGATAGAACCCGGAGTGATGTAATTAGTGAACGAATAATAGAGTATTTTTTCTTTTTTCTTTCCGCTAAAACCGCCTGCAGTTCCTACACCCGGCAATTGAATTTCACGAACCAATTTTCCAGAATAATCGTATTGTTTCACCACCGAAACGGCATCTTTCATGTAATTCGCAAAGAAATATCCGCCGCCTGTGGATGGAGACAAAACATTCTCAGTTTCGGGAATAAAATCTTTCCAGTTTTCCGGTTTCGGATTGTTGACGTCCACAGTAACGATGCGTTTGTTGGGCGCATTTAAGTCGGTTTCTATGAATAATTTTCCGCCTTCGTTATCAATAATATTGCTATCACTCTTAAAATTATCTACAATGGTCACAATAGGACTGTTGGATTTTGTCAAATCTTTGATGTACAATTCATTTCCATAAGTAGAAGTCGATGCTGTAATGACCAAATAATGATTGTCCTCAGTAACATGTCCGCCTACATAGCGCCGTTTTTGGTCTGCGCCAAAGATAATTTTATCTTGCTTTTGTGGGGTTCCTAACGTGTGATAATACAATTTATGTTGGTCTGTCTTTGCCGATAATTCGCTTCCTTTTGGTTTGTCATAACTGGAATAATAGAATCCTTCGTTTCCTCTCCAAGATACACCGCTGAATTTCACATCAACAAGGGTGTCTTCTATAATTTTTTGGGTGATGGCATCCATGATAATGACTTTTCTCCAGTCGCTGCCGCCTTCTGAAATGGCATACGCCACTTTAGAACCGTCTTTAGAGAAATCCAATCCACCAAGGGAAGTAGTTCCGTCTTTAGAAAAAGTATTGGGATCCAAGAAAACAGTTTCTGTTCCTTTCACGTCTTTTCTGTACAACACGGATTGGTTTTGCAATCCATTATTTTTGTAGTAATACGTATAATTTCCTTCTTTGAAAGGCGCACCTATTTTCTCATAATTCCACAGTTTTTCCATTCTTGCTTTTAACACATCACGAAACGGAATTTGGGCTAAATAATCATAGGTCACTTTGTTTTGGGCTTTTACCCAAGCACCGGTTTCAGCAGATTTGTCGTCTTCGAGCCAGCGGTACGGATCGGCAAGTTTAGTATCGAAATACACATCAACTGTTTCTCCTTTATTCGTAGTTGGATATTTTATGGGATTTTGGTTTTGACCAAAAGATGCTATTGTAGTTGAAACTGCCATTATTAAAAAGGTTTTTTTCATTAAATTCTGATTTAGGTTGTTACAAAAATAGACAAATAGTTAGTTTTCCTTATGAAAGGAATTCTTAAAAAGAGTTAGTCGCACGAATGCCTTTTTTATTACAGTTCTGTGAATGTCGCAAATTAAAAATCAATTCTTAAATGGACTTATATCCCTTATATGTTGAAAAACACAAACCATGTAAGAAATATAAGTTCATCTAAGTAAAAGCCAATTATGTCCGCATTGTAGACATAATTCAAATAATAAAATCAATCCTTAAATGGACTTATATCTCTTATATGTTGAGAAACACAAACCATGTAAGAAATATAAGTCCATTTAAGTTAAATCCAAAAAACGCTACTCTTTTCGAATAGCCTTTTTGTTTTTTTGCTGAAGCAAATGAATTACAAATTAAAATTCACACCCAAAACCACGTTTCTTCCTATGTTAGGAATTCTATCAGTTTTCAAGCGAGAAAGGTGCGCGATGTATCTTTTGTCTAAAACATTATTCCCGTTCAGGTTGATATCAAAAGCGATTTTCCCCAGTTTTACCTTTCCTCCAAAACCCAGATTCACTAACGAATACCCATTGGATTCCGTTTCAAAACCACTCACATTATTCTGATTGAAAGTCGTGGAAACATTCAAAGTGGCAAAACCATCTTCAAGCCAATTTTTGATTTTGAACTCCGTTCTAATGGTGTTATTCCAATTGTTAGCCGGAATTAACGGCAAATAATCTCCGTTTTGTTTCTTACCGGTTACGTTTTCAAAACTGGTTTCATAATGCAACCAATCCAAAGGATGTGGATGTAAATGCAGTCCTATTTCGCCCCCGTACAATTTGGCATCGTTCTGAATGTAATCAAACACAGCATTTTCATCAATCACAATACCCGTTGGCGATGTATAAATATAATTGTTGACGTGATTGTAAAATCCATTGACAAAAAACTCAAAATGATCAGTTCTGTATTCTAAATTCAAATCAGTTTGTACGTTTTGCTCGGTTTCCAAATCACTGTTTCCTACTTCATAGCGATTTGTTCCTTCGTGAACACCATTGGACGTTAATTCGGCCAGGTTTGGCGCTCTAAAACCGGAAGCGAGATTCAGTCGCAAAGTCAAATCATCGGCCAGATTCGTTTTGTATCCTAACGAAGCATTAAAACTGTCATATGATTTGTCGATAGCTTCAAACGAACCTTCTTCACCGGGAATACCATAGGCTTCAGTAGTGATTTTTCTATTATCAAAACGCAAACCGGCTTGGAGTACATTCGTTTTCCACTCGTAATTAGCGGTTCCAAAAAAACCAAAATCATTTGTAGTCGCATCCGGAATTAAATATTCTTCACCTGAGTTGGTGTTGGTTTGGTGCATTCCCTGAATTCCAAAAATAGTTTCCACTTCCCCTATTATTGGCAAATGGTATTTTGCATCATAATTGAATGTTTTTAGTTTCATGTGCAAAACCGCAACATCACTATCTTCAAATTCACTTCGATCATTGGCAACATAACCCAAATCGACATCCAGTTTTGATTTCTGGAAAAAGAAAACGTTGTTCAAACTCAACAGATGATTAAAAACGCCTTGTTTTGGAAATCCTGTTTTCTTACTAGTGGTTTGTTCCGCAACGCCATCTTCCGGAATTCCTAAATCCAAGTCATTGTAATTGTAACGCAACACACTTGAGAACTTGGCATTGCTGTAGCCAATCCCTGTTTTGAAATCAGTTTCATTGTAACGCGTATTGGTTACTCGTTCGCCATCGGCAATTTTATAATCGGAATGGATATTGTAACTTCCACGAGCGAGAAATTTCCAGTTATCAGTAGATGTTTTCAATCCCAAAGAGGAATTACTTCCCAGCGTATTCGAGAAATATTTTTGGCTGAAATTAGTTTTGAATGTACTGGCGTCAGCAAATTTTTCGGGATTAAAATACAAAACGCCACCCAAAGCATCCGAACCATACAACAAAGAAGCCGGTCCTTTAATCACCTCAACACTTTCTATTCCCGAGTCATTTAATCCCAAACCGTGTTCGTCTCCAAACTGCTGATTTTCTATGCGAACACCTTGTGAATACACCAAAACACGATTCCCGCTCAGTCCACGAATTACTGGTTTCCCAATGGAAGTTCCTGTAGAAACCTGCGAAACACCTGGGATGGTGGCCAGTCCTTCTATCAAAGTTGCGGTTCCTTTTCGTTGCATATTTTTGATGCTTTCGTGTTCTACTTTCATCACATTTTGCGATTGTATTTTATTGAAAGCGGTAGAAACAATCACTTCATCCATCTCAAATATTGTTTCTTCGAGGATTACATCTAGTGTATTTTCTTTTTGTAAACTGGTTATGGTTTTATTCTGTGTTCCAAATCCTATGAATGTAAAGGTGAGTTTTAGTTTTCCATTAGGGAGATTGGTCAATGCATATTTTCCGTTCTCATCCGTTGTTGTTCCTTTATGCAATTCTGATGCATATACCGAAACGCCTTTTATAGGCTGACTTTTCATATCGGTTACGGTTCCCGATATTGAATTTTGCGCATGAAGCATCGCCGAAAATCCCAAAAATAGGGCTATAATAAATTTTTTCATTGAAAATGATTGTATTGTTCCTCACCTGAACCCTCTTTCCTCCCCCCGCCCCTCCGAAGGAGGGGAGTAAGAAGGAGAGGGAGTCGAGACTGGAATTATTTAGTAAATAAAATAGAAATGATAAGTGCTGAAATAAATTCAACCTAACTATTTACCGGTGGTCCGCGATGAGAATATAAACTTCCTGAAAACGAAATAATCGTTTCCTTGTCAGTAAGAAAATAAGGAATTTCTTTGTGACTGGAGTATAATTGATACGAGAATTTTTTTGGAGAAATGTAACTGCTGGAAGTGAATTCACAAAGCAAACAATGGTCAAAACCTCTATGTTGATGGGTTAATTCTGCCTTATTAGAATCGTGTTTGTGATAACAGACCTTTTCTGAAAGTTTCTTTTCCAGATGCTCATACCCGTGAAACGATTGAAACACTATGGAGAACAACAGTGCAATCGCAAAGAAAAGATTAATTATGAGCTGTTTCTTTTTCATTCGCCACAAAGGTAAGAAAACATAAAAATGTAACCCCTATTTAAAACAAAAAACTACAACTTTTAGCGTTGTAGTTTTTTATAAATAGGTAGAGAGGCACTGCAGTGCCTTTCTACATCAAAATCTAATTTTAGGTTACACCAATTTAGCTGCAATCAAATATTCGGCAATTTGTATCGTGTTTGTCGCTGCTCCTTTTCTAAGATTATCAGCAACAATCCACATATTCAATGTATTTTCCTGGCTTTCGTCACGACGAATTCTACCTACAAAAACATCATCTTTTCCTTGCGCATACATTGGCATTGGGTATGTATAAGTGTCGTTATTATCCTGAACCACCACACCATCGGTATGACGCAAAATATTTCGTACTTCACTTAAATCAAAATCATTGGTGAATTCCACATTCACCGCTTCGCTATGTCCGCCAACAATTGGCACACGAACAGCAGTAGCCGTAACTGCAATAGAATTATCACTTAATATTTTTTTGGTTTCACGAACCAATTTCATTTCTTCTTTGGTATAGCCATTATCTTCAAAAGAATCGCATTGTGGAATCGCATTTCTGTGAATTGGATATTTGTAAGCCATTTCACCTTGAACTCCTGCGTATTCATTTTCTAATTGCTGAACTGCTTTTACACCTGTTCCGGTAATCGATTGGTAAGTAGAAACAATAACACGTTTGATGTTGTATTTTCTATGCAATGGTGCCAAAACCAATACCATTTGAATGGTAGAACAGTTTGGATTTGCAATAATTTTATCTGCTGCGGTCAATTCCTCAGCATTGATTTCAGGAACGATTAATTTTTTGGTTGGATCCATTCTCCAAGCCGATGAATTATCGATAACCGTTGTTCCTGCTGCTGCAAATTTTGGAGCCCATTCCAGTGAAGTATCTCCTCCTGCAGAAAACAAAGCTATATCCGCTTTCATGTCCACAGCAGTTTGCATACCAACCACTTTATATTTTTTACCGTTGTATTCTATTTCTTTTCCCACTGATCTTTCAGAAGCAACCGGGATTAATTCTGTTACAGGGAAATTTCTTTCTGCCAATACTTTTAACATTACTTCGCCAACCATTCCAGTAGCGCCTACAACTGCTATTCTCATAGTATATTTTTATTATTGAGTACTAAATTTGAATGGCAAAAGTAAGTAATATTCAAATCAAAACAAGCGTGTTCACAAAAAATAACAAAATGTTATAAATTTAACAAACGAATTATTAAAAGCTTTCAAGCAATCAAATTAATTTTAAAATATTTGAATCTGCGCTTAATTTATTTAAACTATATAATCCATTGTTCTGTTTATTTTAAACAAAAAGAAAAACCGCCTCAATTAAGAAACGGTTTAGTCCTGAAATGAATTCAGGATAAATTAGAATATTATAGTATAGCGGTATTATTTTTTTAATAAATCTCTAATTTGAGTAAGCAATTCTTCCTGTGTAGGTCCAGCTGGAGCAGCAGGTGCAACTTCTTCTTTCTTTCTGGCTTTTTCAGCAGCTCTTAAAATAACAAAAATAAAGAAGGCAATAATAACGAAATTGATAATCGCTTGAACTAAATTTCCATAAGTAATTACTGCAGCTCCAGCAGCTTTTGCAGCAGCTAAAGTTTCATAACTATTCCCATCTAACGTGATGAATTTTTGTGTAAAATCAATTCCACCTGTAAGCAAACCTACAATTGGCATTATAACGTCATCTACAGCAGAGCCAACAATTTTACCAAACGCAGCACCAATAACTACTGCAGTTGCCAAACTCAACACATCACCTTTCATTAAAGAGGCTTTAAAATCACCGAAAAATCCCATAATTAATTTTTTTAGGTTAAAAATATATTTTTGTTAAACGAATTTAATCAAAATTTTAATACAATCAACAGTCGTTTATCCAAAATCAATTACTCTCTATAAAACACCCGTTTCACTCGTTGCGATATACTCGTAAGAATTTCATACGGTATCGTGTTTAACTTTTGGGCAATATAATTCACCGATGGGCTTTCGCCAAAAATAATTGCCGCATCACCTTCCTTGCAATCAATTCCAGTGACATCTACCATTAACATATCCATGCAAATACTACCAAGGATAGTTGCTTTTTCATTTTTAATGGTTACAAATCCGACTCCATTTCCCCACCCTCTCGAAATACCATCTGCATAACCTATAGGAATTGTGGCAATTTTTGTGGGTTTCTCCGCCATAAACCGTCTGCCATACCCCACACTTTCTCCGGCAGAAATAGTTCTGATTTGAGAAATCACTGATTTAAGTGTCCCAACGTTTTCTAAGTATTTCTGTTCCTCATGATCATTTGAAACTCCGTAAAGACCAATTCCTAGGCGAACCATATCGTATTGTGAATCCGGATAATTACTGATTCCCGAAGTATTTAAAATATGCCGAATGGGTTTTATTTGCAATTCGGTCATTAATTTTAAAGATAAATTCTCAAACAAATCAATTTGTGAATGTGCAAAATCTTTGTGTTCTAAATCGTCGCTCGTGGCCATGTGAGACAAAATACTTTTTACTTGAACCGTTTGATTTCCTTTTAAAGTAGCAATCAGATCATCAATCGTATTGTTCTCAAAACCCAAACGATGCATTCCGGTATCGAGCTTAATATGAATAGGAAAATGTTTCAATTTTTTTTGTTCCGCGATTTTCAGGAACGCACACAATCCTTTCAAGCTATAAATTTCAGGCTCTAATTGATGTTGAATTATCGCAGCAAAACTGGTTGTTTCCGGATTCAATACCATAATTGGTAAATGAATTCCGCCATTTTTTAACGATATTCCTTCATCGGCGAAAGCCACGCCCAAATAATCCACTTTGTGATGTTCCAGCAACTTGGCTATTTCAAGACCACCGCTTCCATAACCAAAAGCCTTTACCATCACCATTATTTTAGTTTTAGGTTTCAGCTTTGATTTGAAGAAATTTAAGTTATGACTGATGGCATTCAGGTTAATTTCAAGAACGGTTTCATGTGTTTTCTCTTCTAATAAAGCTACGATTTCTTCAAAATGAAAGGTACGTGCTCCTTTAATCAAAATCGTTTCATTACTAAAATTCAAATCGTCGAAACTAGAAATAAATGCTTCCGTGTTTTTGAAAGTAACACAGTTGGTAAATTTATTTTCGAATGACGAAATGGTTTCACCAATCCCGATAACTCTGGTAATTTTGTTCGATACAATCAATTGGGAAACTTTGGAATACAATTCTCCATTGGACAAACCGCTTTGAAAAATATCCGATAATATTAGCGTCTTCTTTTGACGTTTATTTTGACTTTCCAGAAAATCCAAGGCGATTTTCAGCGATTGAAAATCGGAACTGTAACTATCATCAATAATACTACAATTATTGATTCCGTTTTTAACTTTCAGGCGCATTTCAACGGGATACAACAATTCCATTCGGTTTTGAATCGTCTTCCCTTCATATTTAAAATACAACAAAACCATCAAACACGAAATTGCATTTTCAATGGAAGCTTTATCCTGAAACGGAATTGTCAATTCGAATGAATCTCCTTTGTATCGGTATTGAATGGTTGTACTGTCGTTTTTAATTGCTGCACTAAAAACAAAAACATCGGCATCTTTAGAATCAAAACTCCATGTAAATGCTTTTGCTTTTTTAGAAATAAAGGAATCAACTATTTCATTCTTTTGATAAATAAGCACTTCTGAATCTTCAAAAAGCAACATTTTCTCTTTTATTTTTTCTTCTAAACTCGTAAAACCTTCATCGTGTGCGGAACCAATATTCGTTAAAATCCCAATCGTTGGTTTGATAATGGGTTTCAGTTTTTCCATTTCTGAACCGGTAGAAATCCCTGCTTCAAAAATCCCAAGATTGTGTTGCTCATTAATTGCCAGCACTGATAAAGGAACTCCAACCTGTGAGTTATAACTCTTTGGACTTCGAATAATATTATAATCCGGACTCAGGAGAAAGTTCAACCATTCCTTTACTATCGTTTTACCGTTACTTCCAGTCAACCCGATAATAGGAAAATGAAAAAGACCGCGATAATACGCTGCGAATTCCTGCAAGGCTTCCAATGTATTTCTGACAACCAGAAAATTGGCTTTGGCTTCACAGCCTTCAGGAATATGGGTAACTACGAAGTTTTGAACGCCTTTTTCAATTAAATCTTTAATGTAAACGTGCGCATCATTATTACTTCCAACCAATGCAAAAAACAAGGTTTGCGAACCATTTTGCAATGAGCGACTGTCGATAGAAATAGTATCAATTGAAACGGTACTGTTGTTGCCTACAAATTCAGCCTGAATTTGAGGAATAATATTTTGGATTTTTAGACTCATTGGTTTGCAACGCGAATGACGGCGATTTTACTGATTGACACGAATTTTTAAATCGAAAAGAAAGAAGCGTCACTTTTGCGTAAGCGCAGCAATTAATTGGTTTCTTTCTAAAACTTCTTCAAAAATAACACTTCTTTTCAAAATGAAGACTTCGAAACGTTACAATTTATAGCTATTTCTGTTTATTAAAACTCGAACGAAATCTCATTCTAAAGCATTGTAAAAGTTAAAAACACCATAAACTTACCCTAACTATTTTATCAGAATCGTTATATTTGTTAGTCCAAACAACACTAGAAATCTTGAAAAAAATCCTGCCGATATTCTCTTATATTTTTCATCCGATATTCATACCGGTAATGGCGACCTTGGTTTACCTTTTTTTCAACATTTCTTTTTTTGTGAATCAGGAAAAACTTTTCGTATTATTCCAAATCTTAATTGTTACAGTAATCATTCCCATTCTGCTTTTTTTACTATTACGTGCAACGGGAAAAATTGATTCTATCATGGTTCCCGAAGTCTCACAACGTAAAATCCCACTGATAATTCACTGTTTTCTCCTTATTCTATTGGTTCGAAAAAGCATCACTTTGGATCGATATCCCGAATTGCATTTTTTCTTTTTGGGAGCATTGATGAGCACTTTACAAGCATTAGTATTGTCGTTTTTTAAGACAAAAGCCAGTCTTCATATGATGGGTATAAGTTCCTTAACCGTTTTTGTTATGGGATTAAGTATACATTATCAAATCCAGAATAGCTTTATGATTACGCTTCTAATACTAATGAATGGTTTTGTGGCTTCATCCCGTTTAGAAATGAAAGCCCATACCCCTTCTGAATTGATTCTTGGTTTTCTTTTAGGAAGTGTACCGCAGCTGCTTTTGTTGTATTTATGGCTATAAAATGTAGAAAATAATTCCAATATTCAATGATTTCATATCGATGGGCTGTCCATCAATTTTTGCGGATTTGAATAGGGAATTCAAACCATAATAGGCATATACATTTATTGTATTATAACCTGATGAAATATAAACACCGTATAGCAATTTATTAAAATCCTTATTGCTCGAAACAACTATTTTACCTTGAGCGTCATTGAAAATAGATCTGTCATAGATTAAATAACTCAATTTAACTCCTCCGTAAATTCTCCAAAACTTATAACTCTCATAGGTTGATGATCTCCATCTGAACTCAATAGGCACATCTACTAATAGTTGTGAAAATTTGTTTTTACTAAAACTTGTATTGGCATCAATAATCGAATAAACCGGCGTTTGATCCGTTTTATAAATCGAAAGATTTTGATTGTAATTATTATAAGTAAAACCAATTCCGGATGCTATTGCAATGGTTCTATTTTTATTTATAGGCATATCCCTAAGAAAACCAGCCGAAAAACCCGTTGATAATTTACTCTGAGATAAACCCGCAGGTTTGTTTTGCAATGTGTTAAAAGTTAATCCAAAATAAAACTGATCTTCTCTATATAGTGAATCAATTTTTACTTTTGGTGCATTTTCAGGAGCCACTTTTTCTTGTGAAAAAATATTGAAAACGGATAAGAAAAGAAAACAACTAAGAAATAATCGCATATTGTTATTTTTGTTTAATGGTTGCTTCATAGTTCGTCTTAAATACATTCTTCGATTCAGTTATTCTAGCTATACAAATATAGGATTTTTGGAAGGTTCCTGATACGTATTACTTTCAAAAAACAACTTCAATTCACAAACAGGACAAAAAAACCCCCACTAAAAAAGATTTAGCGGGGGTTTTATTTGCATATTCAAACCTTACTTTCTGAACTCGAACCGAAAGAGCGTTTATTTATAGTACTAAAATAATTTCTTATGTGCTGACAAAGATTGAAAATGTATATTATACTTTGTGGGAACGTACAACATGGGATTTATAATCATTAATAATTGTTATTATTCGACTATCTGTTCTCGTGTGTATAAACTTTTTTTAGTCATGTAATAAGGCAAAATAACTTCTTCTTTAAAAACAGAGAAGGTAATTATAATATTCCCCTTCTGATTTGAAATTTATTTTACTTTAAAATCTCAAAATCTGAATTTAAGTATTTTTTGATCTACAAATAATATTTAAAGCAGCTATATGTATAGTCCCTGTTGGTATCGTTTATTAGTTTTTATTTATTCTTTGCGACTTATTATGAAAAATCATAAATTTCGCAAAAAAAAATTAACATTAAAATAGCCACCGATAAACTCGCAGCAGCAACAAAAAATCCACCTATGAACAAGAATACCTCGTTTTGCTTATTGTCTGTTTCCATCTTTTAATTATTTTTTTAATACACTTTTTTTAACTGTTTCTTTTAACTACGCATTAAATACCCTAAATATTTCTTGTGTCCTCAACTTTTTCAACCAAGCGTTTAAAGTAATTTCTGAAAATTTATTTAAGAGCGTTATGAGTTTTAATTCGTTACTCTAAATTACATTTTTTCATCTTAAACTACAAATATCATCGACTAAATACACGATATAATTATATATATAATATTTTTCTTACTTTTATGTTTTAAATATTTATCTTTTAAAGATGATTTTCCCTAGAATATGGAATTCTTTAAATTAAAAAATTAATCCAAGTACATGACAAAAATTGAAACAGATTGATTTTCAATGTTTCAAAACCAAAAAACAGGAATTTCTTTATGCTTTCGATAAGAAAACACTCTTAATGCACTCAATAATGGGAGAACTTAAAAAAAGGAGATTCAAACAATCGAGAATATTTGGTTAATGGTAAAGTTCAACTATAGATAAATGTGTGAAACAAATTTAAATTAACATATTGATTTGTATAATACCATTTTATCTATTAATTTACTGGAATAAATTTGTTGTTGATTATTGTCAGGTTGAGCCCATTCGACTTCGCTCAGGACAGGCTATAGTCGAAACCCTATTTATACTATAAAATATCAAAAAAAATCTCGACTATAGCCTGTCCTGAGCTTTTGACGAAGGGCTCGATTTGACATTATAAAGTCACAGTATTTTCAAAGATTAAATATTTTTATAAAAAATCGCTTGTTAAAAAATTAAAACCAATATTTTTACTTGAAAAAGATTTTGATCGATTACTCAAAAACATCTTCAAATTACATTTAAAACTAAAAGCAATGCAAATTGGAATTATAGGATTAGGAAAAATGGGCTTCAACCTTGCCCTTAACTTACAACGAAATGGTTACGAAGTAGTAGCTCAAGATGTCAATACAGACTTCGTAGTAAAAATAGATCAGGAAGGAATTAGCACCGCACATTCGGTACAGGAATTATGTCAAAAACTGAACGATCGAAAAGTCATTTGGCTGATGGTACCCGCCGGCGAAATTGTGGATGCAGTTATCACTTCCCTGATTCCTTTTTTAGAAAAAAAGGACATTATCATTGACGGTGGAAATTCAAACTATAAAGATTCCAAACGTCGCTATTCCCAACTAAAGGAACTTGGCATTGACTTTTTGGACTGTGGAACTTCGGGAGGAACTTCGGGTGCTTTGAATGGTGCTTGTACGATGATTGGCGGAGACGCAGCAGTATTTGAATATGTAGCACAAGTTTTCAAGGATATTTCTGTTGAAAATGGACATTTATATACTGGTGCAGCGGGAAGTGGTCATTTTACCAAAATGGTTCATAACGGTATCGAATATGGTATGATGCAATCCATCGCTGAAGGTTTTGAGGTTTTTGAACATTCCGAATTTGATATTGATTTCGAAAAAACGGCCAAACTATTCAATCATGGTTCCGTGGTTCGCAGTTGGTTAATGGAATTAACAGAAAATGCCTTTTCGAAAGACCCACATTTAGACAGTATTAAAGGAATCATGCATTCGTCTGGTGAAGGAAAATGGACACTTGAAACCGCATTAGATTTAGGCGTTCCTACTCCAGTTATTGCTCTTTCGATCATGATGCGCTACCGTTCCCAAATGCAGGATACCTTCTCCGGAAAAGTTGTTGCTGCACTTCGAAATGAATTTGGCGGTCATGCAGTCGAGAAAAACGAATGATAGAAATCTTTTTACTTTATTTAACGTTTAAAAAACAATCTCGACTGCGCTACCATTGACGTTTTTTCAAAACTAATATAAAACCTATCGTATGGACACAAATAGTAAAGGTTAAATTTGAACACG
>NZ_VJZP01000048.1 GCF_007097265.1 Flavobacterium gawalongense | reverse complement strand
AATATACGAAAAAAGGAGCAGAAAAACTAAGATTTCTACTCCTTAAATTATTGTATTTATTCCTTAAAGGACTTTTTTAGTACCCTCTGCCGCGGCAGAGGGGATTTTTTATTGGTTGGTTTGGTTTTTTGGTTTGGGATTATATTTTATTAAAATTAGTGTCCTCCACCAACTTCTATTTCGTGTCCGATTCCTTGTTTTTCAAGTATTCCAATTACTTTCCAACCATAGAATGCGATGAATGCAAAACACAATACAGGAATAAAATAAGAGGCGTGAATTCCGATGATATCAGCTAGTTTTCCTTGTAATGGCGGGATAATTCCACCACCCAAAATCATCATTACTAAAAATGCTGATCCTTGTGAAGTATATTTTCCTAAACCAGCAATTCCTAGAGAGAAAATACATGGCCACATAATACTTAGAAACAATCCACCACTCATAAAAGCAAAAATAGCTATGGTTCCAGTTGTGAATAAACCAATAAGCATGGCTGCCATTCCCATTAAACCAAAAATCATTAGTGTTCTTGACGGTTGATCTTTACCTAAAAAGAAACCTGCAATTTGGAATAAAATTACGAATGCGTATGCATATAATGGTGTTATGTCTTGTCCTGAAATAGCATTTGCAGCTAAAACTACACCAAATGCAAGGTAAGGTATAACGATAAGTAAAATCTTCTTAAGTTGTGATGACGGATTGAAAACAGAAATTGCTCCTGCCCAACGTCCAATCATTAAACTTCCCCAATACATAGACATGTAAGGAGCTAAACCGGGACCCTCAATTGAGCCAAAAGCAGTAGTTTTTAATAATTCTCCAAGATTACTTCCAATTGTTACTTCTACTCCAACATAAGAAAATAGAGCCAACATACCCAACACTAATTGAGGATATTTCATTGCTCCCCAACCTTCAGGATTTTTCTGAGCTGTAGTGTTAGCGAACAATAATCCAATCACTACAACTACTAGGGTAGAAATGGTTAATGCTAATCCTAAATAATCTTTTTCTTTATTTTCTATAAAACGAGAAATAAATTCAGGATCCTCATAACGAGAAAAGATATAGGCAAAAATGGCAACTAAAATTACAGTAATTGCAATTAATGTTTTCATTGCTTTATTTGCTGTTTCAAAAGTAGAGTCACTTTTTCCAGAAGGTAATTTTTTAGAAAAATGAAATAAAGCAGCCGCTAATAAAAATAGACCGCCAACAAATACATATAGAATCCTCATTGAATCTAATGAATCTTCTTTTTGAGCAAATTCTTCGATACTTACACCAGAGATTACACCAAATAAAGCAAAAGAAACAACTATTGGTCCTATTGTGGTTCCCAATGAATTAACACCTCCAGCAAGATTTAATCTGCTTGATGCACTATGAGGCTCACCTAATGATGCAGCGAAAGGTTGAGCAGAAGTTTGTTGTAGAGAAAAACCCAAAGCAACTATGAATAAAGCACCAAGAATAAATAAATAACTTCCTTGCGTTACTGCCAATATCATTAAAGCTGCTCCAAATGTACTAATCAATAATCCATAAATGATTCCTTTTTTGAATCCCCAACCGTTAAGAATGTCTTTTTTTGCAATGCTGCTAAAAATGAAAAGAAGTATAGCACCTATGTAATAAGCTCCATAAAAAGCAAAATCTATAAGCTGACTTTGAAATTGGTCTAAGCCAAACTTGGCTTTACAAAAAGGGATAAAAACACCATTAGATGCTCCAATAAATCCCCAAAAGAAGAATACTGTAATTAATGTGTAAAGAGCCGAATTATTCGACTTCGTTTGTTCTGAATTCATAATTTTTTTTTGGTTTTTTAAATTAATTATTTTTAGCTGCAAGGCTGTAAATATATTTCTTAAGGAAACTAAAAAAAAATATTTCAGTATAAAAATGATAATTTTTATACAAACAGCATTATTTATTCAACAAAGTGCATTTTTGTTGCATTTTTGAATGTCAATTAGGGTATTTTTTGTGAAAATTTATTCTAAAATTTTACTTTTTACATCTTTACTGTAATTTCGTCCTATTGGTAAGGTGTAAGATAGTATTTGTATCCTATTCCCCTCAATAAATTTTACTTTATCAATTGCAATGGTGTATGATTTATGAATTCTTACAAATCGGTCAAGAGGTAATTCTTCAGATAAAGAGGTTAATGATTTGTGTGTAATGTAGGTTTTATCAATAGTCACAACCTTTATATATTCTTTCATTCCTTCGATAAACAGAATTTCATCGATTGTTATTTTTACCATTTTTTTATCAACCTTGATAAAAATATGTGGTTCTATTCGATGCATTTCAACTTTAATATTATTCTTTAAATTGATTTCGGTTGAAATCTTATTGATACATTTTATAAATCTGGGTAACGGAATAGGCTTTACTAAATAGTCTAAAACGTCTAAATCATAACTTTCGGCAGCAAATTCTCTAAAGGCGGTAGTGATTACAATTTTAGTTTTATACTCTATTAATCGGATCAATTCAAAACCAGTCATCATTGGCATATTTATATCCAAAAATACGGCATCAACAGTATTGTTATTGATAAACTCGAGCGCTTCTAATGCATTGTTAAACGTGCCAATAATTTCAAAATCGGCAAAATTATTAAAATAATTCTGTAGAACTTTTATCGCTAATGGTTCGTCATCAATCAAAACACATTTAATCTTCATTATGAATTGGTATTTGCAAACGAGTAATATAATAATTAAACTTTATTTTTTGTTCTAAAGTGTACTTGTTTTTGAAAATTAATTTCAATCTTTTCTTAGTGTTTATTAGACCGATACCTTTTTTTGTTTTTGTATGCTGTGAAAGTACAAAATTATTCAGAATTTCAAAACTCAAGGTAGTTCCATTAATGACTTTACAATTAATCTTTATTTTAAGGTTGTCATTATTTATGCCACCATGTTTAAAAGCATTTTCTACAAGAGATATAAAAAGTAAAGGAGGAACTTTAATCTCGTCAATATTAGAATCTATATTTATGGATACTTCTACGTTTTCAAAGCGAAGTTTCTCGATTTCGATATAATTTTGAATGTAATTAATTTCATTTATCAAAGGAACAAATTTAGTCCCTTCAATATCGTATAAGACATATTCCATCAACTTTGAAAGTTTTATAATCACATCAGGAACTTTATCAGAGGATTCTAGTGATAAAGCATATAAATTATTTAAAGTATTGAAGAAGAAATGAGGCTGGATTTGATTTTTCAAATATTTCAATTCAATTTTAGATTGATTCTCTTTTATAGCCCTATTTCGTTCCCTTTCATTAAGCCAGATTAAAGTTAAATAAACAGTAGATGCTATAGCAAGTACATAAATTTCACCAATGCATACTGCTACGATATGATTCAATTCAAAGGGTTTGTATTCTCTGTTGGCTTCTGGCCAAATGTCTTCGGAAATGATGTAATAGGTTAATCCAGTTTTCAATAAATAAACAACCATTAAACTCAATAATAAAGCTAAACTGTACTTATAATATTTTGAAGTTAATACATAGCGAGGTATGAGAAAGTATAAATTAAAATATACTAATGGAATGTGAAGTGAAAATTCTAAAATATTGGATTTTAAGGAATATCCATAATCATTAAAATAAGCTCCCCAACGAAGAAAGTTCATCAAAAAAAACAATCCCCAAAACCAAAAATGATTTTGAAGTTTAATATCGAATTTCATTTCTTTTATTTTACTCACTTTTATAGTTAATAATTAATGGTTTATATGGTAAATAATATTTTCTTAATTTTTTTACAACTTTAATCAATTTGACAATAAAAAACATCTTTTTTTAAATAAAAATATCAAAAAGTTGAAAACAGGTAAAAAAAACACATAAAAGGCGTACTTGAAAAACGTATTGTTGACGGAATTATGTCGTTGGTTTAAAATAAAGGACAGTTGGTATAAATTATTTTTTTTAGAATACCCTTAAAGATAAATTTACGCCATAACTAACAAAAACCTTTAAAAATGAAACAAATTATCTTAATCTTTATGATCATTTTTACTTCGCAAGTTACGCTTGCTCAAGTAAAAACTGTCAAGGGTTCAGTGACCGATGTTGTCGGTTCACCATTGCCTGGGGCATCTATTACAGTACAAGGAGAATCAAAAGGAACCATTACCGATTTCGATGGTAATTTTTCTATTGAAGTACAAAAAGGAGAAACCTTGATAATTTCTTATCTAGGCTCAGAGACTCAAAAAGTTGTAGTGGGTGATGATAGTACTATTAAAGCACAATTGAAAGAAGCTTCTTTAACTACTCTTACCGAAGTTGTGGTTACTTCTCTTGGTATCAAGAAAACGAGAAAATCATTAACTTATTCCGCTCAAGAATTAAAAGGAGAAGAATTAACCCGTGTTAAAGACGCAAATATCATTAATACAATTGCCGGAAAGATTGCTGGTGTAGCCGTTACAAAAAGTGCAGGCGGTACGGGCGGTTCTACAAAAGTGGTCATTAGAGGAAATTCCTCTGTGAGTAATAACCAACCGCTTTATGTAATTGATGGTATTCCTTTGTTTAATGGAACTTCAGGACAACCTAACGATTCGTTTGGTAGTACAGCTGGTGGTAATCGTGATGGTGGTGATGTGGTTTCTCTTATTAATCCAGATGATTATGAAGGTATGACAGTTCTTAAAGGAGCTGCCGCATCTGTGTTGTACGGAAGTCAAGGTGCTAATGGTGTAATTTTACTTTCTTCTAAAAAAGCAAAAGAAGGAAAATCAAATCTTAAAGCTTCATCAGTGACTACTTTTGAATCGGCGGCATATTTACCAAAATTTCAAAATGAATATGTTGCTGTAGCAGGTGGGGAAGAAACTTGGGGAGCAAAAGGAGCTTCTAATGACCATGTGAAAGATTTCTTTAATACTGGAAATACACAAATTACTTCATTAGCTTTTTCTTCAGCTTCGGCAATATCATCTACTACTTTATCTTATGCTAACACTAGTGGATCTGGAATTATACCAGGAAGTGGTTTAAAGAAAAATAATTTTGGTATTCGTCAAACAGCAAAATTTTTCGAAGATAAATTGAGTGTGGCCGCAAATGCAAATTATACTACCCAAACGGTTAATAACAGACCGGTAAATGGACTTTATTTCAATCCTTTAACTGGCGTTTATTTAATGCCAAGAGGAAATGATTTTAACGCATATAAAGAAAATTTTGAAGTTTTTGATCCTGCTAGAAATCTTATGGCTCAAAACTGGATGACAGATAGAGATATTTTACAAAATCCATATTGGGGAATCAATAGAAATAAGTCAGAAGATACCAATCAATTTTTTAACGGATCGATTGCTTTAGATTACAAAGTAAATAACTGGCTAAGTATTGCTTCAAGATACAGTTACAATCGTGTGGAAAGTGGTTTTGATAAAAAAATATATGCCACTACACAAGGTACTTTATCTCACACAAACGGAAGATACATAAATGTGAATACTTTAAGTACACAACGTTATGGTGATTTGATTGCTACAATTAATACTAAATTCAACGAAGATTTTAGTTTTAATGCTAACATAGGAACAAGTATTACGAATACAATTGGAAATCAAAGAACAACTTTAGATTCTGGTATTGGTGGAGGTTTGCAAATCGCAAACTGGTTTACATTAGGTAATTTTGTGAACAATGCAGGAAATCTACAAACATTAGATTCTTCTAAGGAAGTACAATCTGTTTTTGCAGCGACTACTTTGGGATACAAAGACATGTTGTTTTTAGATCTTGCAGCAAGAAACGATTGGTCTTCCACATTAGTAAATACGGATAATTCAGGTTTCTTTTATCCATCTGTGGGTGTAACTGCTATTATCAGCGAAATGACAACTTTGCCGGATTTTATTAATTACGGAAAGGTAAGAGCTACTTATGCTCAAGTAGGTAATGATATTTTCCCTTTTGTTACCTCTCCAACTAATGGTTTTACTGCAGAAGGTAATAAACCTGCTATTGCAGCTCCAAAACCTGGAACCTCATTACGACCAGAATTAAAATCAGAAGTTGAAATTGGTACAGAATGGAGAATGTTTGATAACAGACTTGGATTCGAATTATCTTATTATAATTCAGAAACGAAACATCAATATTTACAAATTCTTGCTCCACTAACGAATCCTCTTGGTGTAAAATACTACGGTATTAATGCAGGTAGTATTAAAAACGTAGGTTTTGAAGCGGTTGTTACCGGAAAAATCATCAAAACGGATAAATTCTCTTGGGACGCAACGGTAAATTATTCTCAAAATAAAAATACAGTTAAGGAAATTCCAACTGAATTAGGAGGAAAAGTAATTTTGACTGAAGCTGGAGTGAATAATTATCGATATATTTTAGAACAAGGTAAACCGTATGGTGTTATTGAAGGCGTAAATATCAAAAGAGATGCTCAAGGTAGAGTACTGTTAAATGCTGACGGAACAATTCAAAAAACAGATTTTGAAGAAGTAGGAAATTCTAATCCGGACTTTATGGTAGGGTTTTCTAACTCATTTAAATTGGGCTCTTTCTTTGCAAATGTACTTATTGATGGAAGATTTGGTGGTAATGTAATGAGTTTAACGGAAGCAGTAAATGACGAATTTGGAGTGTCAAAAGCTACAGGAGATGCTAGAAATGCTGGGGGTGTTGTTATCAACGCAGTTTATCCTGACGGTTCTGCTTATGCAGGGAAATATCCGGCGGAAAGCTATTACAAACAAACAGGCGGTAGAGCAGGTGCAACAGGAGAATATGTATATGATGCTACTAATGTAAGTGTAAGAGAAGTTTCAATTGGGTACACTTTTAATACTAAAAGATTGCCTTTCTTACAAACAGCCAGCTTGTCATTAATCGCCAGAAATTTAGGTTTTATTTACAAAGATGCTCCATTTGATCCTAATATTTCATTAAGCACAGGTGAAGGTTTGCAAGGTATTGATGTTTACGGAATGCCATCTACAAGAAGTATCGGTCTTAATTTAAACGTAACTTTCTAATCAAAAAATCATGAAATTAAATACTATAAAAAGAACAGCTATTTGTATTTCCTTGCTCGCTGCAGTAAGTTGTACAGATAATTTCGAAGAAATAAATACCAATCCAAACGGTATTACCCCAGAATTGTTAGAACAAGATTTTAATCATATTAAAGGTTCATTTGGACCAATGTTCAACAATATATTAGTCCTTACTCCAGAATGGAAATACCAAGTCCAACAAGGATTGCAGGGAGATATTTGGTCAGGTTATATGGCTACGGGAACTGCTTTTAGAGGAGGAACAAACAACACTACTTATGATCTGGTAGATGGCTGGAATGGTTTTGCTTGGGGAGCTGCTTATGGAGATGTAATGTTTAATGCTTACAATGTAGAACAAAAAGCAAAAGGAAAATACGATCAGTTTTATGCGCTGTCTTTGATTTTGAAAGTAGAAGGAATGCATAGGGTAACGGATACTTATGGTCCTATTGTATATTCAAAATTTGGAACTACTGATCCGGTAATTGCTTATGATTCTCAAGATGAAGTTTACAATCAAATGTTCAAAGAATTAGATGTTGCGGTTGCTGAATTAACAAAAAGAGTAGATGCTGGTGAGGCTTCAACTTTTGTAACTACGGATCTTTCTTCTTATAAAGGGGATTATAAAAAATGGGTAAAATTTGCCAATTCATTGCGTTTGAGATTAGCCATGCGTATTGTTAAAAAGAATCCGGCTTTGGCAAAAACAGAAGCTGAAAAAGCAATTGCTCAAAAATTTGGGGTGATGACTTCAAATGATGATTTATTCAAAGTAGTATCACCTACGTTCAATAATCCAATTGCTACAATTAGTGCAGCTTGGGGAGACATTCGTATGTCGGCAGATATGGAATCAATAATGGGTGGTTATACTGATCCTAGGTTACCAGTATTTTTTAATACATCAGCACAATTTCCAGGGCAATATAAAGGAGTTCGTACAGGAATAGAAATTGCTGCCAAAGCAGATCATGTTGATTTTTCAGCTATTGGACCAATTGTAAATTCAAAGGAAATTGCTTTAATGACTACTTCAGAAGTTTATTTGTTAAGAGCTGAAGGAGCTTTAAGAGGTTGGAATATGGGTGGAACAGCTCAAAGTTTGTATGAAATGGGTATAACAGCTTCTTTCGATCAACATGGTGTTTCAGGTGCTACGTCTTACATTGCTGACAATGTGAAAACAGCAAAAGCATATGTAGATCCTAATTTTCCTGCGAATAATGGTGCAGCATTAAATAATGTGACTGTTGCATGGGATGCTACTGCCACAAATGAAGTGAAGTTACAAAAAATCATTACTCAAAAATGGATTGCAGGTTTCCCAGAAGGGCAAGAGGCTTGGTCAGAATACAGAAGAACTGGGTATCCAAAATTATTGCCTGTTCTTAAAAATACAAGCGGAGGAAAAATCGATTCTAATTTAGGTGTAAGAAGGGTAAACTTCGTTCAATCTGAGAAAGATGGAAATCCGGGAGGTGTGGCCACAGGATTAACTAAACTTGGTGGAGCTGATAATGGAGGAACAAGACTTTGGTGGGATACTACCGGACCTAACTTCTAAAAAAGATAATTATAGATTGAAAATAGAAATGGTGTAAGTAATTCCTATTATTTACGCCATTTTTTATATCAAAAGTCTTTTTTAAAAAGGATCTTTTATTTAAAGAATTTACAATTGACATTATAAAAATAAGTCCCTTTTTTTAAAACGCATTATTGAATAAATCATGTCGTTTGTTTAAATTTTTTGACTGTTGGTATATTTTATTTTTTTAGAAAAAACGTTTTAGTTAGCTTTATACCGAGATTAAGTCAAAGACAATAGGATTCAAACAAGTGTTAATTAGAAAAATATCCAGGGGAGTCTATTCTTTTCGTTTAAATTATATTTTAGATACAAGGGAATAATTTTAATAAGTTATTTGTAAGAAGAATAAATCAACAGTTTATATTTGTAATATAATTAATATCAACGAAGTAAGTAAATCGAATAAATAAAATAAAAATGAAAAGTGCTTTAGAAATTAAACCTGACATTAGCTATAAAAGTGCCGGTAAATTTGAAGAAACAAGATTTGAAAAAATTCATAATGAAATTTTCAAAAACTCAACAGAAGCTTCTATAATTGTAGCTCAAGAAATTGCACAATTAATTAAATCCAAACAAGAGAAAAACAAATCTTGTGTTCTTGGTTTAGCAACAGGTTCTTCACCTATAAAGGTCTATGAAGAATTAGTGCGAATGCATAAAGAAGAAGGACTTAGTTTTAGTAATGTAATCACTTTTAATCTGGATGAATATTATCCAATGACTAAAGAGAACAATCAGAGCTATCATTATTTCATGCATCAGCATCTTTTTAATCATATTGATATCAAACCGGAGAATATACATATTCCGGACGGTACAGTAGCGATTGAAGAGCTGAATCAATATTGTATTGATTATGAAATGAATATTAAAAATGCAGGTGGACTAGATTTTCAATTACTAGGAATTGGCCGCACGGGTCACGTTGGTTTTAATGAGCCGGGTTCTCATATCAATTCAGGAACTCGAATCATCACTTTAGATCACATTACAAGAGTAGATGCATCTTCAGATTTTAATGGTATTGACAATGTTCCTAAAAGAGCAATTACCATGGGAGTTTCAACTATTCTCAGATCTAAAAGAATTGTATTAATGGCTTGGGGCCAAAATAAAGCCGATATTATAAAAAGGACCATTCAAGGTGATATCAGCTCTGAGGTTCCGGCTACATTTTTGCAAAATCATACCAATACCACTTTCGTTTTAGACCAATCGGCAGCTTCAGAATTAACCCGTTTCAAAACACCATGGCTGGTTGGAGAATGCATTTGGACTCAGGAATTAAAAAGCAAAGCTATTGTTTGGCTATGCCAGAAAACTGACCAATCCATTTTAAAACTGACAGATAGAGATTATAATAATAATGGAATGTCTGATCTTTTGGCTTTGGAAGGTTCTGCTTACGACTTGAATATAAACATGTTCAATGTGTTGCAACATACTATAACTGGATGGCCAGGAGGGAAGCCTAATACTGATGATACTTATAGACCGGAACGAGCTAATCCAGCAAAAAAGAGAGTGATACTTTTTAGTCCTCATCCGGATGACGATGTGATTTCTATGGGAGGAACTTTTTCAAAATTAATAAAACAAGGGCATGATGTTCATGTAGTGTATCAAACTTCAGGAAATATTGCCGTTACAGATGATGAAGCTTTAAAATTTGCCGAAGTTTGCAATGATTTTGTAGGGACCGATAAAACTAAAATTAATTTTAAAGCGGTTATCGATTTTCTAAATAATAAAACCGAGAATGAAATTGATTCGATTGAAGTCCGAAAATTAAAAGGTCTTATTAGACGACGAGAATCTTATGCAGCGACCAGATATATCGGATTGAAAGATGAAAACATTCATTTTTTAGACATGCCTTTTTATGAAACTGGACAAGTAAAGAAAAAACCAATAGGAGAGGAGGATGTAGCTTTAGTTGCAGCTATTATCGCCAACATAAAACCCCATCAAGTTTTTGCTGCTGGAGATCTGGCTGATCCACATGGCACCCATGAAGTTTGTCTTAATGCAATTTTTGCAGCAATGAAACAATTGAAGCCAGAGAAATATATGGATGATTGTTGGTTGTGGTTGTATCGTGGTGCTTGGCATGAATGGGATATTCACGAAATTGATATGGCTGTTCCTTTAAGTCCGGATGAGGTTTTGTTAAAAAGACATGCTATTTTGTACCATCAATCTCAAAAAGACAGAGTGATGTTTCAAGGAAACGACTCCAGAGAATTTTGGGTAAGGGCAGAAGACCGTAACAAGAATACAGCAAAATTGTATGATAATTTAGGTCTTGCTGAATACGAAGCTATTGAGGCTTTTAAGCGTTTCGACTATTAAAATCAACATTAAAAAAAACATGAAATACATCCGAATTCTATTATTTTTTGCTTTTGTGTCGAATGCTCAAATACAAAAAGAACAGTTAAATCTTATGCCGTGGCCTCAAAATATAAATTTGACCACTGGTACTTTTGCTTTGAGCAAAAAATTTAAAGTAAATATTACCGGTAACCCAAATCCACGAATTTTTATAGGAGCAACCAACTTTTTACGAAGATTGGACGGCAGAACAGGATTGTTTTTGGAACAAAGTTTTTTGACAAAAGTCAACGAAAGTCCAGAAGCAGAATTGCAAATTAATTGTGTTCGCAACGGAAAAATAGAAATAAATGAAGATGAAAGTTATAAACTTACGATAACGTCCAATAAAATAACAATCAATGCCACATCTGATTTAGGTGCGTTGCATGGTTTGGAGACATTATTACAATTACTGCAAAATAACAGTACCTCCTATTATTTTCCTACGGTTGAGATTACGGATTCACCAAGATTTACATGGAGAGGATTGATGATTGATGGGGCAAGACATTTTCAGCCAGTGGATGTTATCAAAAGAAATCTCGATGCTATGGCTTCGATGAAAATGAATGTTTTTCATTGGCATTTAGCTGACGATCAAGGATGGAGAATTGAAATGAAAAAACATCCGAAATTGACTGAATTGGCTTCAGATGGGAGCTATTATACTCAGGAAGAAATTAGAAATATTGTAAAATATGCCGATGAAAGAGGGATTTTAGTTATTCCGGAAATAGATGTGCCGGGTCATGCTTCGGCTTTCCTTACCGCATATCCTGAAGTAGGAAGTAAAGTAAGTGATGGAAAAGTTACCTATGAAGTGCAAAGAAATTCAGGAATTTTTAATGCAACATTGGATCCTTCAAATCCAAAAACCTATCAATTGTTAAGCGAAATTTTTGATGCCGTTTGTCCTTTATTTCCAGGTGCTTATTTTCATATTGGTGGGGATGAAAATAATGGTAAAGAGTGGAATGCGAATCCTAAAATACAGGAATTTAAGAAGAAATATAATTTGGCTAACAATCATGATTTGCAAACGTATTTTAACATGCAGTTGATTCCAATGTTGAAAAAACACAACAAAAGATTGATGGGCTGGGAAGAAATAATGACTGAAAACATGTCTAAAGATGCTATAATTCACGCTTGGAGAGGAACGAATGAAGGTCTTTCTTCTGGTGGATCATTAATAAAAGCGGCAAAAAGTGGGTTTAAAACAGTTTTATCCAATGGCTATTATATTGATTTAATGCTTGGTGTAGAGAAACATTATTTGAATGATCCGATACCAAAAAACAGTATTCTAACTCCGGAAGAAAAAACCAGAATATTGGGAGGAGAAGCAGCAATGTGGAGCGAGCTCGTAACGCCTTTAAACATAGATTCAAGAATTTGGCCACGAACTGCAGCCATAGCCGAAAGATTGTGGTCTAATGAAGATGTTACTGACTTGAATAGTTTACACAAAAGATTAAAAATGATTTCTTTTAGACTAGAAGAACTTGGAATTACGCATTTGAGAAACAAGGAAGTGATTTTGAGAAATATTAGTAACAATCAAAAAACAGCTGCACTGAATGATTTTTCGAATGTTTGTGAACCACTAAAAATTTACACTCGTAATGGTGGAGGAAAAAAATATCGAATGCATTCACCGTTGACCTTATTTGCGGATGCGTGTACTGCCGATGCTTTAGATGTTTTTGATTTTGATACTGCCGTAAACAATTATTTAGAAAATAAAAGTCAAGAAAATCAAATTTTGGTAACCAATTTTTTCAAAAAATGGATTACTATGAATAGTGATTTAATTGGTTTAAGTTCTAATGCCCCGTTGGTGCAACCGCTTTTGCCATTATCAAAAAGTTTAAGTGATTTATCCCAGCAGCTTTTACTCGTAATTGAGAAAAAACAAACGGCAAACCCAATTATATTGAATGATTTATTAGAACAATGTAATTCTAAAAAAAATGCTGATGTAGAATTAGCCGTTTACAATAGTTTAAAAAAGTTGTTGTAAATATTGAAAATCAATACTAAAATAGGTATTGAAAAAATCAAGTTTGATTAATTCTATTTTAGTTTTTGTAACTAAATATTAGTTTCTTTTTAATTTGGTAAATGGTTTGTTTTAAAGAAGATTAATATTATAATCCTGACAATATTTTGTCAGGATTTTTTTTGATTATCCTTTTAATGTTAAGTAAAATACAATTCATAAAAATGTGTTTTTTTGGAATAAAAAAAATCAGTATTTTTTTCGTATTTTTGCAAAAATTTTATAAAAAAATATTCATGTTAACAGTTAATAATTTATCAGTTCAGTTTGGCAAACGAATTTTGTTTGATGAAGTAAATACTACCTTCACACACGGTAATATATACGGAGTTATCGGAGCCAATGGCGCTGGGAAATCTACTTTTCTTAAAATAATTGCCGGTGAAATGGATCCTACATCGGGACATATTCATTTGGAACCAGGAAAACGTATGTCGGTTTTAAACCAAAACCACAATATGTTTGATGAGAGTACCGTTCTTGAGACCGTGATGATGGGGAATAAAACCTTGTATGCCATCAAAAAAGAAATGGATGCCTTGTATTTAGATTATAACGATAAAAATGCAGATAGAATAGGCGAATTGCAAGTGCAATTTGAAGAAATGAATGGATGGAATGCTGATTCTGATGCTGCATCGATGCTATCAAACCTTGGAATTACTGAAGAACACCATTATACGTTGATGGGCGATCTTGAGGGGAAAATAAAAGTTCGGGTCCTTTTGGCGCAAGCGCTTTTTGGAAATCCAGATTTACTTATTATGGATGAGCCTACCAATGATTTGGATTTTGAAACCATCGCTTGGTTAGAAAATTTCTTGGCCAACTATGAAAATACAGTAATTGTAGTTTCACACGACAGACACTTTTTAGATTCAGTTTGTACACATATTTCGGATATTGATTTCAGTAAAATAAATCATTATTCAGGAAATTATACTTTTTGGTATGAATCAAGCCAATTAGCAGCAAAACAGCGCGCTCAGCAAAACAAAAAAGCTGAGGAAAAGAAACAGGAATTAGAAGAATTTATTCGTCGTTTTAGTGCGAATGTGGCCAAATCAAAACAAGCTACTTCTCGTAAAAAAATGATTAGCAAGTTGAATATTTCTGAGATAAAACCTTCAAGTCGTCGTTATCCTGCGATTATTTTTGACCAAGAGCGTGAAGCAGGAGATCAAATTTTGAACGTACAAAATCTAAGTGCTTCAATTGATGGTGATGTTTTGTTTAAAGGCGTAGATTTGAATATGGCGAAAGGCGATAAAATTGTTCTTTTTTCAAAAGATTCTCGTGCAACAACTGCTTTCTATGAAATTTTAAATGGAAACCAAAAAGCAGATTCAGGAACTTACGATTGGGGTGTTACTACAAACCAAGCGTATTTGCCAGTAGAAAATCATTCGTTTTTTGAGAGCGATTATTCTCTTGTAGATTGGTTGCGTCAATGGGTAAAAACGGAAGAAGAGCGTGATGAAGTAAACATTCGTAGTTTCCTTGGTAAAATGATTTTCTCTGGAGAAGAAGCGTTGAAAACGTGTAGAGTATTGTCTGGAGGAGAAAAAGTACGTTGTATGTTGTCTCGAATGATGATGGAAAGGGCTAATGTCTTGATGCTTGATGAACCAACGAATCATTTGGATTTAGAGTCCATTACGGCTTTTAATAATTCGTTGAAAAACTTCAAAGGTTCTGTAATTTTTACTACTCATGATCATGAATTCTCTCAAACGGTTGCCAATAGAGTGATTGAATTGACACCAAATGGAGCGATTGACCGTTACATGACATTCGATGATTACCTTGACGATGAAAAAGTAAAGGAATTGAGAGCTAAGATGTATACAGTATAAAAGCAATAACGTCCAAAAGATTAAAGAAAAATCTCCCGCAATTGCGGAGGGTACTGAAAAACCTCGTTTATTTTGATTAGCGTTCTTTTTTAGACAATAAAAAAACGCTTGTAACAGGATT
>NZ_VJZP01000047.1 GCF_007097265.1 Flavobacterium gawalongense | reverse complement strand
TGCCGATAAGGGACTTGCACCCTCTAGATAAAATTCCTACTTTTGAGGAATTGGAAGTGCATGCAAGGCACACACAGGCGTTTTGATATAGTGGGGTTTTAGTGGAATTACCGTTTCGCATCAACTTTTCCGTAAAGCAGAAAATTGAAAGGTTACGAATTCCCCACCATCTCAAAGCGCCGGGATGTTCCAGAAAGTATGGGACGGACAAACGAAAACGAAAACAGGTCTAAAATATCAATTAGTGCTGAAAGCAAAGAAGAAGCCGACAAACTATTCAGTGGGCTTTCAGCAGGTGGACAAATCGAAATGCCTATTTCCGACAGTCCTTGGGGTTCATATTTTGGAATGTTTAGAGACAAATACGGAATTGAATGGATCGTAAATTTTGACCCAAATTATAAGGGACAAATCTAAGCGTAGAAAAACAACGAACCGCTAACATCGGTTTTGCCGGATTTGGGTTTTCGGCTTAATTTAAAGTTTGTTTTGTACTTGAAATAAAAGTGATAAACCCGATCGCTCGGATATCACTAATCGTTCCTAGTCAGATAGCGGAAATCTTTTCCGTGCCCACAATGAGAAGACATTACAAAAACATAAAAAAGCTACAATGAGGTAGCTTTTTTATTGATCACAAGAAGAAAACAGTATTTCTTACTTAGTTTTCATAGGTGGTAAGTCAAATGCTTCAGCTTCATGTTCAAAATTGTTACGGTGTGAACCATCACAAAAAGGTTTATTAGATGACAATCCACAACGACAAAGACCCAATGCGGTTCTTCCCTCTAATCCATAAACTTTACCTTCGAAGTCCATTATTTCGAAATCCCCTTCAATTTTTATAGATCCATTGCGATTAATTATTAGTTTCGTCTTACTCATAGTGCTGTTTAATTTTTTAGAGTTCAAAGATTGCAAAATATATGCTTACCACTTTGAAATCGCTATTTTTTTATGATGCAAAAGGCTAATTTACATTAATTCTATATTATGTAAAAGGTAAATTATGAAGTAATAATAGCCAACTGAAACAAATCAGATCTCACGGATAGGTTAATACGAAAATATTTTCCTTATCCGCTAGGATTGACAAAATCGATTAAACACCCTTATTCCGTTAACATAAATAAAGCTATGCATTAGAAAATCAGACAATAACGTTTTATAAGATTTGGTTCTTAGGTTTAATTTAAGTGGAATTAAAAGTATTTAACTGAAAGAAAAGTCTTAATTTAGTCTTAAACTTGAGCCTAGCTAATTAGAAGTTAGCAGTACTTCCTAAAAAAAAAAACATAAATGAAAAATTTCAAATTACAACTAACCGTTTTTCTTTTCATTATTTTTCAAATTAATCACCTTCAAGCTCAAATCCAAAAAGGAGCATTGACTGAAAACATGACCGTTTCTTCTGAAATCAGTCCGGGTGAAAAGCATCAGTATACGGTCAAATTAGATAAAGACCAATTTGCCTTTTTTAAGTTATTGCAAAAAGGAGTAGATGTAATAATTACAACCTATGACGCTAACGGAGAGAAAATTGAAGACTTTGATAGTCCTAATGGCAAAAACGGCCCTGAAATGATTACATTAACATCAAGTAATAAAGGAAAATACATCATAGAGGTAAGCCCTATTGATAAAAATGAACCTCGGGGAAATTATGAATTGCATATTGAAAAAATAAAATTAAAAGCGGTTACACTAAATCAAAAAGTGGACGAACTTTTTACTGTTTGGAACAGTGATGAAAATCCAGGAGCAGCAGTTGCCGTTGTAAAAGATGGAGCAATTATTTATAAAAAGGGATACGGAATGGCCAACTTGGAATATTCAATTCCAATTACTCCATCCACAGTATTTCATATTGCCTCTGTCTCAAAACAGTTTACGGTTTTCTCCATTTTACTATTAGAAAAAGAAGGCAAATTATCCTTGGATGATGATATAAGAAAGTACATTCCAGAGGTTCCCGATTTTGGAAAAACCATCACGCTAAGACATTTAGCAACTCATACCAGTGGTTTAAGAGATCAATGGTCCTTACTGAACTTGGCTGGATGGCGTTATGATGATGTAATAACCAAAGAGCATATTTTAAAAATTATAAGCAAACAAAAAGAATTGAATTTTAATCCTGGAGAAGAGTTTTTATATTGTAACACTGGATTTACCTTGTTGGCCGAGGTAGTAGCAAGAGTCTCCGGTAAAACTTTTTCTGAATTTACGGAAGCCAATATTTTCAAACCTCTAAAAATGTCGCGTACTCTTTTTTATGATGATCATGAAAAAATTGTAAAAAACAGGGCTTACTCTTATCATACTGACAAGACGGGTTATAAAAAAAGTGTCTTGAATTATGCTAATGTTGGCGCCACAAGTCTGTTTACAACAGTGGAAGATTTAAGTCTTTGGACGTTAAACTTTTCTTCAGCCAAGATTGGAGATGTTACTCTGTTTAATAAAATGAATACACTTGCCATTTTGAATAATGGAAAAACATTTGGAGGTGCCCTTGGTCAATTTGTAGGTAAGTATAAAGGTTTAAATGAAATACAGCATGGTGGAGCTGACGCCGGATATCGCAGCTATTTGACCCGCTTTCCAGATGAAAAATTTTCGGTAATTGTATTTAGTAATATTGCCGATTTTAATTCGGGAAAAATGGCCCACAAAATTGTAGATCTCTATCTTCATGACAAGATTAAAGTGGAAGAAAAAAATGTAAAAACTACCACTGACGAAATTGTAATTGATAAAAACATATTAAATACCTATGTTGGCGATTATGAATTACAGCCTGGGTTAATTGTAAGTATCACTATTGAAAATGGTCAATTATTTGCGTTACCAACAGGCCAATCCATTGTTAAACTGAAGCCATTATCCGCTACTGAATTTAAGGTCGAAGGAGTAGATGCTTCCTTTGCCTTTATACCAACAAGCGATGGAAAGATTTCATCTGCTAAATTGAGTCAAGGAGGGCAAATAATGAATGCTCCAAGAATTAGCCCATTTGATGCAGCTACGGTTACATTATCTAATTTTGTCGGACGTTTTTATAGTGAAGAATTAAGTACAGAATACAACTTTGTAGAAGAAGGTGGAAAATTAATACTAAAACACAGCAGATTAAGTGACGTGGAATTAAATCCGACAAAAAAAGATGTATTTACTGGATCAGTGGGGCAAACTGAATTTATAAGAGATTCCAATAATGTGATTATCGGATGCAAAGTTTCTACAGGCCGCGTTCAAAATCTATGGTTCAAAAAACTACTATAAATAAGCGCTTCGAAGAGTTAATCAGTTTAATTCCATAGACCGAGCAACTTCGCATAGCAAAGAATACAATTCAGAATAGTAGCAGCATAAATTCTGATTCTTAGTTCCTTTTTATTTTATCGTATAAGCCAAATGATTTCCATCTATATTGTACATTTGTCAAGTACGTAGTACATTTTGGGTTGTGTTTGATTATTTTATGTTTTGTCGCATGAATATTCACAACCTTTTTAATTTTAACTAAAGAAGCATTCAATACCATATAATATTAAAAGCATGAGTATCTTAAAAAAAGTAAATGAATATAGAAGGATAATAACACACAGCCTGACTAAAAACATTGGTAGTTCACAAAAGAATCAAAAAATTGATTTGACTCAAAAAATTGAAATTAAAAGAGTTTTAATTTCAAGGCCAAATCATAGATTAGGAAACCTTTTGTTGATTACGCCGCTAGTGCAAGAAGTTATCGCCACTTTTCCAGAGTGTAAAATTGATCTATTTGTAAAAGGAGGTTTAGCTCCCATTGTTTTTCAAAATTATGAAAACATAAATTACATTATTGAACTCCCTAAAAAACCTTTCAAACATTTAATAGATTATTTTCAAGTATGGATAAAAATCAAAAAACAACACTATGATATCGTTATCAATGTAGATAAAAACTCTTCGTCCGGAAGATTGTCAGCGCAATTTGCTAATGCAAAATATAAATTTTTTGGCGAGGTTGATCAAGATATTCAATTGAAATATAAAGATTATGAACACATTGCAAAATATCCGGTGTATGAATTTAGAAATTTTTTAACCAAATTAGGGTTTGAGAAAAACGAGAATCCAGTTCCACCATTAGACCTCAAGTTAAGCCCTTTAGAAATTGCTGAAGGCCGAAAAATAGTAGAAAAAATAGTGACTGACGAGAAAAAGACTATTTCCATTTTTACTTATGCCACTGATGACAAATGCTATTCAGAATCTTGGTGGGAAGAATTTTACGAGCGATTAAAAACGGAATACCCAAATTACAATATTATTGAAGTTTTACCCGTTGAAAATATTTCACAAATTGGATTTAAAGCACCTACCTTTTACAGTAAAGACATTCGTGAAATTGGGTCGGTGATTGCAAATACCGTAATTTTCATTGGTGCCGACAGCGGCATTATGCACTTGGCCAGTGCTTCGCAAACCCCTACAGTTGGTTTATTTTCACGTCCTAATCTAAACATGTATGCGCCTTACAACAATAATAGTGTGGCGATAAACACCAATAGCAGTAATACGGATGATTGTATTAAAATCATCAATAGTATTCTTACTGCTAACTGATTTAGCATTACCTTTTCAAATAAATACCTATGAAAAAAATACTTTTTTTACTTCTAATACTTGTGTTTACCGGATCAATATGGGCGCAGGACAAAAACTCATTTTCTTTAACTTTGGATCATGCGGCGCTTTCGGTAAAAGATTTGGATCATTCGGTTGATTTTTATACTAACGTTTTGAAACTTAAAGAAATTACTAATCTTACAAGAAAAGAAGGTATTCGTTGGATTTCTTTGGGAGATGGAAAAGAATTGCATTTAGTTTCTACTATTAAAGAACCCGTTACAATAAATAAAGCCGTGCATCTTGCTTTTAAAGCTATCAACTTTGATGGACTGGTAAAAGTATTGGAAAACCTAAAAATCACTTATTCTGACTGGCCGGGAACACTTCATAAAATCAACGTTCGCGCTGATGGTATCAAACAGATTTATTTTCAGGATCCAGATGGTTATTGGATTGAAGTAAATAGTGTGAAACAAGATTAAAAATCAAAATACCTTTAAAAAACGAAAACTCCCTAGTTGTCTGGGGAGTTTTCGTTTTTTATAAGGGTAAAATTACTGCACCACTCTATTTATTTGGGTAAAATTTCTCTCATAATACTTTTCTTTAGTTGAAGAAATAATCACTCCATCATGTACTGAGGCGTGTATGAATTTTATTTCTCCCTCGCATACTTCCACTACCATACCTACATGATTGATTTGGCTTCTGCCATTGGTCTTAAAGAAAATCAGATCGCCTTTTTGAGCATCTTCGGTATTGATTTTTGTCCCATAATCGGATTGTTCCCGTGAGGTTCTTGGCAACTTAATATCAAAAGCTTCAAAAGTGGTACACATTAAACCGGAACAATCAAATCCTGCTTTTGAGGTTCCTCCTGTACGGTATCGCGTCCCAATATTTTCTGAAGCGCGTCCAATCAATTGATCCAGAAATTCATTGCTAAAAGTTGGCTTTGTAAAATTTTTGATTTCAGCACTACTGTTTTCAGGACTCTTGTTATAACTGATGTTATCAGCACTTACAACAGTATTGTTTTCAACAGGTCCATTGTTTGTACGAATATTCAATTTATAACCTACCGGAAGCGTGTTTTTAATTTCTGGGTTTTGTTTTTCTAATTCCTGAACCGTGATTCCGTATTGTTTTGCAATACCATATTTTGTTTCTTTAGGCAACACTTCCCGAACAATTACTTCTGGTGTTGAATTTAAAGTCTCATTTGGTTGAGGAACAACAACCAATTCTGCTTTTGGCAAATCATTTATTGGTTGAGGAATAACAGCTGGCTCTTGTATGGATTGTATTTTATTTTCTTGAGGTGCAACTGCGATTTCAGTTTTTAGTGATGCGTTTGCAGGAATATTAATTTTTTGCCCTACTCTAAGTGACTTAACGCCCAATGTTGGATTGGCTTTATCAAATTCCTTGATTGTGATGCCGTATTTTTTTGTAATAGAATACTTTGTTTCTTTTGGTAAAACTTCTATGGTAGTTTGTTCTGTGATTGGATTTTCAGTTTCAGTTATTTGAGGTTCAACTGTTACTGGTGCTTTTTGCGAAGACTTTTTTATTTGAGGAACAACTGCGATTTCAGTTGAAGTTGCATTACTGGGAATTGCAATTTTTTGCCCTATTTTTAATCCTGAAGTTTCTAATGTAGGATTGGCTTCATTTAATTCTTTTACTGTAATTCCGTATTGTCTTGCGATTCCGTAAAGTGTTTCTTTGGCAAGTACTTCGTGTTCTTTCTCGGAATAATTTGTTGCAATCTTAGATTTGGTATTGGTATTTTTTAGAGCCGTAACAGGAATTAATAATACTGAATTGAGTTTTAATAGATTCTTGGCTTTTGGATTTAATTTATAGATTTCACTTTGTTTTACATCATATTTCTCTGCAATACTCGAAATGGTTTCCCCTTTTACGATGGTATGTTTCTTGGTGCTTTCCTGAGAAAAAAGTACAATACTATTAAATAAAAACAATGTTACAACTAATCTTAAACTCATATTCATTTATTTCAAATTACTTACCCCATTTTTATTCTCCTTAGCAATTTCGGGATATAATTATTAAATCTCGCCAGGGTTTCTTTTCAACTATTTTTTATTTTTAAAAATTCATAAAAATTCTTATCTCTTTTCAAAAAAAGAGGGCAAGAATGTTTTTATTTTAAAATCTAATTGAATTTTTGTTCGAATTGCAAAAGCAACTTAAACAGTAACGCAGTACAATCCTAATGTATTGTTGCGCTGAAAATAAATATTCTGATGAAGATGATTTGTATTTACAATCAAAAAAAAGCTTCGTTGAAAAATTTATCTACAAAAAAGCTAATTTAAGTTATAAAATTAAAAAAACCATATTTTTTTTTGATTTTAACGTGTTAAAAAACAAAAACGCATATTTTTCAGCATTTTTCAGCTCTTTTTAGAACAAAAAATTACATTTTTTATAAAATAGCTCTATTTTTTCTTTTTTAAAAAATCGCAAGATCTAAAGAAATTCCTGTTCCCGATTTCTAGCCCTGATGAAACTGGAAAGCCTTTTGAAGTGGAATTGCATTTTTTCCTGAGAAAAAAGAGCGACCAACGGAGAGGGCACTGAAAAAGTCCTTAAAGAATTAGATTTCATTAAAAGAGTAGAAAAATAAGATTTTCTACTCTTTTTTTTATCCTGAAAATGAAGTACTTAAGCAAAACTCGAATTTTCCTTAATCGCCTTAAAATGTCTAATTACTAAAAAGAGATACTTTTTCAGTGCCCTCCCAACGAAAGCTCCTTTTTTTTATCTTGGAAAAAAGCAATGGCGCGAAAAAGCTTGAAACGGTCAGCAGGAAATAGCTCCAAAAAAAGTATTCAGTAATAAAAAGGAGTTCGGACATATTTTAATATGTTATGCAACTGGGTAAATGGCGTCTCGGAAGTGGTCGACGACGTTATCATAACAATCAAAATACTCGCTTCATTTTCTTATTTATCTATACATAAAAAAACCACCTCATTTCATATGAAGTGGTGCTCTTAATTCTCTCACTTTCTTTATACTACGTGAACATCACTCCACTTTTCAGCAAGTTTAGCGAGGTTAGCCCGCATTAAATCATCAGGAGTCATCGCTATCCTAAATTCGCAATTGGCTTCAAAATTTAAAAACCAAGGTTCAGCAATAGATGGAATAGCAGAGGCATCAGAAACTTCAACTACCATAATAGCACCTCGATGACCATCTTGTTCGGAAAAATAAATACTCTCTGGTTTGATATCATCAATCACTCGACTGATGATTTCGCCAGCTGTACCATTTCTAGCCATTGAGTTGAAAGGCTCAATAGGAAAGATAACATTAACTAACATTCTCATTGCAATTGGATTTAAAATTAATATTGACTAAAGATACAAAATAACGCAATCACCTTAAATCTTAAATAACTTATTATCAATATTTTAACTTCAAGTTAATATGGCCTCAGATGAGAAATCTCGTTCTTCGAAGAAAATCCCCATAAAACAAAAAACTCCCAAGTTACCTTGAGAGTTTTGAATATAAATATTTAATTTACTTATGCTTTTCCAGCAGCAGCAATCAAGTTTAATGCTGAACCAGCAACGAACCAACCAATTTGTCCTTCGTTGTACGTATGGTTTGCCAAGATAATATCTTTAGTCCCATCCGCATGAACGAACTCTAACGTTAAAGGTTTTCCCGGAGCAAAATCTACTAAATCTGTGATGTTGATACTATCATCTTCTTGGATTTTATCGTAATCTGCTTCGGTAGCAAATGTTAATCCTAAAAGACCTTGTTTTTTAAGGTTTGTTTCGTGAATACGAGCAAATGATTTTACCAATACTGCTTGAACACCTAAGAAACGAGGCTCCATAGCAGCGTGCTCTCTAGAAGATCCTTCTCCATAATTGTGATCTCCCACAACAATAGATGGAACTCCAGCCGCTTTGTAAGCACGTGCTACTGCAGGAACCGCATCGTACATACCAGTCAATTGGTTTTTAACCGAGTTGGTTTTATCATTAAAAGCATTAACTGCTCCAATCAACATATTATTTGAAATGTTATCTAAGTGACCACGGAAACGCAACCATGGACCAGCCATAGAGATATGGTCTGTAGTACATTTTCCGAAAGCTTTAATCAATAATTTAGCTCCTGAAATATTTTTACCGTCCCAAGGTTGGAATGGTGCCAATAATTGCAAACGATCTGAAGTTTCGCTAACTGCAATTTGAACTCCTGATCCATCAGCAGCCGGTGCTTGAAAACCTGCATCTTCCACAGCAAATCCTTTTTTAGGTAATTCATCACCAAAAGGAGCGCTTAATTTTACTTCTTCACCTTTATCGTTAATCAAAGTATCTGTCAAAGGATTGAAATCCAAACGACCCGAAATTGCTAATGCAGCAACCATTTCTGGTGAAGTTACAAAAGCATGTGTATTTGGGTTACCATCCGCACGTTTAGAGAAATTACGGTTAAAAGAGTGAACGATTGTATTTTTCTCTCCTTTATCTGCTCCTGCTCTATCCCATTGTCCGATACATGGTCCACAAGCATTTGTAAATACTTTGGTTCCCATTTTTTCGAAAGTAGCGATGATTCCGTCTCTTTCGATTGTATATCTAATTTGTTCAGAACCTGGGTTAATTCCAAATTCAGCTTTTGGGCTAATTCCTAATTCAACAGCTTGATTCACGATAGACGCCGCTCGAGCCATATCTTCGTAAGAAGAGTTTGTACAAGAACCGATTAATCCCCATTCTACTTTAATTGGCCATCCATTAGCAGCAGCTTCTGCTTTCATTTTAGAAACTGGTGTACCTCTGTCTGGAGTAAAAGGACCATTGATGTGTGGCTCTAATTCAGAAAGGTTAATTTCGATAACTTGATCAAAATACGTTTCTGGATTTGCATACACTTCAGGATCGGCAGTTAAGTAAGAAGCTACCTTATCAGCAGCATCTACTACATCTTGACGACCAGTTGCAGAAAGGTATCTTCTCATCGACTCGTCATAACCAAATGTAGAAGTGGTCGCACCAATTTCGGCTCCCATATTACAAATAGTTCCTTTTCCAGTACATGACATTGAAGTAGCTCCTTCTCCAAAATATTCAACAATAGCTCCCGTTCCACCTTTTACAGTAAGAATATCAGCTACTTTAAGGATAACATCTTTTGGTGCAGTCCAACCAGAAAGTTTTCCAGTTAATTTTACACCTATTAATTTTGGAAATTTTAATTCCCATGACATTCCTGACATTACATCTACTGCATCAGCTCCACCAACACCAATTGCTAGCATCCCTAATCCACCTGCATTTACAGTATGTGAATCGGTTCCAATCATCAAACCTCCAGGGAATGCATAATTCTCCAAAACGATTTGGTGAATAATTCCTGAACCTGGTTTCCAAAAACCAATTCCATATTTATTAGAAACTGAAGAAAGAAAATCAAAAACTTCTTTTGATTGTGTGTTCGCTACAGCTAAATCGCTTGAAGCTCCAACTTTTGCTTGAATCAAGTGATCACAGTGAACCGTTGTAGGAACTGCAACTGTTTTCTTTCCTGCATGCATAAATTGCAATAATGCCATTTGAGCTGTTGCATCTTGACAAGCAACTCTGTCTGGAGCAAAATCAACATAATCAACACCTTTTGCAAAAGCTTTAGATGGAGTTCCATCCCAAAGGTGGTTATATAAAATTTTCTCTGTTAAAGTAAGTGGACGACCAACTATCTCACGTGCTTTATCAACACGAGATGTCATATTTGCGTACACTTTTTCAATCATTTCAATATCAAAAGCCATAAGATTTATATAATTGATTATTTATTCTATTTAAAACATCACAAGATACAAAAAAATTGAGTACCAATAAAAAAAAAGCCCGAGTTTATGAACTAGGGCTTTTGAATTATGATTAACGAATCATGTGATTATTTTATTAACAACTTATGAGGAGGTGCAAATTTAGTCAGATTGATACCTTCCACTGCCGTTTTATATTCCTCTATTGTAGGAGTTCTACCAAGAATTGTTGACAGAACCACAACCGGTGTAGATGAAAGCAATGACTCTCCCTTTTTACTCGCAGAATCTTCTACTACTCTTCCTTGGAAAAGACGAGTTGAAGTTGCTATCACTGTATCTCCTTTAGATGCTTTTTCCTGATTACCCATGCAAAGGTTACATCCCGGGCGCTCTAGATATAGCATGTTTTCATATTCTGTACGTGCAGCAGCTTTAGGAACATTATCGTCGAATTCGAAACCAGAGTATTTCTGTAAAACTTCCCAGTCACCTTCAGCTTTAAGTTCATCTACGATATTATAAGTAGGTGGTGCTACTACAAGCGGTGCTAGAAACTCTACCTTACCTTTTTGGTCTTCAATGTTCTTAAGCATTTGAGCAAGGATTTTCATATCTCCCTTGTGAACCATACAAGAACCAATAAATCCAAGATCAACTTTTTTATCTCCTCCATAGAAAGATAGAGGTCTGATGGTGTCGTGAGTATATCGTTTAGAAACATCAATATTATTCACGTCAGGATCAGCAATCATTGGTTCAGCAATCTGATCAAGATCAACAACAACTTCAGCGAAATACTTCGCATTTGCATCTGGAGTCAGAGCTGGTTTCTCACCTGATTTAATCTCGGCGATTCTCTTATCAGCTATATTAATCAATCCCTTCAGTACTTGTGTAGCATTATCCATACCCTTATCAATCATGATCTGGATTCTACTCTTCGCAATCTCTAGTGATTCAATCAAGGTATCATCTTCAGAAATACAGATAGAAGCTTTTGCCTTCATTTCTGCAGTCCAGTCAGTAAACGTAAATGCTTGGTCAGCATTAAGAGTTCCAAGGTGAACCTCAATGATTTTACCTTGAAATACGTTCTCTCCTCCAAACTTCTGAAGCATCTGAGCTTGTGTAGCATGAACCACATCACGGAAATCCATATAACCCTTCATATCTCCTTTGAACGTCACCTTCACTGATTCAGGAATTGGCATTGAAGCTTCACCAGTAGCAAGTGCAAGAGCAACTGTTCCTGAGTCAGCACCAAAAGCAACACCTTTAGACATTCTTGTATGAGAGTCACCACCGATGATGATAGCCCACTCGTTTACAGTAATATCATTAAGTACTTTGTGAATTACATCAGTCATTGAGTGATAAACACCTTTCGGGTCACGAGCAGTGATCAAACCGAAGTCGTTCATAAATTTCATCAGTTTTGGAATGTTAGCCTGAGCTTTCTTATCCCATACTGAAGCAGTGTGACAACCAGATTGGTATGCACCGTCAACGATTGGCGAAATTACCGTAGCAGCCATAGATTCCAATTCTTGAGCAGTCATAAGACCAGTGGTATCCTGTGAACCTACGATATTAACTTCTACACGAACATCCGAACCAGCGTGTAACACTTTACCCGGAGTCGTACCAACAGCGTTTCTATTGAATATTTTTTCTACTGCAGTAAGACCTTGTCCCTCATGAGAAATCTCCTTTGATGGAGCAAATACAAGAGGAGGATCGATGCCTAGAACCTTCGCAGCGAATGTCTGGAGCTTTTTACCAAATACAATAGCGTATGACCCACCAGCCTTTATAAATTCCATTTTCTGAGGAGTAAATGCCTTAGAAATATCAATCAGCTCTTTGTCGCCATTATAAAGTTTCTTTTCCTTTATATTGATTGTAAGAACAGTGCCAGTAGCAACAGAGTAGGCTTCCTCGAGAATAGGGTCACCACTTTCATTGCGAACAGGATCACCATTTTCATCCAGTTTTTTTACCCAGTTTTTAAGATCAAGACCAATACCACCAGTAACATCAACAGTTGTAAGGAAAATTGGAGAAATACCATTTGTTCCTGCAACAATCGGAGCAAAATTAACAAATGGAACATAAGGACTTGCTTGTTTACCAGTCCAAAGAGCCACGTTATTTACACCTGACATTCTTGATGAACCCACACCCATAGTACCTTTTTCAGCAATCAACATCACGCTTTTGTCTGGATGTTGTGCTTGAAGTGCCTTTATTTCCTCTTGTGCTTGAGGAGAAATCATACATTTACCATGAAGTTCACGATCAGATCGCGAGTGAGCTTGGTTACCTGGAGAGAGCAAATCAGTCGAAATATCTCCCTCACCAGCAATATAAGTAACAACTTTAATTTCGTCAGCTACTTCTGGCAGTTTTGTAAAGAACTCAGCCCGTGCGTAACTTTCTAGAATCTCTTTAGCGATTTCGTTATTGTTTTTGAATGCCTCCACTAAAGAATTTGTATCCGCCTCGTAAAGGTAAACTTGTGTTTTAAGAACCTTCGCAGCTTCTTTTGCAATAGCAACATCATTACCTAAAGCTAAATCAAGCAACACCTCAATCGAAGGCCCACCCTTCATGTGTGATAATAACTCAAAAGCAAAAGCAGGTGTAATTTCTTTCACTACAGATTCACCAAGAATGATCTCCTTTAAAAATTTAGCTTTCTCACCAGCTGCACTAGTAGTTCCAGGTATAGTGTTGTAAATAAAAAAATTAAGAGAATCCTCTCGATATTCGTTATCTAAATCTTTAATTTGCGCAATGATTTCGCTTAACAATTCGGCACCATCAATTGGCTTCGGGTGAAGTCCCTGAATTTTTCGTTCTTCGATCTCCTTGATGTAATCGTTATAAGTGTTCATAATGATGTCTTTTCAATGTTGTATGGCAGATTTCCTTGATTATTTCAAAATAAAAAAGCCATAATATTAGTTTTTTTTATTTATTTGTGGTGCAAATTTAAAGAATTTATGATGAGAATTAAAAAGAATTTAGCAGAAGATACGAACTGAAACACTATAATTACAAATAAATGAAATTATGTGATTTTTATTAAAAAATTCTAAGTATCCCTATGATTATTTATCTAATTACCACTTAACAAGACAAAAAAATTGACCCGTTTTTGATTCGTTTGCTTCAATTCTGAAATTACAATACTAAATATGTGATTTTGCAATCATCAAAAAAACAAATTACATGTAAAAAAACAAATACTTACATCAATTTATCTATAATCATTTCTTCGGTAATTCCTTCCGCATCAGCTTTGTAATTTTTGATAATTCTATGACGCAAAATCCCTGTTGCCACGGCTTTTACATCTTCGATATCCGGTGAAAACTTTCCGTTGAAAGCGGCATTGGCTTTGGCAGCCAAAATTAAATTTTGTGAAGCCCTTGGTCCAGCTCCCCAATCCAGATAGTTTTTTACAAATTCATTGGACAGCGGATTATCCGGTCGTGTTTTACTTACCAGCGTTACCGCATATTCTATAACATTATCAGCGACAGGAATCCTACGAATCAAATGTTGGAAGTCGGTAATTTCCTGTGCCGTAAACAACGGATTTATCGTATTGTTCAAATCGGAAGTCGTACGCTTTACCACTTGCACTTCTTCTAAAAAAGAAGGATATTCGAGTTTTATAGCAAACATGAATCGGTCCAACTGCGCTTCAGGCAAAGGATAAGTTCCTTCCTGCTCGATAGGATTTTGAGTTGCCAAAACAAAATACGGCAAATCTAATTTGTAGTTTTCCCCTGCAATGGTAACGGAACGCTCCTGCATGGCTTCAAGTAAAGCTGCCTGCGTTTTGGGCGGCGTCCTGTTGATTTCGTCTGCCAGAATAATATTCGAAAAAACGGGTCCTTTTATAAATTTAAATTTTCGGCTTTCATCTAATATTTCACTCCCCAAAATATCCGATGGCATCAAATCCGGAGTAAACTGAATTCTTTTGAAATCTAGACCCAAGGCTTGCGCCAAAGTATTTACCATTAATGTTTTCGCTAACCCAGGAACTCCTACCAACAAAGCATGACCACCAGAAAAAATACAAAGCAAAATTTGATCCACCACTGCATCCTGTCCTACAATGATTTTTGCTATTTCGTTTTTTAGTTCATTTCGTTTTTGAACTAAATTATGTATTGCTGCTACGTCAGACATTTTGAAATGTATTTTAAATTAAAAAGAGTTAGCTTTATGAATTCATAAAGCTAACTCTTTTTATTTATTTTATAAAAATTATTTTTTTAACCAGTTGTTTGTAAAAGTACAATCTCTGTATTCCCCTATAATTTTAATGTAGGTTTCTTTAATTTTCTCATCAAACCATTTTCCGATGGCTTTGATTTGTTTTTCTTTCAATGCCAAGTCTTTTATTTTGATGTAATCCTTAGCATAATCAGCAGTATGCTCATTTATTCTATTAGTTATGGCAACCATCTTGAATTTTTTCTTTCCTTGCTCATCTTCCATGAATGGCGCTGAAATTTCATTTTCTTTCAAATTTGAAACCTGGCTGTATAAACTAGGATCCATTTTTGTTAATTCAAAACGGGCATCTTGTGTTTTTGGATTGATTAAAGCTCCACCGTTTGCTCTGGTTTCTTTTTCGTCAGATAACGTTCTTGCTGCTTCCGCAAAAGTGATTTCCTTATCCACAATTCTTTTTCGAATTAAAGCAATTTTTTCTTTCGCCTCGTTCAACGATTCTTCAGACACAGCTGGAGTCAATAAAATATGACGCAATTCTATTTCTTGTCCTTTTATTTTTTCTACATATATAATGTGATACCCAAAATCCGTTTCAAAAGGAGCTGATATTTCTCCTTCGGCAAGACCAAAAGCTACATCTTTAAATTCTTTTACGAATGGCGTTTTACGATTCATTTTATAAAAACCGCCTGTTGCTCTCGAGCCTGGATCTTGTGAATACAAAACTGCTTTTGTGGCAAAACTGGAACCTTCTTGAATTTCTTTTTTGAAACCATTGAGTTTGTCTATCACTTTCTGTTTCTCTGCATCAGAAACTTTAGGAGTAATCACAATTTGCGCTACTTCCATTTCGGCACCAAAAAGAGGAAGCTCAGCTACGGGTATTGTTTTGAAAAAATTACGCACTTCTTCAGGCGTAATTTCTACTTCATCAATAATCTTCTTCATCATTTCTGAAGTAAGCCTCTGTTCTTTCAAAATATCAAAGAAATAAGTTCTGAATTCTTCTTCAGAATTTTTCTTGTAATACTTCACCACTTTATCCATAGATCCTAATTGCTCTGCCATATAGTTCAATCGATCGTCCATCATGCTTTTAACTTCAGAATCCGTTACCTTGATACTGTCTTGTATCGCTTGATGCGCATACAATTTATCTTCCAGTAATTTTCCTAACATCTGGCATCTTGTAATATCTTTTACAGAACCACCTTGACTTGAAATTTCCAAATAAGATTTATCAATATCTGAATCTAATATGATGTAATCACCAACTGTAGCAATAACACCGTCAATTTTTAATTTTTGATTAGATGATGTTTTAACAACAGTAACAACTGCACTGTCTTTTATGATCTCCTGAGCACTCATAATAGCACTTAAAAAAAACATAAAACAAAAAGTAAGTACAATTTTATTATTTATGAATCTCATTTGTATTGTTTTTAATGGCATTTTTTAAATTTATTTTTATCGTAAACTATCGTTATTTTTCTGTCTTCAAATCTGTTTTGATAAGACCTTTTTAATTTTGGCCAAATATACACTTTAAGAATCAAGAAACGAATTGAATTCACAATACAATTACTTACATTTCTTTAAACTTAAAACGAACAAAAATAACAATTCAATTACATAATACAAGTTTCCTTACTAGTATTAACAAAAATTTATAAACGCATTTATTTATTGCCTTGATTACTTTATAAATCTAATGGAAGCTGTGCTTTACAGACAAAATAAAATGATTTAAAATCCTGTTCAATTTTTACAAATACAACTATTTAAATGGACTCGCTTTTATTTTTTTAGCTTTTGATCTTTTCCAGATTATTTATTCTCCAACACCTTTTCGATTGGATTCTGTATTATCCCTTAGAATTATCAAACTACTTTTTATTTTATGACAGTCCGCAATATGTTCCAAAGGATAAAATATGGCACACAGATAACACGGATTGAACGGATTTTGCA